>CAXUJE010000303.1:0-6891 GCA_964251035.1 uncultured Acetobacteraceae bacterium
GACGCGCGGCGCGCGGCCGAGGCGGACGTCGCCGTCCATGCGCTCAACCGCATGCTGGCGTTCGGACGCCCGACCTCCGCCCGCACCGCCTGAGCACTGGCGGCGCTGGGACCACTGCGCGTCTTGCACCGATCCTGCGACACGGCCCTGCGCGCTCCCGACGACCGCGACGCTGGATGCGGGGCAGGATCGATGACGTAATCAGGCATTGCCGCGATCCTCGCGGAACAGATGCAGCGCCTGCTGGATCGGCCGGTCGGAAAACGAGAACAGCACGCTGTCCTCCGCCGCCTCGTGCCGAATCTTCTGCCACGACGGCACGACGAACACGTCGCGCTTGCCCCAGTTCACCACGAAGTCCTCCCCACCGCCGGCGCGCGGGGAGATGATGCTGCGCCCCTTGCCTTCGATGGGGACGAACACCGTCGCGTCCGTGGAGCGGTAAGCACCCGTCGCGAAGCCTTTCGGCAGCAGCTGCACGAACGTGCCCATGGTCGCCATGGCGTGGTTGCCGGTGATCGGGTTGGCGTAGCGCATCTTCAGCCCATGGCACGCATCCCATTCGCCCAGGCGCCGCATGCGCTCCAGCGCCTCGCGCGTCCGGTCGTAGGGGTAGTTGAACACCGGGGAGGAGGCGCTGCCGCCCGTGTGGTCCACCGGCAGCAGGTTGGCGCCGTAGCGCGCGTCGCTGTCGCCCACGGGACGGGTGATCGGCTGCTCGTCCTGGTCCAAGTGCTCGGCGAAAGAAGCGTCAAGGAACGACACGACCGGGATGTCCAGCCCATCGAGCCAGAAGATCGGCTCCTCGCTGGGATTGCCGTGGTCGTGCCAGGCCATGGGCGGAGTGATGATGAAGTCGCCCTCGTGCATGACCGTCCTCTCGCCGTTCACGGCGGTGTAGGCGCCGCTGCCTTCCAGGACAAACCGCAGCGCCGACTGCGTGTGGCGGTGCGCGGGCGCGACCTCGCCGGGCAGCACGAGCTGCACGCCGGCATACAGGTCGGTGGTGATGCGGGACTGGCCGCGCAGCCCCGGGTTCTCCAGCACCAGCACGCGGCGCTCGGCCTCCTTGGCGGTGATCAGGCCGCCCGCCTCCATCATGGCCGCGCGGATGGTGTCGAATTTCCAGGAGGCAGGCTGGCAGGGGCTGCGTGGCTCGGGCGTCACCAGGTTGGCGAGCGAGGTCCACAACGGCGTGAGGTTGTCGCGGCCGATCCGGTCGTAGAAGGCGACCCGCTCCGGCGTGTCCGTGGCATGGGCGTCCATTTGCTCCTCCGCTTTATTAGATTGACCGTATACCCTCGTTCGTCTTAGCGTCAACCTCGATGGGCCGACAGAAGCCGAACCTGGAAACGCCGACATGATCCTGCATGGCTATTTCCGCAGCGCGGCAAGCTGGCGCGTCCGCATCGCGCTTCACTTGAAGCGCGATGCGGTGCAGCAAGCCTTTCATCAACTCCGCCGCGGCGAGCAGCGCTTGCCGGAGTACCTCGCGCTCAACCCGCAAGGCCTGGTCCCGGCGTTGGAGATGGAGGACAGGATGGCGTTCACCCAGTCGCTCGCTATCATCGAGTGGCTGGACGAGACCGATCCCCCTCCTCCTCTGCTGCCCGGCGATGCGGGGCGGCGGGCGGCCGTGCGCGCGGTCGCCCTCACCCCCGCGGCCGGCACCCATCCGTTACAAAACCTTCGGGTGTTGAACTCCCCTCAACGTCTCGGCTTGGCTGAAACGGAGGTGGCGCGGTGGGCGGCGGAGGCCAACTCGGCGGGCTTGGCGGCCTGCATGGCGCTGCCGGCCTTTTTCAAGGCGGCGCCCGGCCGTCAGCGCGATGCGGAATAACCTGCCCGCTTCGCGGCTGCCTCGTCTGCGGTGGCCTGATCTGATAGCAGCATGGCATGGACGATCTCTACCAGATGCCTGGGCATCTCATCCGCCGGGCGCAGCAAATCGCGACGGCGCTCTTTGCCGACGAGTGCGCGGCCTTCGATCTCACCTCCGTGCAGTATGCCGCGCTGTGCGCGATCCAGGCCAACCCGCAGGTGGACGCCACGCGGCTGTCGTCGCTGATCGCCTTCGACCGTTCCACGATCGGGGACGTTTTGGAGCGGATGGAGGCCAAGGGCTGGATCGTGCGGACCCCCAGCACGCAGGACCGCAGGATCAAGCTCGTATGCTTGTCCCCAGCCGGACTGAGACTGCTTCACCAGGTCGGCCCCGCGGTGCGCCGCGTGCAGGAGCGCCTGCTCGCCCCCTTGGCGCCGCAGGACCGCGGCACGATCATCCGGCTGCTCGGGGAGTTGGCCGAGTTGCACAACGATGCGACGCCGGCCCCGTTGCGGATCGCCTCCCAGCGCTGATCAGGGTCAAGCGGCCCGGCCCCGGCCGGGCCGCAAGGCGGCGCAGCCACAGATCAAGGTAGGACCACCATGTCAGCAGCACGAGCATTGCCGTTCATCGTCGCCGGCGGCGGCATCGGCGGACTGGCCGCAGCCCTCGGCCTCGCGCGCAAGGGCGTGCCGGTCCTCGTGCTCGAAAAGGCGCCGGTGCTGGGCGAGATCGGCGCCGGCATCCAGCTTGGTCCCAACGCGTTCCACTGCTTCGACGACCTGGGCATCGGCGAGGCCGCCCGCGCGATGGCCGTGTTCATCGACAACCTGCGGCTGATGGACGCGACCAGCGGCCAGGAGATCACGCGCATCCCGCTGGACGAGCCGTTCCGCCAGCGCTTCGGCAACCCCTACGCGGTCGTGCACCGCGGCGGCCTGCACGGCGTGTTCCTGCGGGCCTGCCGCGACAGCGACCGCATCGAGCTGCGGACGGGGTGCGAGGTCGTCGGCTACGAGCAGGACGGCGGCGCCGTTACGGCCCGTCTGGCGTCCGGCGAGGCCGTCCGCGGGGCGGCGCTGATCGGGTCGGACGGGCTGTGGTCCAACATCCGCAGGCAGATGGTCGGCGACGGTCCGCCCCGCGTGTCCGGGCACACGACCTACCGCTCGGTGATCCCAACGGAGATGATGCCGGAGGACCTGCGCTGGAACGCCGCCACGCTGTGGGCCGGGCCGAAGTGCCACATCGTGCATTACCCGCTGTCGGGCTGGAAGGTGTTCAACCTGGTCGTGACCTACCACAACCACGCCCCCGAGCCGGTGGCCGGGAAGCCCTGCTCGGAAGACGAGGTGATGCGCGGCTTCGAGCACGTCCACCCCTGCGCCCAGGACATCATCCGGCACGGCAAGGACTGGAAGTACTGGGTGCTGTGCGACCGCGACCCGGTGGACCGTTGGGTTGACGGGCGCGTCGCCCTGCTGGGGGACGCGGCCCACCCCGCGCTGCAGTACTTCGCCCAAGGCGCCTGCATGGCGATGGAGGACGGCGTCGGCCTGGCGGAGGAGGTGGCGGCGCACCCGGGCCGTCTTGACGCCGCGCTGGACGCCTACCAAGCCCGGCGGGTGCTGCGCACCGCGCGGGTGCAGCTGCAGTCCCGCGCCATCGGCGAGCACATCTACCATCCCGCCGGCGCGCACGCGCAGCTTCGCAACGCCATCATGCGGGCAAAGACGCCCTCGGACTGGTATGAGGAGCTTGCCTGGCTTTACGGCAGTGACAAGCCGACTGCGGCCAGCGCGAGCCAAGCGGCTGCTTGACAGCGGAAGGAGAGCCGGCGTGAGACGACGTGGCCTGGCCGGCGCGCTTCTTGCCGCTTCGCTGCTGGCGCCGGGCGCGGCCAGGGCCGAGTTGCCGGCGACGATCAGGATCGGCGTGCTGAACGACATGTCCGGGCCTTATGCCGACCTGTCCGGCAAGGGCTCCGTGCTGGCCGCGCGGATGGCTGCCGAGGACTTCGCCGCGGAAGCCGGCCCGGGCGCGCCGAAGGTGGACATCCTTTCGGGCGACCACCAGAACAAGGCCGACATCGGCGCCGGCATCGCCCGGGCCTGGGTGGACCGCGACGGCGTGGCCGCCGTGGTGGACGTGCCGAACTCCGCCGTGGCGCTGGCCGTCAACCAGGTCATGCGGGAAAAGGACCGGGCGTTCCTCGCCTCCAGCAGCGCCACCTCCGACCTGACGGGGCCGCAATGCGCGCCCACCACCGTGCAATGGACCTTCGACACCTGGGCGCTGGCGAACGGCACGGCGCGCGCCCTGGTCGACGCCGGCGCCAAGCGGTGGTTCTTCATCGGCTCCGACTACGCGCTCGGCGCTTCCTTGATCCGCGATGCGACCGCGGTCATCAAGGCGCATGGCGGCGCCGTGCTGGGCGACGTGCGGGCGCCGCTCGGGACATCAGACTTGTCGTCCTACCTGCTGCAGGCGCAATCCTCGGGCGCCGACGTGATCGGCACCGCCAACGCCGGGGACGACGTGGTGAACACGGTCAAGCAGGCGGCGGAGTTCGGCGTCGGCCGCGACGGCAAGCAGCGCATGGCGGGTCTGCTGGTGTTCCTGACCGACGTCCAGGCGATGGGCTTGCAGACCGCGCAAGGGCTGCTGCTGACCGAGGCGTTCTACTGGGACCTGAACGACGCGACCCGGGCCTGGAGCCGCCGCTTCGCCACGCGCAACGGCGGCCAGATGCCGACGATGAACCATGCAGGGGTGTATTCCGAGACGCTGGCCTACCTGCGCGCCGCCACGGCGTCCGGCAGCACCTCCGGCCGCACGGTCGTCGCGCGGATGGGCGCAGGCCCGATCGACGACCCCCTGTTCGGCCCGACGACGATCCGGCCCGACGGCCGCGCCGTGCACGCGATGTACCTGTTCCAGGTCAAGACGCCGGGCCGGTCGAAGGGACGCGACGACCTTTACGACGTGGTCGCGACCATCCCGCCGGGCGAGGCGTTCCGCCCGATGGACCAGGGCGGATGCCCCGCGGCGGCGCGGCCGTAGAAACCCATGCTTGAAAGGTCATCCCATGTGCCAGGCCACGCCTGACAGCCACGGCCACCCCATCGCATCCGCCGTCGCCGACCACGGGGATGGCGGGGAGGCGCCGGCGCCGGCGCTGGTCGAGGACCTGGTCGCCGCCAACCACATCCTGTTCGACCAGGGCGTCGTGGACGCCTTCGGGCACATAAGCGTCCGGCATGACAAGCGTCCCGACCGGTTCCTGCTCGCGCGCAACATGGCGCCCGGCTCCGTCACGGCCGACGACATCATAGAACACGACCTCGACGGCAACCCGGTGAACGCCGGTGGACGCAAGGTCTACCTTGAGCGGTTCATCCATGGCGAGCTGTTCCGCCGCCGGCCGGACGTGATGGCGGTGGTGCACAGCCATTCCCATTCGGTCGTGCCGTTGAGCGTCGTGAAGGGCGCCAAGCTCCGCGCCCTGTTCCACATGGCCGGCTTCATCGGCCAGGACGCGCCGGTGTTCGAGATCCGCGAGGCTGGCGGCGACGGCACGGACCTGCTGATCAGCGACAACGCGCTCGGGCGGGCGCTGGCGGAGAAGTTCGACGGCGCGGACATCGTGCTCATGCGGGGCCATGGCTCGACCGTGGCGGGCGCCTCCATTCCGCAGGCGGTGTACCGGGCGGTCTATGCCGAGCTGAACGCGCGGTACCAGTTGGAAGCGAGCCGCCTGGGGGAGATCACCTACCTGACCGAGGCGGAGGGCCGGGCCTGCGTGGACCGCGTCGAGGGGCAGGTGCAGCGGCCCTGGGACCTGTGGAAGAGCCAGGCGGCGCAGCGGCGCGGCGCCCGCAGCTAGCCGCCCTGCAGAGTGACCGGCATGCGCCCCGTCCGCGACGTCAACGTCACGGCGTTGATCGACGACCGCCCTTTGTCGTCCCTGCAGTGGCTCGTGTTCGTGCTTTGCGGCCTGGCCGCGTTCCTTGACGGGGCCGACAGCCAGTCCATCGGCGTGGCGGCCCCGCTCATCGCCGCCGGGTTCGGCATGGCCATGGGGTCGTTCGCGCCGGCGTTCTCGGCCGGCCTGCTCGGGGCCACGGTCGGCGCGCTGACCTTCGGCCCGCTGGGCGACCGGTTCGGCCGCAAGCGGATGCTGGTCGTGGCCGTGCTGCTGCTGTCGGCGTTCACGCTGCTCACCGCGGCCGCACGCACGTTCCCCGAGCTGCTCGCCATCCGGTTCCTGGGCGGGCTTGGGCTTGGGGGCGCCACGCCGTGCTTCATCACGCTGTGCGCCGAATACGCGCCCCGGCGCCGGCGCGCCATGCTCGCAAGCGTCCTGTGGGCCGCCTACCCGCTCGGCGCCAGCCTGGGCGGGGTCGTCAACGCCACCGTCATCCCGGCGCTCGGCTGGCAGGCCGTCTTCTTTATCGGCGGCGGCCTGCCGCTGCTGGTCGCCGCGCTGATGGCCTTCCTGCTCCCGGAGTCGCTCGGCTTCCTCGTGGCGCGCGGCGGATCGTCCGCCCAAGCCCGGACCATCGTTCAGAAGCTCGACAGGACCTTGGCCGGCCAGGAGATGCGCCTTGTCATGGACACCGAGGCCCGCGTGAAGGCCGGCCTGCGAAGCCTGTTCACCGGCGGCCGGGCCATGGGCACCGTCCTGCTATGGCTGGTCTTCTTCACGGCGTTCGGAACCACGACGGTGATCGTGCTCCTCACCCCGACGCTGTTCCGGGACAGTGGGCTGTCCCTGTCGGCGGCGGCGCTGATGGTCGGGTTGAACAACTTCGTGGGCGTCGCCGGAATGGCCAGCGCCGGACGCCTGGTGGAGCGCTTCGGGCCGCTCGTGCTCGTGCCGGCCTTCGTGCTCGGCGCTGCGATCCTGGCGATCATGGGATCGGTCGCGACGTCGGCCACGCTGTCTGCCATCTGCATGGCGCTTCTGGGCGTGACGGTGCTTTTGGGCGCATCGGGCGGCATCGCCTTGGCCGCCACGTCCTATCCGACGGCGATCCGCTCCACTGGGGTGGGATGGGCCATGG
>CAXUJE010000304.1:0-6878 GCA_964251035.1 uncultured Acetobacteraceae bacterium
ACCAGGTCCACCGCCACCGCCACCGCCTCCACCGCCCTCGCGCTGGCGCTTTTCTTCGGCGGCGCTTCCCTCGCCCAGCAACAGGCCGCTCCGGCGGCGCCGGGCGGCGCGGCCCAGCTTCAGCTCGTCACGAGCTTCGAGCACCAGGTCACCGGGGTGACGATCGCCGCGGACGGGCGCATCTTCGTGAACTTCCCGCGCTGGAGCGAGGACGCGCCCGTTTCCGTCGCCGAGATTACCCGCGACGGCGGGATCAGGCCCTATCCCGACGAGGCATGGAACGCTTGGCGCAACATCAAGCGCGACCAAATAACGCCAGGGGACCACTTTGTCTGCGTGCAAAGCGTCGTGGCCGACGGACGCGGCAATCTCTGGGTCGTTGACCCGGCGGCCCCCGGCCAGGGCTACGTCGTGCCCGGCGGAGCCAAGCTGGTGCGGATCGACCTCGCCACGAACCGGGTCGCGCAGGTCATCCGCTTCGACGAGAGGGTCGCGCCGCTCAGCTCCTACATCAACGACGTGCGCCTCAGCCCGGACGGCCGCCACGCCTACCTCACCGACGCCGGCGCGAAGGGCGCGCTGATCGTCGTGGACCTGCCGGGCGGGCAGGCGCGCCGAGTCCTGGACGGCCATCCCAGCACGCAGCCGGAGAAGGGCGTGGTGGTGAAGACCGACGGGCAGGAGCTGCGCCGCCCGGACGGGCGCGGGGTGGAGTTCGCGGCCGATAGCATCGCGCTTTCCCCCGATGGTCGTCACCTCTACTGGAAGGCGCTGGCGGGCAGGATGCTCTATCGCATCGCGACCGACGCGCTTGATGATCCGCGTCTCTCCGCAAAGGAGCTGGAATCCCGCATCGAGCGGGTCGGCGAGAGCGAGCCCACGGACGGCCTTTGGATCGACAAGCGTGGGCGGCTCTACCTCAGCGCGATCGAGGACAACGCCGTGAAGGTCCGCGACGACGGCCGCGACACAACCCTCGTCCAGGACGAGCGGTTGCGTTGGCCCGACACTTTCTCCGAGGGACCGGACGGCACTGTCTACGTCACGAGCTCGCACATTCAGGACATGAGCTGGTTCAAGCCCGAGAACGGCCCGCGCCTTGCGACACAGCTTTGGCGCATCGAGAGGACTGGAGCGCGGCCGTGAGGCGGAAGTGGAACCGGTCCGCCCCGGCCGTATGCGATGCCGGCTGACAGCGGTTCGAGCGATCAACCCAGGGAGGGTATCATGAGAGCAGTCGTCTACAACGGACCCCGCGACGTGGCGGTGCAGGACGTGCCGGACGCGAAGATCGAGAAGCCGACCGACGTGCTGGTGCGGATCACCAGCACCAACATCTGCGGCTCCGACCTGCACATGTACGAGGGCCGCACCGATTTCCCGCGGGGCGGCGTGTTCGGGCACGAGAACCTCGGCCAGGTGATCGAGGTGGGCAATGCTGTGGACCGGGTGAAGGTCGGCAACTGGGTGTGCCTGCCGTTCAACATCGGCTGCGGCTTCTGCAAGAACTGCGAGCGCGGCTTGAGCGCGTTCTGCCTGACGACGGCAGATCGGAGCGTGGTGCCGAACATGGCCGGCGCCGCCTACGGCTTCGCCGACATGGGACCGTACCGGGGGGGCCAAGCCGACCTGCTACGGGTCCCCTACGGCGACTACAATTGCCTGAAGCTGCCCCCGGACGTCGAGGAGCGGCAGAGCGACTACGTAATGCTGGCCGACATCTTCCCGACCGGCTGGCACGCCACCGAGCTCGCAGGACTGCGTCCCGGCGAGTCGGTCGTCATCTACGGGGCCGGGCCGGTCGGCCTCATGGCGGCCCACTCGGCGATGATCAAGGGCGCCTGCATGGTCATGGTCGTCGACCGCCATCCCGACCGGTTGAAGCTTGCGGAGCAGATCGGGGCCATCCCCATCGACGATTCCAAGGGCTCCCCGGTGGACCAAGTCCTTGGTTTGACGAACGGCGTCGGTGCCGACCGGGGCTGCGAGTGCGTCGGCTACCAGGCGCACGACCCGGACGGCCACGAGCATCCCAACATGACCATGAACAACCTGGTGAAGTCGGTGAAGTTCACCGGCGGCATCGGCGTGGTCGGCGTCTACGTGCCGCAGGACCCGGCGCCCCAGGACCAGCTGTACAAGCAGGGCGAGATCGTCTTCGACCAGGGCCTGTTCTGGTTCAAGGGCCAGCACATCGGCACCGGGCAGTGCAACGTGAAGGCCTACAATCGCCAGCTGCGCGACCTGATCTCGACCGGCCGCGCGAAGCCGTCGTTCATCGTTTCGCACGAGCTGCCGCTGAGTGAGGCACCGAACGCCTACCAGCACTTCGACGCGCGCGACGAGGGCTGGACCAAGGTGGTCCTCAAGACCGCCGCATGACCGACCGATCCAGGCGGGGCGGCCATTCCCTCGGCCGCTCCGCCGCCCGTTTCTCCACCGCCTCGCGCATCGAGGATGCCATGCCGATCTACGACTACGATTGCCAAGTGTGCGGGCCGTTCACGGCGATGCGGTCGATGGCGGAGTTCCGTGATCCATTCGCCTGTCCGTCTTGCGGTGTCGGGGCGCCGCGAGCCGCTCTCAGCGCGCCCGGCATCGCCGGCATGGACCCGACCCGGCGCAGCGCCCTCGCCTCGAACGAGCGTGATGCGAGCAGCCAACGTCCCACGAAGGCGGCCCATCCCGCCGGCTGCGGCTGTTGCGTGCGCCGGTGGCCGATCCCGAGCGCATTGTCCTCGAACGGCGGCCGCGTCTTCTCGTCGAGCGGGCCGCTGCGTCGGAGCGGACGGTGAGCGCCGTCCCGCAAGAGCCGCTCCCATCGAAGAACCCAATCCTTGTCGAACGGAGACACGAACATGGCTGATGCAGATCTCAACGGCCTGAAGGTCGCGGTCCTGGTGACGGACGGCTTCGAGCAGGTCGAGATGACCGAGCCGCGCAAGGCGCTCGACGAGGCAGGCGCCGAGACCCGCCTCGTGTCGCCCAAGGACGGCCAGGTGAAGGCCTGGAAGTTCACGGAGTGGGGCGACACGTTCCCGGTGGACATGCCCCTCGACAGTGCCCGGCCCGACGACTTCGACGCGCTGCTTTTGCCGGGCGGCGTCATCAACCCCGACAAGCTCCGGACGATCCCCGAGGCGGTCGCGTTCGCGAAGGCCTTCTTCGACGCCGGCAAGCCCGTGGCGTCGATCTGCCACGGCCCCTGGACCATCATCGAGGCGGGTGCCGCACGCGGCCGGCGCCTGACCTCCTGGCCGTCGCTGAAGACCGACCTCAGGAACGCCGGGGCGGAGTGGGTGGATCAGGAGGTCGTCGTCGATCAGGGCCTGGTCACAAGCCGCAAGCCCGACGACATCCCGGCCTTCAACCCGGAGGTTATCAAGCTGTTCGCAAGCGCACGCGGGCAATCGCGGCAGGCGGCGGCCCAGTGAAACCTCCCGCCGCATCCGGCGCTGCGCAGCACGCGCCTTCGCCGGGACCGGAGGGCATGAAGCGGCGCCCGTTCGGTCCCGTGCCGCGCGAGGTTGCGGTGATCGGCCAGGGGACCTGGTACATCGACGACGCGCACCGGCCCACCGCCGTCGCCGCCCTGCGCCGCGGCCTCGACCTCGGCATGACCCACGTCGACACCGCCGAGATGTACGGCGACGCCGAGGCCGTGGTCGGCGAGGCGATCGCCGGTCGGCGCGAGGAGGTTTTCCTCGTTTCCAAGGTCCTCCCAAGCAACGCCTCCCGCGGCGGGACGGTGGCGGCCTGCGAACAGTCGCTCGCGCGCCTGCGCACCGATCGGCTGGATTGCTACCTCCTGCACTGGCCCGGCTCGCACCCTCTCGAAGACACCTTCGCCGGCTTCGAGCGGCTCCGCGAGCAGGGCAAGATCCTGTCCTGGGGGGTGAGCAACTTCGACGTGCCCGACCTCGATGCCGCCTGGAAAGCTGGGGGCGAGGGCCGGATCGCCTGCAACCAGGTACTCTACCATCTGGAGGAGCGCGCGATCGAGCACGCCGTGCTGCCCTGGTGCGAGGAGCACGGCGTCGCCGTGGTCGCCTACAGCCCATTCGGCCATGGCAGCTTCCCCGGCCCGCTCACGCCGGGCGGCCGCGTGTTGGAGGAGATCGCGGCAAGCCACGGCGCGACCGCGCGCCAGGTGGCGCTCCGCTTCCTGGTGCGGCGGCCGTCCTTGTTCACGATCCCCAAGGCGTCCAGCCCCGAGCACGCCGCCGACAACGCGGGCGCCGAGGCGCTGCGGCTGACGCAGGCCGAGCTTGCCCGGATCGACGTGGCGTTCCCGCTCGGCCCCCGGCCGCGCCGGCTTCCCATGCTGTAGGCCCGTGATGCCCCATTGGCTGGAGCAGGCGTTCGGCGCGTGTCTCGTCCTGGCCGTCCTGCTGGACGTGTTCCTCACCGTCCTTTACGCGCGCATCGGCACCGGCATCATCAGCAACAGGCTCGCGCGCCTCACCTGGCGGCTGTTGCTCGGCCTGGCGAAGCTCTCCGGCCCACGGGGCAGCGCAACCGTCCTCTCCTTCTGCGGGCCGGTCATCCTCGTGCTGCTCGTCCTGGCCTGGGCGCTGGGGCTGACGGTCGGCGCCGCGCTGGTCATGCACCCGGATCTGGGCACGTTCATCCGCACCGGCAGCGGCGACACGCCGACCGACTTCGTCGCGGCGCTCTACGCCGCTGGCAGCAGCATATCGGTCGTGGGCGCAAGCGACTTCATGCCGCAGACGAGCGCCACTCGCCTGCTCTACCTGTTCAACTCGCTCGTCGGCCTGTCCGTCATCTCGCTGACGCTGAGCTACCTTGTGCAGGTCTATACGGCACTCCAGCAACGCAACACGCTCGGCCTCAAGGTTCACTTCCTGGCCTCGGGCACCGGGGATGGTGCCGAACTGATCGCCGGCCTCGGGCCACGCGGAGAATTCAGCAGCGGATACACCAACCTGGCGGACCTCGCGGTGGAGATGACGAACGCGGCAGAGGCGCACCACTTCTACTCCGCGCTGTTCTACTTTCGCTTCCGCGACGTGTGCTACTCGGTGTCACGCATCAGCCTCGTGGCGCTCGACACGGTGACGCTGATCAAGAGCGCCCTGGACGACGAGCGGTACGGGTGGCTCAAGGAGATGGCATCGGTGACGCAGCTCTGGCACGTGTCCATGCTGCTGGTGACGACGCTGGAAGCCACCTTCCTGCCCGGCGGCGTACCCGAGGCAAGCGAGCCGCCGGACGCGCAGGCGCAGGAGCGCTGGCGACAGCGCTACTCCGCCGCGCTGCGGCGACTCCGGCAGGCGGGCATCCAGACCGTCGCGGACGAGCAAGCCGGCGCGGAGGCCTATGTCCTGCTGCGTGCCGGCTGGGACCGCTACGTCGCGGCGCTCGCGCCCTCCATGGCCTACGAGGTGGATGATATAGACCCTGCCGGCAGCGCCGCCGAGCCTGCCGAAAGGCAGCAGCACGCAATCCGCGGGCGTCTGCATCCAGTCGGATAGCCGCGGCGCGAGTGGCTGTGGGTGGCCCTGCTCAGGCGCAGAGAGATCAGGTGAGGGGCAGGCAGGCCTCGTCTGGACCGTAGAAAGGGCCCCGATCAACGTAGCCGGTGAGGGTGCCGGTCAGGACCAGGCGCCTGCGACCCCAGCCAACGATTGGGCCATCGGCGAAGCGTACGAGCCTGCTGTGCCTTTGGGGATGCGTGTTGGGGTGGACGGCCCTGCGGCATCTGGTGCCAAGGTTTGGCTGTCAACATCCGAACCTGAAGGACCGTCCGCATGAACCTTAAGCGCATTGGCCTCGACACGTCCAAGGCTGTTTTCACGCTGCATGGCGTCGATCACGACGAGAAGGCCGTCCTGCGCCGCAACATGAGGCGGGCGGAGATGGAGGCGTTCTTTGCCAAGCTGCCGCCGACGCACGTGGCACTGGAAGCGTGCGGCGGCGCGCACCACTGGGGGCGCCGGCTGGCTGGGCTGGGCCACACGGTGCAGCTGATCCCGCCGCAATACGTGAAGCCGTTCGTCAAGCGCGGCAAGAATGGGCACTTGAAAGCGGAGGGACCACGGATCTGGGCGGGTTCTTCCAGACCTGTGCGGCCTCCGGGAAGGCCGCAAATCGCGTGCTGAAGCGGATTCGAGGACACGACCGCATTGACCGGAAAACCCGGGTTGGCGCTCGGGTACGCGGTCCCGCTCCGGGGTGTGCACAAAGCTCCCCTGCTCCCACTGTGCCGAGGACCAAAGTTTCCGCGGGTTTGGCGCATGCCGTTTCGATGTGCACGAACCTATAGGTAAGTACAAGGTCGCTGGGCATCACCATCGGTGCAAGCGGAGCGGCAAGCAGCCAGATCTCGTAATTACTGCAAATTCTACCGATCCCCTGGGTTTTCAGGCCAGGGCGCATGTCATGGAGCGGTTACGGGCACAGACCCTGCCCGCGGCCGCGCTGATGGCAGCGGCGAGCCCGCTTCCGCCTGCGCCGTGATCGGCCGAGGAGACCAGCCGGACCTGAGCGCCCATTCAGTGGGCGGCGCAGATCGCGAGTCAGGCATAGGCGTAGGCCACCATAGCCCTGGACCAGGCGATTCCCTTAGGCAGGAACCGGAGTGGCTCTGGCTGGCAGCGGAGGCAATACTCGAACGTGGGTTGAAGATTCAGCGGGAGCACAACCGCGCGGTCCGCGTCCCAGCAGGGTCGCTGCCTCGGGCCACCGCTGGCTGACTGGACAGAAACCGAGACGCCCTTCGGCTGGTATCACTGGAAGCGACGGGATATGGTCATGCAAGCTGCTGCACGGGAACCTGTCGCGGAGCTGCCCCGGAGGGCTCAACAGCCTCACGTTTCCATCAAGCCGAACGCTGCAGCGCTCGCGGCATCTGCCGC
>CAXUJE010000305.1:0-668 GCA_964251035.1 uncultured Acetobacteraceae bacterium
CCGAGCCGAAGAAGATGATGAAGGTGCCCGCCACGACCGCAGCGGGGACAAACGCCAGGCCGAGCAGCAGGGCGCAGGCGGCAAGGCTTCGCCGGAGGCGGCTGTGGCGCATGATCTTGTCCTCCGGAGTGGGGCGTGTGGGGCCGCCGGCATGGAACGGACGCTGCGGTGCCGGGCTTGTTCCGTCACGATGGCTGGCTACGGTGCGGCCTTGAGGCTGGCCAGGTAGGCGACGATCCCGGCCACGTCGTCCTCCGACACCGGCGCCTTGTAGGTGTGCAGCATCTTGTTCACCTCGCCGGTCCACTCAGTGCGGGTCAGGGCCGGCTGGTTCAGGATCATGCCGGGCGAGTGGCAGGACTGGCAGTTGTTCGCCGCCAGCTCGGCGCCCGGCCCAGGCGGGAAGCCGCGGTCGCTGGAGGGCAGGTCGAAACCGACGGACCGGAGCGTCACGCCCGCGGCCTCCGCCATGGCGGGTGCGGCATGCGGCCCGACCACCACGGCATAGGCGGCGAGCTGCTTGTTCAGAGCCGCCGAATAGGCCGGCGTCGCCGGCTTATCGGCGGCCTGGCGAGCCTGGAGTGTGGCCGCGCGCTCGGCCGGCGCGCCCCCGGCCCACCGGGCAAATCCGGCGGCGGCGCCCCGGGGCGTGGCGGCGGGCATGAAGG
>CAXUJE010000305.1:678-6866 GCA_964251035.1 uncultured Acetobacteraceae bacterium
GGGGGGTCGCGGGGTGTGCGGGGGGGGGGGTCGGGGGTTGGGTCGCCGACCGCGCGGCCGGCGAGCCGCCGGCAAACAGGGCAATGCCGGCGGCGGCGACCGTGGCATAGGCGACGGTCATGAAGGAGATGGCCATGGGATGTGTCCTCGCTTGCTTGGGCTTGCTTGGTCAGGCGATCGCGAGCTGCACCGTCTCGATGACATTGCGCATGAAGCCGCCGCCGTTCCAGTTCGCCGCCATCGGCTGGCTGACCTGCTTCGTGTTCGTGCAACGGACCATGGCGGTCATGGCGCCTGCTGCGGGGGCGGTCGCCTGCGCCGTCCATTGCCGGAAGCTGTAGGAGCCTTCGTCGCGGCCCAGCGCCGCCGCGGACCACGTGGCGCCTCCATCCGTGGAAAGGTCGACCGAAGCGACCCCGCAATCGCCGCCCATGGCGATGCCCCGCAGCGGCACCGGCGCCCCCGGCCTCACCTTGGTCGCCGGCGTCACGTTGGTGAAGAAGGAGCGCGGAACCATGCGGCTGATCGGCTCGGTCGGGAAGCCGGTCTGCCCGGGCTTCACGTCCGCATGCGGCGTGGCCGGGATCAGGTAGGCGCTCTTCATCCAGAAGCTGTCGTCCGGCGCGTCCAGCACCTCGATGTCGCTCACCATCTTGACCCAGTAGGTCGAGTACCAGCCGGGCACGACCAGGCGCATCGGGAAGCCGTTCAGCAACGGCAACTGCTCGCCGTTCATCTGGTAAGCCAGCATGACCTCGCCGTCGCGGGCGTGGTCGATGGCGAGCGACTTCATGAAGTCCGGCGCCCCGTCCACCACCGGCTGGTCCAGGCCGTTGAAGCGGACCGCGACGGCGCCGGGCTTCACGCCGGCGCGGTCCAGCACGTCGCGCAGCCGCACGCCGGTCCACTTCGCGTTGCCCATCGCGCCGTTTGCCCACTGCCCGCCGGCGATGCGCGGCTGGAACAGGCCGCGGGAGTTGCCGGAGCACTGGTTGACGGCGGCCAGCTCCACGCGGGGCAATGCCAGGATGTCGGCCATGGTCAGCGACTGCGCCTGCTTCACGTGGCCGCGCACCGCCATCCGGAAGGTGGCCAGGTCCACCTGCTCGGGGATCACCGCCCAGTGCCAGCGCACGAAGAAGCGGTCGTTGGGCGTGAACACGCCCCCGTTGGATACTGGGTCGAACACCTCGAACGGGGTTTCCAGCAGCGGCGGCCGGGTCCGCTGCAGGATCATGGAGCCTTTCTGCGGAAAGGCCGCCGTCAGCGCCCGCTCGTCCGGGCCGCCGTTCAGGCCGAGCCTCACCGCGCCCTGCGCCCAGGCGGGCGCCGTCGCGGCCATGGCGCCCAATGCGCCGAAGGCCCGCAACAGCCCGCGCCGGTTGACCGCCTTGCCCATCCGTCCCGTGCCGACCATGCTGCTCCTCCCTGCTTCATCGCTTGTGCAGGCATTGGGCGCTTGCCGGGCCAATCGGTCCAACAGCGACGCACGGTCAAACCAATCGGAAAGCTTGATGGGTCACGAGCCGGCGATGATCGCCAGCAGCGCATCGGCGGCCCGGCTCCGATATCGCTCCGTGTGCCGCAGGACGTGGAAGTCCCGCTCCGGCAGCGTCAGCCCGACTTGGTGCAGCAGCCCGGCCTCGATGCTGGACACAGCGACGGAAGCAGAGATGGCGGTGGCGCCCATGCCGGCCTCCACCGCCGCCCGGACGGACTCGTTCGACGGCAGCTCGAGTACCACGCGCAGGCTGGACACGAGGAGGCCGAAGCCCTCCAGCGCCGCCTCGAACACCGAGCGCGTGCCGGACCCGGCCTCCCGCAGCACCCAGTCGCTCTCGGCAAGCCGGTCCGGCGTGACCGCGCCGCATCCGGCCCAGGAATGCTCGGTCCCGACCACGATGACGAGCTGGTCGCGTGCGACCGCCCGGCTTTCCAGCGCCGGGTCGTCCACGGTCCCCTCGACGAAGCCAAGCTCGGCCGAGCCGTCATGGACCGCTGCCGCGACCTGCGTGGTGTTGCCGACGGCCAGGCGGATGTCGATGCCGGGATGCGCGCGCCGGAACGCGACCAAGTGGCGCGGCAACCAATAGCTCGCGATGGTTTGGCTGGCCTGCACGGCCAGGGTGCCACGCTTCAAGCCGCCCAGCTCCGACAGGACCAGCTCGGCCGCTTCCGCCCGGGCCAGCACGGCCCGCGCCTCCACGAGGAACAGGGTGCCGGCCTCCGTCAGCTCGATGCCGCGGCCGACGCGGTGGAACAGCTTGGCGCCGTGCCGCCCCTCCAGCGCCGCGATGGAGGCGCTGGCGGCCGACTGGGCGATGTGGAGCGCCTCCGCCGCCCGGGTGACATGTTGCCGCTCGGCGACGGCGACGAAGACGCGGAGCTGCTCAAGGGTCATGCCGGGCAGCATGGCAAATTGCCGGGTTCCGGGCCACCTGCCCTGGCAGCGCCCGGCGCAGGGCGCGGGCGGGCCGCCCGTCGCCGCCCGGCAGGGACAGCCGGCTCAGAACCGCCGGAGGACCGTGTAGAGCAGGTAGCCGAACAGCACCGCGCCCAGCAGCAGCAGGCCGGTGAGCAAAAGGTCGAGCCGGACCCCGCTGCCTGGCACGGCCGTCGCGCTGTCGATGTCCCGTGCGGTCCTGCGGAATTGGCGGCATGGTCCCCGTAGCGCTCGATCATCGTCCTACCCCAGCAGCACCCAACGCATCGCGTAGGCGGCCAGCGCCGCCGCCGCCGCGCTGGCCGCCCAAAGGCCGCCGAACCAGAGCCACCGCGACGCCGTGCTGCCCATGGCTAATGGTACCCCGCATCGTGCTGCACCTTGCCGCGGAACACCCAGTAGGCGTATAGCCGCTGTAGGCCAGGACCATCGGCACCAGCACCGCGGCGCCCGCCAGCAGGAACACCTGGCTGTGGAGTTCACCATGGCGTCCCGGTCCTGTCGCCCGCGCTCGGCCGCGAACAGGATGCCGCAGCCGAGGTCGAACCCGTCCGCGACCACGTACATCAGCACCATGAAGGCCAGCAGGCAGGCCCAGACGGTCGAAAGGTCGACGGAAACGGACATCGCTTCTACTCCGCCGGCTGGGGCACGTCGCCATGCGCCGCCGCCGGGCCGGGCGCGATGCCGGCGGTGCGGACCGGCATCTGCGGCGGCGAAGGCTCGTCCGCCTCCGGCGTCTTGCCCATCATGCGCAGCAGGATCAGCACGCCCGCGCCGAACACGGCGAAGTAGACGACCGCGAACACGGCCAGGCTGGTGGCGACGCCTGGCAGGCCGACCGGCCCCAGGCTCTTGGCCGTGCGCAGCAGGCCATACACGGTGTAGGGCTGCCGGCCGGCCTCGGTCGTGACCCAGCCGGCCAGGATGGCCACGAAGCCCGCCGGACCCATCAGCACGGCCGTGCGCTGCAGCCAGGTCTCTCATAAAGACGCTTGCGATAGCGCCCCCACAGGCTCTAGGCGCCGATGCCCAGCATGGCAAAGCCGATGCCGACCATCAGGCGGAAGGACCAGAACACGACGGCGGCGTTGGGCCGGTCCTCCAGGGTGTTCAGCCCGTGGATGTCGCCCATGGCGATCTGCGCTGGGGTGACGAAGGCTGCCATTCACAGGGCCATGCTGAACATCATGCGCGCCCGCGGGTTGGCGCGGTCGCGCAGCAGGTGCCAGGCGCCGACCGCGCCCACCACGAAGGCGACGGCCAGGTAGCTGGCCAAGACCATGTGCGGGAAGCGGACGAACATGCTAGGGTTGAAGATGACGTGCAGCCAGCTTGCCGGCAGGAACCGGCCGTCGGCCGCGACCGTGTAGCCCGAGGGCGTCTGCATCCAGGAGTTGACCGACGGGATCCAGAACGCGCTGAGCAAGGTGCCGAGCGCGACCAGGCAGCTCGCCGCGAAGTGCAGCCGCGGCCCGACTTTCCTCATGCCGAACAGCATGACGCCCAGGAACCCGGCTTCGAGGAAGAACGCCGTCAGCACCTCGTAGGCCATCACCGGCCCGACGACCGGGCCGGCCAGCTTGGCGAACACGCTCCAGTTGGTGCCGAACTGGTAGGACATGACCAGGCCGGAGACGACGCCCATAGCGAAGCCGACCGCGAAGATGCGCAGCCAGTAGCGGTAAAGGTCGAGGAACACCGCCCGCTTGGTCCAGAGCCACAGGCCCTCCAGCACCGCGAGATAGCTGGCCAAGCCGATGGAGAAGGCAGGGAGGACGATGTGGAAGGCGACCGTGAACGCGAACTGCGCGCGTGCAAGGTGGAATGCGTCCGTTGCGAATGGCATGATGGTGTGGCGGCGTGGCCGCGCCCCTTCCAGGTGAGGCCCGGGGCCGGCGCGCTCGCGCAGGGCCGGCTGGGGGCTGGTTCCCGCGTCCTGGGCGGGTCAGCATGGTTGATCTAATGCGTCGCCGGGGTGGCCGCCGCGCCGCTCACTGGAACGCCGGCAGGTCGTGCGCGTGCACGTGATGCCCGGCATGGCGGCGCAGGGTGTCCAACGCGCCCGCTTCCAGAGCCGGTGTCTGCGTCCGCACCCAAAGCAGCAGTCCGCCATGGCCGGCCTGCTCATCGAACCCCAACTGGCGGCGCCGGGGGACCCGCGCGCCCCGCGCCGCCCCGATCAGCGTGCCGGTCCCGGCCGTGGCGAGGGCCCGGCCCGCGGGCGCCAGCACCCTCCCCCCGGCTGCGGCGCCCGCCGCCGCGGTGCCGAAGGCCGGCACGACGGCGAAGCCGCTGACCAGCGCGCCTTCGGCGTTGCCCAGCGCCTCTGTGCAGAAATGGTCGGTGCGCTGGGCCGCCGGGTCGTCCGCAAGCATGGCCGCGGGCTCGTCGGCCTGCGGTCCGGCCTGCTTGCCCAGCAGGCTCAGCTCGCACCGGGCGAAGCCGGCCAGCAGCAGCTCGTCCACAGCGTCCTCCAGTGCTTCATACGTGTCGAAGATGCCGACGACCTCCCGTGGCCCGGCATGATGGGCGGCGGTTGGCCTGATTGCCTGCTCGATCTGGTCGGTCATGGGAACTCTCCGCTGCTCTGTCCAATGGGGTGGATTTGAGCCGGCGGGCGCTGTTCCTCCAACGCATTGTGCTGCTGGATTTGATCGGCTTCTCGGATGGGTGGGATCATTGCGGAAAGCAGCGGCGAGCACTGGGGCGAGCTGGTCGTGCGCGGCGACCGGACGACGACCTGGGTCCTCTACAAGGACAAGAAGCCGGTGCTGGGCGCCCGACTCGGCGGCAAGGCGACCGTGCTTGCCAGCGGCAAGCGGGAAGAGGTCGTGCTGGCTCCTGGCGAGGGGAACAGCCTCCCCGGCAAGCTGGCCGTGCCGGTGTTCGGCAAGATGACGGCCGTTCTGCAGCTCACGGACGGGCCGTAGAGCAGGAGGTTGGGCGGACGGATCTGGCCCGGCCCGTCGCGTAGCAGGATTTCCAACCGCGCCAGCACGGCCTCCGCCCGGTCGTGGGCGATCCACCACCGTTCCGTGCGCAGCAGCGCGAGACGCTCCGCGTCGGGCAGCAGGGCTGCCGCCTGCGCACCGGGCACGAGATGGGCAAGGTCGGGGTTGGCTGCCATCACCACCGCTCTGCCAGATAGGGTTCCAAGGTCAAAGACCGCCCCTGCATCGCCGGCCGCCCTCGCTGCGGCATTTGGCGGGACCGGTGCCGCCGAGCCTCCCCGCAACGGTGCCCCCCGGGCCGCGTCCGCCGTGCGCGCGGCCTGCTTGCGGGCGGAGCGGGTCCGCTCCGCCGCGTCCTGGACGATCCTGCGCTGCAACGCGACGGCCCGGAAGATCGCGTCCTCGTCCACCTGCGCCCGGCCCTGCGCCCAAAGGTGTGCCACCGCCAGGCGGTGCTCGTGCAGCGATATGGCCGGTCGTCCTTGCCGGCTGCACGGCACCTCGACATAGGCGTCGCCTTCGGCGTCAAGCACCCACACGCGCGACAAGTCGCGTGGGTCGCGCCGGACCAGTACCGGGCCAAGCTGGTCGCGCCGCGCCACCAGCGGCCGCAGCGCGTCAGCATAGTAGGCGATGTGGTCGGCGGCGATCCCCTCGCGGGTGATCCGGCGTTGCAGCACTGGCAGGAAGTCCACCATGAACGACTTGCTTTCGGCGACGGGCGTCGGCGCCCCGTGCTCGGCGACGCCGCGCCGCCAGCGCGCAACCGGCGGTTCGCTCAGGCCGCCATG
>CAXUJE010000306.1:0-3510 GCA_964251035.1 uncultured Acetobacteraceae bacterium
GGGGGGCGGGGGGGCCGGGGGCGCCCGGGGGCTGGGGGGGGGGGGGGGGGCCGGCGACGCCGGCCCGCGGCTGCGCCCTCGCGCTGGCCGACGTGGATGCGGCCGGGCTGCGGGAGGTGGCGGCCCGGGCGCGCATGGAAGGGGTGAAGGTCGGCGAGCACCGGCTTGACGTCGCCGACCGCGAGGCCGTGGCGGCGTTCCCGGACGCGGTGCTGGCCGAGCATGGCCGGGTCAGCGTGCTGGTGAACAACGCTGGCGTCGCCTTGGGCGGACGGTTCGAGCAGGTCTCGCCCGAGGACTTCGATTGGCTGATCTCGATCAACTTCGGGGGCGTCGTCCGCATGACCCGCGCCTTCCTGCCCCTGCTTCGGCGCGAGCCGGCGGCGCAGTTGGTCAACCTGTCCAGCGTGTTCGGTATCGTCGCCCCGCCTGGGCAGACGGCCTATGCCGCCAGCAAGTTCGCCGTCCGCGGCTTTTCCGAGGCGCTGCGGCACGAGTTGGACGGCTCATCCGTCGGCGTCACGGTCGTGCATCCCGGCGGCGTGCGCACCGCCATCGCGGCCAGCGCCCGGCGCACCGGGATGAGCAACTCCGAAACCGAGGCGCAGGCCAAGGTGTGGGCCAAGTTCCTCCGCCTCGATCCACGGGACGCGGCCGAGCGCATCGTCCGCGGCATCGAGCGGCGGGAGAAGCGCGTGCTGGTCGGACGCGACGCGCAGCGGATCACGATGGTGCAGCGATTGTTCCCGGTGGAGTACTGGCGGGTGCTCGGGCGCGGCATGCGCCGGTCCTGAAGCGCCCGTGCGGCGAGATGGGTCAGGCAGCCTGCCGAAGCGGGTGGGATGCGGTTTGTCGAAACGTAGCTGTTTGAGATGGCAAGGACATGGCAGGATGAAGGTCGCATTGCGAAGCCCTGGCGTTGGCTTGAGGACGCAGGGCACGAAAGGGGGCCGGCGCTTGGTCCGCTGGCTGACGCTCGCCGGCGGCGCGGCGCTGCTCGCGGGCTGCGTGGCGCCCTCCTACCCGCTTTATCCGACACCGCTTTACCTGCCGCCGCCCTACGTCGCCCAGCCGCCTTATGCGGCCCAGCCGCCCTTTGCAGCGCCGCAGCCCGGTCCGGTTCCGCTCTACCCGGCGCCGGAGCCTCGGCGAGAGGCCGCGCCGGCGCCCGAAATCTCCGTGGAACCCATGCCCGAACCGGACCCGGCACTTGAACCGGAACCGCCAAATGCCCCAAGCCCTGCGGCTCCCACCGCCCAGGCCCCGGAGAGCACGGCCCCGCCGCCGCCGTCCAGCCAGACGGGACCCGGCGTCGATACGCCGCTGCAAGGCTTCCGCCCGATGCGCGGCCAGACCCGGCCAGGGACTTAGGGATCAGGCCTCGCGCAGCCGCTGCACCCGCAGCGGCACCGGCGGGTGGCTGAAGTTGACCAGCGCATAGAGCGGGTCGGTCGTCAGCGTGCTGGCGTTGTCGCGCGACAGCCGGACCAGCGCCGACATCATCGGCTCAGCCCCTACCATGCGGCGGGCGAAGTCGTCGGCCTGGTACTCATGGCGGCGGCTGAGCCAGTTGCCCGCGATGCCCAGGAGCGGCCCGGCCACCTGGATCACCAGCACGCCCACCACCAAAGCCAAGGCGTCGTCCTGGTGCGCGATGCCGAAGGAGGGCAGCAGCCAGGGCTGCCGGCAGAGCCAGCCGATGGCGAAGAACGCCAGGAGCAGCAGCACCGCCGTTTGCAGCAGGCCGATCAGGATGTGGTTCAGCTTGAAGTGGCCGAGTTCATGGGCCAGCACCGCTTCCAGCTCCGCCTCGCTGTTGGAGGCGATCAGCGTGTCGAACAGCACGATGCGCTTGCTCCGGCCTAGGCCGGAGAAGTAGGCGTTGCCATGGGCGGAGCGGCGGGACGCATCCATGACGAACAGGCCGGATGCCTGAAAGCCGCAGCGGCGCAGCAAGCCCTCGATCCGGTCGCGCAGCGGGCCGTCGAGCGGGGTGAAGCGGTTGAACAGCGGCGCGATCCAACGCGGAAAGGCGTCCATCATCGCCAGCATGAGCAGGACCATGCCCAGCCACGCCCAAGCCCACCACAGGCCGGGCTGCCGCATCAGCCACAGCAGGCCGTACAGCAGGGGCACGCCGAGGCCGAGGGACAGGGCGGCGCCTTTCAGCTTGTCGAGGGCGAAGGCGCCGGGCCGGGTGCGGTTGAAGCCGAACCGCTGCTCCACCCCGAAGGTGCGCAGCGCGGCGAACGGCAGGCCCAGCACGGAGGAAACCGCGCCGGCCGCGACCAGGAACAGCACGCTGCGGGTGAGGCCGCGCGGAACCCACGGCTCGACGGCGGCATAAAGCGCGTCGTAGCCGAAGATGGCCCAGCCCAGCGCCACCGCCAAGCTGAACAGCGACGCCGCGGCGCCCAGGCGCAGGCGCGCCCGCTCGTAATCGGCGGCGCGCTGGTGTTCCGCCAAGCTGACCGCGTTGGCGAAGCCCGGCGGCACGGCGCCGCGGTGGCGCGCCACGTGGGCGGCCTGGCGCGCGCGCAGCACCAGGTCGAACGCGGTCGCGGCAATGGAGGTTAGGATGAACAACAGGAGCAGGATCGGCATGGAAACCGATATAGGTGCGTAGCTGGCGATGGCGACGGGGGCGGTCGCACGGAAAGCCTGTCCTCACTATGCAAAACGGGCGGGCACCACAGGTCTACGGTGGGTCATGCCCAACAGAGTGGAGGAAAATCTCATGCTGCTTGTTCTCGCTTGCGCCGTGTTCCTGCTGTTCGTTGTGCCATACATGCTGTTCGGCTTGGGCCGCATGATTGAACGGGCCACCAACGGCCAGGTGCGTGCAGCCGCCACGGAGGCAGACGTTGCCCGCGCGGAGCATAGGACGGAGCAGGCTGCGTGGTTCCGCCAGCCGATGCGGCCGGCGTTCAGTGGCCCGAGCCTACTGAGCCTGCTGGGTGGTTCGGCCCTGCGACGTTGACGCCAGCCGTCCTCGCGATCCGCACTAGGCTCAAGGAACCTGCCGTTCGGACGGGCAGAGTCCGAGCGCATCCCTGGCCGACGCCCGCCCGCAAGGGCCCTGCAAATCGGGCGCGATGCCGAACCCGCCCCGGTACTCCCACACCGTCCAGCCGATCGACCGCTGCTCCAGCGCCTCCCGAACGTCGTGGAGCCAGGCGGCGCGGGACTCCGGCGGGACGGCGCCGTTGAAGACGCCGAACTCAGTGACCATCAGCCGGACGTGGTGCGCCTGCGCCCAATGGGCGGCCACGTCGATCTCGGCCCGCAGCGCGCGGGTGTCGGCGTAGTCCCGGCCGTAGTTCACCAGGTCCTGGCGGCGCGAGGCCGCCGCCCGGGTGGCGACCGTCCGGACGTTGCCAGGCTCGGCCGGGTACTTGAGGCCGCGCACCGACTCAAGGCTCGGCGTCACCCAGTCCGCGCCTTGGGTGGTGAACAGCCCTGGGCTGTAGAAGTGGAACACGTAGGCGACGTTGTCGTCCGGCAGCGGCG
>CAXUJE010000306.1:3610-6862 GCA_964251035.1 uncultured Acetobacteraceae bacterium
GCGTCCCCGGGGGAGGCGTCGGTGGGGTGCAGGCCGCCGCCGTGGTTGTCCAGGATCACCGCGATGCCCTGGCGGAGCGCCGCGCAGACGAAGCTGTCCAGGCGGCGCAGCTTCTCGTCCGGGGCGCCGCTCGCCGGCCAGGACAGCACCCACACCGGGTCGAACGGGATGCGGACGTGGCGGATTCCGGTCGCCTTGAGGGCGCGGATGTCGGCAGCGTCCTGTGATGCGCCCGGCGCCGGGTCGAACAGGGTCGTCATGTTGACGCCCCTCGACAGGACCGCGTCGCGCGGCCCGGGCGCGTGCCCCGCGTTGACGGCCCGGGCGCATTCCTGAAGGCTTGCGGATGACGGCCCGGGGGGCGTTGCCCCCAAGGACGGCGACGCCATCGCAAGCAGGGCAAGGAAAGCTGCTGTCAGCCGCCGGGTCATGTCAGCCGGGCAGCCGCTCGTAGACGATGGGCCGGCGCCGCCCATTGGCAGCGAGGATGGCGCAAAACAGGACCAGGAGGCCGACGGCATAGGGCGAGTATGCCTCCTCTTGGAACACCCCGTTCACCAGGCCGATCCAAAGCCCGATGAACAGCAGGTCGGTCGGCGCCGCCCCGGGCCGGGACTCAGTCCCGAACGGCGCCTTTTGCAGCAGCCTGATCAGGGCGGCGAAGACCGCAACGCTTCCGACACCCATCTGGTAGAGCATGACGCCCACCGCGCTTTCCAGCCCGACATCGGCGGCGCCGGCGTTCTGCATCTTCTCCCAGTAGGCCTTTGAAACGCTTGTGCCCAGGTTGCCGCCGGCTCCCAGCCCGTGGCCCAACGGGTTGGCCAGGAACCCATAGACGCCTCCCATGAAGCCCAGCGAATGGAAATCGCCGATTTCGAGACCGGTCCGGATGCCGTAGACGACATAGAAAGCCGAGAAGCCCAGGGCGGCGGCGATGAGCAGTCGCTTGTTTTTCGTGAGATACCACAGGATGTACAAAGCGGTGGTGATCGCAAACAGCACGGTCGGCCCTTTGACCCCGGCGCTGATGCCGAACGCCAGCAGGACGAGCATCAGCTCGAACCGACCGAGACTCATCAGCACCAGCGCGGAAATCGACAGCACGTAGGCGTAGCTGATGCTGTGCATGTTGGGGCCGCCGAAGCGGAAGCTGTCCTCGCTCCCAGAAAGCAGGGGGGAATTGAACCAGGCACCCGTTTGCGTGTCGATCACGGAATGCACGTCGAAAAGGTATTTGCCAGCCTGGAGTCCGTCATTCTTGAGGTTGAAGAAATCCGTGGCGTTGACCAGGTCCAAGTACCAAACCGGGTCTGCGATCTCGAAGACCGTCATGACCAGGCCCATGAACACGGCGAGCAGGAAGCAGATGGCGGCCGTGCGGTATCCCCACGATGACCCCAGCCTCAATCCGATCAGCAGGTTGAACAGCATGGCCGAAACGGACCGGAACGAGACGATGGCCGCGACCGGGCCTTGGACGGCGGCGCCGATGGCCATGTAGGCCGCCGCAACGGCGATGGCGGCAATGGCGTATTGGCTCAAACGCTTGATCCGACCGTCGTCCGAGCGGAGAAGGTAGACGGAGAACGCCCCTGCCACGACCACCGCGCTGATGAACGATGATCCCGACAGGGCGACGTAGCTGTTGTGGCTCATGCCGGGGCTGAAGATCGAGACCAGCACGTTCTGGTACAAGACGACCTGCAGGAAGACAATGAACGCCGGCAGCGGCCTGCTGAGGGCCAGCCACGCCAGCCCAGCCATGCACACCACGATGCACGCCGGGTTGATTTCCTTCACCAGGATGATGTGGCAGATCAGCCCGAAGACGCCGATGGCCTGCCAGGCCAAGGCATGGAGGATCGCCGCGGGCACCGACAACTCATGGTAGGGTTGGGCCGCAGGTCTGGCCGGCGCGGCGGCGAAGCTGCGGCTAACGTAGGTCATGGCGCACACATCGCATGATACAGGGGGGACATCAGGGCCAGTTCGAAGCTTGTTGACGGTTGCGCGCCCGGCAAGACTCTTGCCGCAACAGGATCAAACCACTCTTCTTGCTGTTTCGCAATGAAGCGTCAGGACGGGGATCATTGGATTAAGCGGGGCGGACTGAGCGGGGCCGTTCCTATGGTCCAAGCCGTTGCGGTGTCGACGGTCAAACCGCGGGCTGCCACCATGCGCGGATCCGCATAGGCCCACAGCCCCTGCCATTGCAGCAAGCGCAAAGCGCCACCCTGAATAACCAAGCTCAATTTTTGTCAACGAAAGCAGCGGTAGTTAGAGTTTTGTTTTCTGCCTGCCCAACAGCATGGAGCCAAGACCTCTCAGCGTTGCGCCATTCGTTCTCGTGACGTTATTCCCATCGGCCTGCACCTCAGCCGATTGATGGAGACCCGCCATGGCTGCGACGTCCACCCCGGCAAGCGCCAAGCTGACCTTTGACGACGAGTTCAACACGCTGTCCCTGGACAACGGCGCCACCGGCACCTGGGCGCCATCTATTTGGTACAGCCCCAACGGATCGACCGATCCCACCCTCACCTCGTGGGAGGTCAACCCATTGTGGGGGCCGACCTCGGCCGCCGATGCCAACGTGTACTCGGTAGCCAACGGCGTGCTCTCGATGGCGGTCAAGCCGACGCCTGCCGATGTCAGCGCCGCCACGGGCGACACGCCGTTCCTCGCAGGCGAACTCACGACGCACCGCTCGTTCTCGCAGACCTACGGCTACTTCGAGATGAGCGCGAAGCTTGCCAGCGGCGCCGGGGTCGAATCCGCCTTCTGGCTGCTGCCGGAAGACGGGTCCTGGCCGCCCGAGCTCGACGCGGCCGAGGTGCTCGGCAGCAGCCCGGCCACGCTGGTGATGACTGCCCATTCCAGCAGCGGCACCAACCCGCAATGGGCCACCATCCCCGACTCCACGGCGGCCTTCCACACCTACGGCGTCGACTGGGAGCCGGACAAGATCACCTGGTACTTCGATGGCAAGCAGATGGCGCAGCAGGCCACGCCGGCCGACATGAACAAGCCGATGTACATGCTGATCGACACCATGACCGGAACGTCAGGCTCCTGGGTCGGCGCGCCGAAGGCCGGCACGACCAGCCAGATGCAGGTCAACTACGTCCGCGCCTACGCCGCGAAGCCGGACCTCTCGTCAGGCGGCTCGCCGGACCCGGCTGGCTCCTCCGTCACGCCGGCTCCTGTGACCTCTGCCCCGCTGCCGGCGACGGACACGCTGGTGCTGAG
>CAXUJE010000307.1:0-6852 GCA_964251035.1 uncultured Acetobacteraceae bacterium
TGCACGAACAGCCAGTCGCCGGCGAGCCACGGCGTCTGCCCGCCGCCGATCTCGCGCTCCCACAGCCGCCGGCCGGAGCGCAGGTCGAGCGACACCAGCAGCCCGCCCACGCCGACCGCATAGACCCGGCCCCGGTCCACCACCGGCAGCCCGCTGATCGCCGACAGGTCCACGAGGCTGTTGCGCCCGCGCGAGGACGCCAGGCTGTCGCTCCAGGCCAGCGCGCCGCTGTCGGCGCGCACCGCCGCGAGGTCGCCCGACCCGAACCCCGTCACCACCAGCCCTTCGCTGGTCGCCGGCGCCGCCTGGCCAAGCACGGTCGTGGCGCTGGCCGCCGCCTGGTAGGCCCAGAGCCGTTCGCCCGTCGCGGCGTTGAGGGCGATCAGCTTGTCGTCGATCGTCGTCACATAGATGCGCCCGTCCGCCACCGTGGGCGCTGAGCGCGCGGGCGAGCCGAGCGGCTTGCGCCAGCGGGTGGCGCCCCCGCCGGCGTCGAGCGCCAGCACGTCCGCCCGGCCGGTGGTGACATAGACGACGCCCTCCACCGTCGCGATCCCTCCGCCCACGTTCGTGCTGCGGTCCTTCTCGTCCCGCGTCTCGGTCCGCCAGACGCGGCGGCCGGTTGCCAGGTCGAACGCCGACACCACCGCGTCGCTGTCCATGGTGAACACCCGGTCGCCCGCGACCAGCGGTTGCGCGGTGATCTTGGCGCGGTAGCCCCCGCCCTCCCCGATGCTGGCGCGCCAGGCTGGCGCCAGGCCGTCAACCTGGACATGGCCGACCGTGTGGGTGACGGTCCCGCCCGCCTGCGGCCAGTCCGGTGTGGCGGCCGGCGGCGGCACGGTCACGGGCCGCTGGTCCGCTGGGTCGGCCTCCAGGCCGCGCCGCGCCGCGCCTACGGTTTCCCGCTTGCCCGGGAGCGGCTCCTTGGTGTCGCTGAACAGGCTGTCAAGCGTGCTGCACGCCGCCGCGGCGAGCGGCAGCAGCAGGACGGCACGGCGTTTCATCCCCGCGGCGCCGGCGCGGGAACCGGGTCGGCGGCGGGAGCAGGCGCTGCCTCGCCCAACCGGGCCAGCAGGCCGTTCGCCCGGCCGCGCACGCCGTCCGGCGCGGTGGGATCGGCAGCAAGGCCCCGCAGCGTGTCACGCGCCGCGTCGGTGCGGCCGGTGCGGATCGCGAGCAGCGCCTGGTTCTCCAGCGCCAAGGGCCGCCACGGGTTGCCGGGGGCCACGAGCGGCTGCAGCCGGCCCTCGACCGCGGCCGGGTCGCCGGCGTCCACCTGGTGCTGCACCCATAGCAGGTTGGCCAGGTCGCGCAGCAGCGGGTCCGCCGCCGTGTCGGACGACAGCTTGTCCCACATCGCCAGTGCGCCAGGCAGGTCGCCGGTGCTGGCATGAAGGGCTGCGCTGCGCAGCCGGGCGACGCTGCGGTAGCCCTCGGGCGCCGTGGCCGCCAGGCGGTCGAACTCCGCCATCGCGGCGGTGCGGCTCGGCGTGGCCTGCCCCTCGGCCACCGCGGGGCCGTTCGCCTCCCGCATGGCGCCCAGGTAGGCGCTTGCCACCTCGTTCGCCTGCCGCGCCGCGTGCCAGCGCCAAGCCTGCCACGCGCCGACGCCCGCCACGAGCGCCAGGGCAAGCAACGCCGCCAGCCAGCCGTAGCGGAGCGCGAACCGCCGGGCCCGTTCGGCCCGCAGGTCGTCATTCACCTCGTCGAAGATGTCAGCCACGCCCAGCCCCCAACGCCCAGCTCCCACGTCCAGTCCCGGCGCGTCTGCGCTTCGTGCGCGCGCAGCGCCTTGATTCGGGCGGACCATAGCGACGGCGGCACGGGGGAGCAAACCGGGCGTAACGCTTTGTTCATCCCGGCATGGTGAGATGGCCCCATGCGCGCCACCATCCTCCTCCTGCTG
Source organism: uncultured Acetobacteraceae bacterium (assembly GCA_964251035.1). GTDB lineage: Bacteria > Pseudomonadota > Alphaproteobacteria > Acetobacterales > Acetobacteraceae > CAHJXG01. The sequence continues at coordinate 1,910 of CAXUJE010000307.1, forward strand.
CTCAGTCTCCCGGGTTGCGCCCATTGGGTGGAGCCGACCGGCGCGCTGGCTGCGGCCGACCTCGCCTCCGTCGTCGTGTTCGGGCGCGGCATCGCCGACATCGGCGTTTCAGCCATCAGCGGGCGGGACTGCTCGATCGTGCGGCTGGACCGCGGGCTGACCTACTGCGCGCCGGTCGAGCCGCCGCCCGACCCCGGCCCGTTCTGCACCCGCAGCCTGGGCACCGTGGATTGCTGGACCAACCCGGACGCCCTGCCGATGCCGCAGCAGCCTGTCGCGGACGGCCCGGCGCCCACGCTGGCGCAGCAGCAATATCGCCACGCCCGTTGGCCAAAATCGCTCACGGCCGGCTTTTGAGCCGACGCAAGCCTGTCCCCCGAACATCGCATGGAGGTAAGGAGCCAAGGTGCGCGACGATCATCAGGTGATGGCGTTGGCGCGCTGTCATACAGCTTGGAGCAGGCCATGAATCCGACCCGTCGTCTATCCCTCGCCATCGTCGCCGCCGCGGCCTTGGCCGCCATGCCCGCCATGGCGCAGCGCCGGGACCCCGGCGTGTCCGGCCCGGTGTCGGGCACCATCTTCCTGTCCGCGCAGGGCGCCGCGGCGGGGGTGGGCTACACCTGGGGCGACGGCGTGCTGCACTACGGCGGCCGGACCCACCACTTCTCGGTCAGCGGCGTCACCGTCGCCGATGTCGGCTACTCGCGCGTCACCGGGCGCGGCCGGGTCTATAACCTGAAGCGGCTGCAGGATTTCAGCGGCACCTACGCGGCGGCCACCGGCGAGGCGACGCTGGTGAACGGCATCGGCGGCCAGGTGCTGCGCAACGGCAACGGAGTCGAAATCCGGGTGGACCAGACGACCCGCGGCGCACGCCTGCAAGGCTCGGCGGACGGCATCACGCTCACGCTGAAGTAAACCTCAGCTACGGAACTGCACGAGCCGGCCGACGGGGCTGCCCAGAGCCTCGTCGTCCTGCATCACCACGTGCCCGCGCACCACGGTCGCCATCGGCCAGCCTGTCACGCGCATGCCGTTGAACGGCGTCCAGCCGCAGGGCGAGACGATCCAGCGGTCCTCGATCACCCGCTGGCATTTCAGGTCCACGAGGGTGAAGTCCGCGTCGTAGCCGACCGCCAGCCGGCCCTTGCCGACCGCGCCGTACACCCGGGCTGGGCCGGCGCACATCAGGTCCACCATCCGCGCCAGCGACAGCCGGCCCGCGGCCACGTGGTCCAGCATGACCGGCACCAGCGTCTGCACCCCGGTCAGCCCGGCCGGGCACTCCGGCCAGGGCCGTTGCTTCGCCGCCAGGGCATGCGGCGCGTGGTCGGAGCCGACCGTGTCCGCCGTGCCGTCCCGCACCGCCGCCCAGGCCGCTTCCCAATGACGCCGGCCGCGGATCGGCGGGTTCATCACGCCTAAGCCCCCAAGCTGCTCGTAAACATCAGGTGCCACCTGTGTCAGATGGTTCACCAGCAACTCGGCCGTCGCCACGTCGCGGTAGCCGCCGAGGTATTCGAGTTCCTCCGCCGTCGAGACGTGCAGGATGTGCGCAGGCCGTCCGGTCTTGCGCGCCAGCGCCATCAAGCGCCGGGTGCCGAGGAAGGCGCATTCCTCGTCCCGCCATTCCATGTGGCAGGCGTAGGGGTCGCCAGACTTGAACATCCCGCGGCGGGCCTGCAGCCGGGCCTCGTCCTCGCTGTGGTAGGAAACGCGCCGCCGCCCACTGCGCATCACCGCCTCAAGCGAAGCGTCGTCGTCCACCAGCAGGTCGCCGGTCGAGCTGCCGGCGAACACCTTCACCCCGCACACGCCGCGCCCGAGCTCCAGTCCGGCCAGCTCGGGGATGTTCGACTTCGCGGCCCCGACATACAGGCCCATGTCGCACCAGGCGTGCTGCTCCACGTACTCCTGCTTCCAGGCCAACCGGTCCGCGCCGGTGATCGAGGGCGCCGTGTTCGGCATGTCGAACACCGCCGTGAGGCCGCCCAGCACCGCGGCCTTGGTGCCGGTCGCAAGCGTCTCGATGGCGGGATCGCCGGGATCGCGCAGATGGACATGCGGGTCGATCAGCCCCGGCAGCACATGCAGCCCGGCGGCGTCCAGCACCCGGTCCGCCGTGGCGCCCCCCGGGCCGAGCGCCGCAACGCGGCCGCCGCGCACGCCCACGTCGGTCGCGAACTCGCCCCAGGGCAGCACGCAGGTGCCGCCGCGGATCAGCAGGTCGTAATGGGCGGGCATGGCGCGCTCCTAAGCAGGCATTCGTAGCTTACGCCACGAACGCCTGCTTAGGAATCCTTGAAGACGCATCTTACCGCTCCGTAACAGACACTCCGCAGGATGATGCCTAGCTGGCAAGGGTCTCGAACACGTCGCCCTGCGGCGGCAGCCCCAGGATGTGGGTGCGGTGCCACAGGGCGTAGAACAGCAGCGTCCAGGCGGCAAACCCTTCCCGCCGCGCCCCGGCCGAGCGGAACAGGGCGGCGACGCGGGCGGGGTCGGCGACCGCGGCGACGCCGGGCTGGGCTGCGACCAGAGGACCCAGGCGCGCGCCCTGCCCGGCGATCCAGACGCCGACCGGGACGGTGAAGCCCTGCTTGGGCGCGAAGGGGCGGGCCGCCGGCATATGCCGCGCCAGCCATTGCCGCAGCAGCCACTTGCCGCGCCCGTCCCGCACCTTCATCCCGTCCGGCAGGCGGTAGGCCGCCGCGGTCACGGCGGGGTCCAGCAGCGGCGTGCGCCCCTCGACGCCGTGCGCCATCAGGCAGCGGTCCAGTTTGAGCAGCAGGTCATGCGGCAGCCAGTCGGCCACATCGGTCGCCTGCGCCCCCGCCAGCCGGCTGCGCCCCGGCGTCGCGGCGTGCGCCGCGCTGGTCGCCAGCCCGTCGCGCCAGCCGGCGGGGCGCGCGCGCAGCACGTCCAGCTTGTCGAAGGCGCCGCGCGCCCGCCTCACCCGGCCGCCCAGCCCCCAGGAGCGCATGGCGCTGCGATAGCGGCCATAGCCGCCGAAGATCTCGTCGCCGCCCTCCCCGCACAGCACGACCTTGACCTCCTGCCGGGCGCGCTGCGCCAGGAACCAGCTCGGGATGGTGGCATAGTCGGCGGCCGGATCGTCCATGGCGGCGACGATGCGGGGCAGGTCGCGCCAGACCATCGCCTCGGTGATCTCCAGCGTCTCGTGCCGGGCGCCGGCGGCGCGGGCGACGGCGGCGGCGTGCTCGCGCTCGTCGGCGGCCCCCGGCGCGGCGAAACCGGCGGTAAAGGCCAGCACGGGCCGGTTGTTCAGCCGGGCCATGACGGCGAGCACGGCGGCGCTGTCGATGCCACCCGACAGGAACATGCCGTATGGCACGTCGCTGCGCTGGTGCAGGTCCACGCTTTCGGTCAGCGCGTCGTCCAGCCGGGCCAGCGCCGCATCCTCCGTGATGTCCTCCGGCCCGCCCTCCGGCAGGGCGGCGATGCGGCTGCGGTCCACGATATGCCCGTCGGCGATGCGCAGGGTCTCGCCGGGCAGCAGGCGCTCGATGCCCTGGAAGATGGTGCCGGCGCCGGTGGTGAACTGCATCTGCAGCAGCTCCTCCCGCGCCGCCGGGCGGAGGGTGCGGCGGACGAGGCCCGCGGCCAGCAGCGCCTGCGCCTCCGACGCGAAGGCCAGGCCGCCATCGATGTGGGCGATGTAGAGCGGCTTGATGCCGAAGGGGTCGCGCGACAAGGTGACGCTGCGCTGCGCCCGTTCGTGGATCGCGATGGCGTACATGCCGCGCAGCGACTGGGCATAGCCCGCGCCGTCCCGCTGCCACAGGTGCAGCGGCGGCTCGCAGTCGCAATGGGTGGCGAACTGCACGCCGGGCATCGCGTCGCGCAGCTCGCGGTAGTTGTACACCGCGCCGTTGGCGATCAGCGTCGCCGACCCGGAAAAGAACGGCTGGTCGCCGCCGGCCACGTCGATGATGGCGAGCCGAGTCTGCAGCAGGGCGGTGCGCCCCACGACGAAATGGCCGCTGCCGTCTGGACCGCGGTGCGCCAGTGCCTGGGTCAGCGCGCCCAAGGTGGCTGGGCTGGGCGGCGGAGCGCCCGGCGCCATGACGACTCCCGCGATGCCGCACATCAGGCCCGCTCCATCGCGGCAAGCGCCGTGCGCCATTGCGCGAGGACGGGCGCCTCCGCATGCTCGGCCTCGTAGCGGGCACGTCCGGCCTGGCCCAGACGGGCGGCCAGCGCGGGCCGGGCCAGCACGTCGGCAATGGCGGCGGCCAGCGCCTCCGGGTCCTCCCGCGGCACCAGCAGGCCGTCGCGGTCCGGGGTGATCAGCTCGGCCGGCCCGGCGGCGTCGGCGGCGACCACCGGACAGCCGGCGGAGAACGCCTCGATCACCACGTTGCCGAGCGGCTCGTGCCGGCTCGGGCAGGCCAGCAGGTCGCAGCGCGCCAGCAGCGCCGCTTGGTCGGTCCGCCAGCCCGTCAGATGCACGCGCTCACCCACTCCCAGGTCGCGGGCGAGCGAGGCGAGAGCCGCCCGCTCCGGCCCCTCCCCCGCGATGACCGCGTGCACGCCCGGCAGCAGCGGCAGGGCGCGCACCAGGACATCAAACGCCTTGCTGCAGTGCAGGCGGCCCAGCGCCAGCACGGTCGGTGCGCCCGGCGGCACCGGCAGCGCGGCCGGGGCGATGCCCGCGAGGTCAGGGGCGAAGTTCGGCAGGTGGTGCACGCGGGAAGCTGGCCAGCCCTGGCCGCGTATCCAGGCGACGATGCCCCGCGTGTTGCCGATCAGGTGGTCGCACGCCTGGTAATACCGCAGGTCGTAGTAGCCGCCGAGCCGCCCGGCCAGCACCCAGTCGCCCGGCGGCGTCTGCCGCGCCGCCCGGTTCATCCACGCCACAACGACCCGCGGCGCGAACCCGCGCAGGGCGGCGGCGACGCGCGGCCGGGTCAAGAGGT
>CAXUJE010000308.1:0-6850 GCA_964251035.1 uncultured Acetobacteraceae bacterium
GCAGCACGACGCGGCACGGTTCCTTCAATGCTTCCAGCGCCTCCGCCGCGGCCGGGCCGAGGTCGCCGGCCTCCGTTGCCGGCAGGCCCATGACCAGGGCCTCGGGCAGCAGCAGCGCGAGGCCCGGCGCCACGCTTTGCCCGGTGGCGACCTGCAGCTTGCCGGCGCCGGCGCGGAGCGCGGCCTCGGCGGAGAGCAGGGCGGCGCCGGGCACCGCGCGGTTGCCGCCGGCGACCAGCACGCGGCCGCGCTGGTCCTTGTCCTCGCCCGGCGCCGGCAGCGGCATGGCGCGCAGCAGGCCCGGGGTGATCGCGGTATTCATCGTGCTGCCCTCATCGCCCCGGCTTTCATCGCCCCGGCTTTCATCGCGCAGCCACCGGGCTGTCGGGCGCGTCCGTCACCTGTTCGCCGTCCTGCTCGACAGGGACAGTGTGGTTGTAGCGGAGGAGCCGCAGGCCCTCGGCGCCGGGCGCGTACTCGGTGACGCTGCAGTTGGCCACGTCGCCCTGCCGGTCCACGGCGAGGATCTGCGCCTCGTCCATGTTTTCCAGCAAATAGCGCAGGCAGAGCACGACGACCTGGTGGGCGACGATCAGCACGCGCTGCCCTTCATGGTGCAGGAACAGGGTGTCGAGCAGGCTGCGGAGGCGCAGGATCACGTCGCACCAGCTCTCGCCGCCGGGCGGGCGATGGTAGAACTTGCCGAGCAGGGTGCGGAAGCGGGCCTGGTCGGGGAACTCGGTCTCGATGCCCATTCGGGTGAGCAGGTCGAGCACGCCGAACTCCTTTTCCCGCAGGCGCTCGTCGATGGCGAAGCGGGCGGGGGGAACGGGGGTGCCGCCCTCCGCGTGGACGCGCGCCGCGGTGTCGCGGGCGCGGAGGTAAGGGGAGACGAGCACAACCTGCGGCTGCTGGTCCCGGGACAGGCCCGCGAACCAGCGGCCGAGCGCGTCGGCTTGGCGCTCCCCGCGCGGGCTGAGCGGCACGTCCACGTCGCGGATATTGAGGTCGATGCGCGGGAGGCCTGCCGTCATCGCCGCGTCGCGGGCGACGTTGCCGGCGCTTTCCCCGTGCCGCACGATCCACAGGTGGCCGGGCCATCGCTGCTGCATTGGGTTATCCATCTTCGAAAGGGCGTTCAACGGCCCGGGCGCGCGGGGGTTGCCCGGCGGATGCGACCAAAATGGGGACCAGGCCGGCCGGGTCGGGCGGGCGGACGCTGCGGACCCGGCGCAGCGCCGCCGCCATGAAGGGCCGGTCGCGCAGTGGCGTCGGCGGCGGGCCGTGCAGGGCCAGGAAGGCGCGGATCATGTCGTCGGCGTGCTCCGGCAGTGCCGCGTAGCCACTGGTGTAGATGACTTCCTTGATGGCGGCGGTCTCCAGCCGGCCGCGCATGTGCTGGACCCGGCGGCGCAGGTGCCGGCGCACGTCCGCCGGACGGAACGGCGACAGGGACGCGATCTCGTATGTCGCCTCCCGGACCCCGATCACCCGACGGTTCTCCCAGGGCTGCGCCAGCGGGTCCAGGTCATGCGCCGCCATGGAGCCGAGCAGGCCGTCGCCGCGGTAAAGGCCGACCGGCAGGCGGAGGCCGCGCCCGGTGAGCCGGTCGATGAACGCGCGGCCCGGCGCGTAGAGCTGCCCGTGGGTGACGCCGCCTATGGTCAGCGTGCGCTCGACGGCCTGCGGCTCCGACCGGCCGTTGATGGCGATGCCGGTGGCGAGCCGCGCCTCCGGGCGGTTGGCAAAGGCCTGGGCGAATCCGGACAGGCTGCTTGGCCCGATCACGGCATAGGCGTCCACGCAGCAGACGGCGGCGGCCGGCGCCCGCAGGTCGTGGAAGAAGCAGTTGATCGCGTTCGACTTGTCGGCGTGGCCGAAGCGGTAGATCTCGATCGGCAACCCGCCCGCCTCGGCGGCGCGCAGCGCCACGCCCGCGCTGTCGTCCGTGGTGCCGTTGAGCAGCACGGTGGCGAGCACGCGCAAGCCCCGGCCGGCGCGGGCGATGCTGGCGATGCACTGGCCGATGCGGGACGCCTCGTTGCGGCCGAACACGCCGACCTGCCAGTCCCACGCCGCACCACCCGTCATCGCCAAGCCTCCTTGCCGCGCCGGAGCTATGGCCCGCCGGGCTTATGCGCGCCAAGGTTGCATACGATGCCGGCAAGACACAACGGCCCTCGGGTCGCAGGCAGCGCGCCGGGCGCGGCTTTTGCCATGGCACCCGGCCATGTATAGAGGCCCGATGCCCGGTATCCGCCCCTCCCCTGCGATGCGCCGCTTGGTCTTGCTGGGGCTTGCCGTCGCGGGCGCGCTCACGGCGCCGGACGCGCAGGCGCAGTTCAGCGGGGTGCGCCGGGCACGGCCCACGGTGGCGCCGCAGCCGCTCACGCGGACCGACCCGGTGACGTTCACTGCCGACCACGTCGAGTACGACCGCGACAACGCCATCGTCTCGGCCTCCGGCAACGTGGAAGCGTGGCAGAACGACAACGTCTTGCGGGCCGACAAGATCACCTTTGACCGCAACACCAACGTGGCGGCGGCGAGCGGCAACGTCGTCATGGTGCAGCCGGACGGGCAGGTGCTGTTCAGCGACTACGCGGAGCTGACGGAGGGGCTGCGCGACGGCGTGCTCAAGGGCATGCGGGCGATCCTGGCCGAGAACGGCAAGCTGGTGGCCAACGGCGCGCGGCGGACGGAGGGGGCGATCAACGAGGTGTCGCGCGTCGTGTACTCGACCTGCAACCTGTGCGCCGCCGACCCGAGCAAGCCGCCGCTGTGGCAGATCCGGGCGCGCTCCGGCGTGCAGGACGGGCAGAACAAGAAGATCGAGTACCGCGACGCCGTGCTCGACATCTACGGGGTGCCCGTCGCGTACTTCCCGTATTTCTGGCATGCCGACCCTTCGGTGAAGCGCGAGAGCGGCTTCCTGGTGCCCGCGCTCGGGCAGGCGAGCCGGCTGGGCGCGTTCTTGGCGCTGCCGTACTACTGGGCCATCGACGACGTGTCGGACGCGACGATCACGCCGACGCTGAGCAGCCAGCAGTACGGCAACCTGGACCTCCAGTACCGCCGCCGCTTCAACGACGGCACGCTGGACGTGGAAGGCGGCGTCGGCCGGGATCTCGGCCAGATCGCGGCCGACATCTTCGCCGCCGGGCGTTTCGCCTACGACGACACCTGGCGCTATGGCTTCGACATCGACCGGGCGACCACGTCCCGCTACCTGCGGGACTACCGGATGAACAACGTGGCGGACGTGCTGACCAGCCGGGTGTTCATCGAGGGGTTCGGGACGGGGGCGTACACCAAGCTTGACAGCATCGCCTACCAGGGACTGGTGGACAGCATCCGGCAGAACCGGCTGCCCTACGTGCTGCCGCGCTACGAGTACAGCTTCTTTGGGGAGCCGGACGCGCTGGGCGGGCGGACCAGGTTCGACACGCAGAACTTCAACGTGTTGCGGCAGATCGGCACCAACACGCAGCGCGCGGCGGCGACGCTGAACTGGGAGCGCCCGTTCGCCGGGTCGTTCGGGGAGGTGTACGGGCTGACGCTGCAGGTGGACAGCGCCGCCTACAGCGCGACCAGCCTGAACCAGAACCCGAACTACGGCACGGCGAGCAGCACGGAGACGGCGCGGGCGCAGCCGCAGGTGGCGCTCGACATGCGCTGGCCGCTGGTGCGCGACGGCTGGGGCACGCAGTTGATCGAGCCGCACGTGCAGATCGTCGCCGGCCCCAACACCGGGAGCGGGCGCAACCAGAACATCCCGAACGAGGACAGCCTGGACTTCGAGTTCTCCGACCAGAACCTGTTCAGCCTGAACCGTTTCCCGGGGCTGGACCGGCTGGAGGGCGGCATCCGGGCCAACGTGGCGCTGCACCTGAACTGGACGGTGGGGTCCGCGCAGGTGGACGGGCTGGTGGGAGAGAGCTTCCGTACCCGGCGGGATGACACCTTCCCCGTGGGGTCGGGGCTGGAGCGCCGCGCATCCGACATCGTGACGCGCACCACGGTCTCCCCCGCGCCGTGGCTGGACCTGACGGGGCGGACGCGGATCGACAACCGGAACGGCAACATCCGCTTCGCCGACGCGGTCGGCAGCGCGGGCGTGCCGCTGCTGCGGGTGTCGGCCGGCTATATCTACTCCGCGGTGAACCCGTACTTCCTGTACGACACGCCGACGACGCCGGCGAGTTACTTCCAGCACCGGAACGAAGCCACGGTGTCGGCCTCCACGCAGTTCGACAAGTACAAGGCGTCCGCCTACGTGCGGCGCGACCTAGAGTTGGCGAAGTACAGCAGCGCCGGCGTGCGGGCGAGCTACGAGGACGAGTGCTTCATTTTCAATGTGGTCTACGACCGGCGCTACACGCCGTTGAACGGCGACAACGGCGCCACGACAATCCTGTTCCAAATCACCTTGAAGACGGTCGGCCAGTTCGGCACGAGCCGCACATGATCCCGCGGAGGAAGTCCCATGCCCGATAGACATGCCCTGCTCCTGCTCGCCGCGCTGGTCGCCGCCGGGGGAGCGGTGGCGCAGCCGCGACGGCTTGCGGCGCGGCCCGAGGCGGCGGCTCCGGGCGACGCCATGCAGATCATTGCCGTGGTGAACGGGGACGTGATCACCAACGACGACGTGTCCAACCGCGGCAAGCTGTTCGCGCTGAGCACCGGGCTGCCGGTCACGCCGGAAGTTTTGGCGCGGCTGCGCCCGCAGGTGCTGAAGCAGTTGATCGACGAGCGGCTGCGGCTGCAGGAGGTGCAGCGCCGCCGCATCGGCGTGAGCGACCGGGAGATCGCCGACGCCATCGGCGAGATCGAGCAGCGCAACGGCATGCCCAAGGGCGCACTGAACGCCAGCCTGCGCGGCCAGGGCGTCGCGATGCGCACGCTGATCGACCAGGTGCGGGTGCAGTTGGGCTGGACGCGCGTCCTGCGGGAGGAGCTGGGCGCCAAGGGTGAGATCAGCGACGCCGACGTGGCCGAGCAGATGCGCATCTTCAAGGAGCAGATCGGCAAGCCGGAGTTCCGCGTGTCCGAGATCTTCATCCCCATCGACGACCCCGCCAAGACAGCCGACGCAAAGCGCTTCGCCGACACGGTGATCGCGCAGCTCCGCGCCGGCGCCCCGTTCCCGGTCGTCGCCGCGCAGTTCAGCCAGAGCCAGACGGCGCTGCAAGGCGGCGACCTCGGCTGGGTGCGGGCGAACCAGCTTGACCCGGCGGTGGCGGCCATCGCGCAGGAGATGCCGCCCGGCGCGGTCAGCAACCCCATCGAGGTGCCGGGCGGCATCAGCATCATCTCGCTGCGCGCCAAGCGGGAGACCGGGCGGGACCAGGCGACGGTGATGAGCATCCGCCAGGTGTTCGTGCCCTTCGTCGGCGCGCTGAACCCGGCCGCGCCCACCGAGCAGCAGAGGAAGGCGGTGGAGCAGGCACAAAGCGTCAGCCGCAGCGTCCGGACCTGCAAGGACATGGAGGAGGCGAATCAGCGCTTCGGCACGGTCCGCCCGTCCAACCCGGGCGAGGTGCGGTTGGAAACGGTGTCGTCCGCGCCGTTGCGCAACCTGCTGGCCGGGCTGAAGGACGGCATCGCCAGCAAGCCGGTGGTGGCCAACGAGGGCGCGGCGGTGCTGATGGTATGCTCGCGCGAGCAGAAGAACGCGGCGGCGCCGACCAAGGAGGAGGTCAGCGAGCGGCTGCTGCAGGACCGGGTGGAACTGGCGTCGCGGCAGTTGCAGCGGGACCTGCGGCGCCGGGCGATGCTGGACGAGCGGGGAGTCTGACGCACTGGAGGCCGAGGCGCTGGGAGCGGGCGCGGGAAGGCTGCCGCCGCTCCGGGAGGTCATCGCGCGGCATGGGCTGGACGCGCGGCGCAAGCTCGGCCAGCATTTCCTGCTGGACGCGAACCTCACGGGGAAGATCACACGGCTGGCCGGCGACTTGGCAGGGCGGCACGTGGTCGAGGTGGGGCCGGGTCCGGGCGGCCTGACCCGCGCGTTGCTGGACACCGCGGCGGAAAGCGTGCTTGCGGCCGAGGTCGATGCCCGCGCGATGGCGGCGCTTGCGGAGCTGGAGGCGGCGTACCCCGGGCGGCTCCGGGTGCTGGCGGCGGACGCGACGCGGACGGACCTCGCGGCGCTCACGCCCGCGCCGCGGCAACTGGTGGCGAACCTGCCGTACAACGTCGCCACGCCGCTGCTGGTCGGCTGGCTGCGGCAGGCGGCGTCGTGGGAGCGCATGACGCTGATGTTCCAGCAGGAGGTGGCCGAGCGGATCGCGGCCAGGCCGGACAACCCGGCCTATGGGCGCTTGTCGGTTCTGGCGCAGTGGACGTGCCGGACCGCGCTCCTGATGCGCCTGCCGCCAGCCGCGTTCGCGCCGCCGCCCAAGGTGTGGTCGGCCGTGGTGGGCCTTATCCCGCACCCGGCGCAGCCCCCGCCGGCGCTGTTCGCCGCCATGGAGCGGGTGACGGCGGCGGCGTTCGGGCAGCGGCGCAAAATGCTGCGCGGCTCGCTTCGGGCGCTGGGGGGCGAGGCGCTGCTAGAGCGGGCGGGCATCGCGCCGGAGCGCCGGGCGGAAACGCTGGACGTCGCGGAGTTCGACCGGCTGGCGCGGCTCGTGGACGCTGGGGGCGCGTGACGGACTCATCGTTTCAATATAAAAATTATGACGGGACATGCTCTTGACCTTTGGCTAAGCTGCCCTTTGTAGCCTCGGCCGCTTCGGCGACCGCGCGGGCCGGACGGCGGATGGCGGGGACGACGAGCATGACCGGCGTGGATGGCGGGATCGCGAGGGGCTGGCGGCTGCGTGTCCCAGGGCCATGGGTGGTGGCG
>CAXUJE010000309.1:0-6823 GCA_964251035.1 uncultured Acetobacteraceae bacterium
AGGCCCCCGGTGAGCGCCATGACATAAAGCGACGTGCCGCGCACGCCGATGCCGACGATGGAGGCGGCGTGCGGGTTCATCATCATGGCGCGGATTTCCAGCCCGCGGCGGCTGGAGCGCATCCAAAGCAAGGCCAGCGTCAGCATCAGGATGGCGGACACGGAGGCGCCCACCTTGTCGGCGGTGACGACAACGCCCAGGATGTCGAGGCGCTAGGTCCCGAACAGGCGGGGCAGCGACTTGGCGCGCGGCCCGAACCACCACAGCAGGGCCTGGTTGCCCACGAGGCTGATGGCGAGCGTCGCGATCAGGCCGCGGAGCTGGAAATTGGGCTTGTCGTGCACCGGGATGAAGGCGACCAGGCAGACAAGGAGGCCGCCGAGCGCGCCGGTGAGGATGCCCGCCGCCATGACCAGCGGCGGGGACGGCGCGACCAATGTGCTCGCGAGCCAGGCGCCGTAGCCGGAGAGCGCGAAGATGAAGCCGTAGGCCATGTTGACCAGCCCGAGGCTCGACCACGTCACCGACAGGCCGATCGCCAAGGTGCCGTAGATGCAGGCCAGCGTCAGCGCGTTGGCGAGGAGGAGGCCGACGTTCACGGCGTCGCCTCGGCGCCGTGCCGCTGCACCGACGCCTCGCCTTTCAGCCGTCCGGCGTGCATGCCGATCACCCGGTCCACCCGGCCGTCCAGCAGCGCCACGTTCTGCTCGGCGATCACCATGGCCGAAGCGCCCAGCTCGACCGCCATCAGCGCCTCAAGGACCGACTTGCCGATCTTGGGCGCCAGGCCCAGCGAGGGTTCATCGACCAGGAACAGGCTGGCGTCCGCCATCAGGCCGCGTCCGATCGACACCATGCGCCGCTCGCCGCCGGACAGGCGGCCGACCGGGACGCGCATCAGCTTCTCCAGCGGCGGGAAGATGCGGAGGATCTTCCGCTTGCGCGCCGCCCGCTCCGCCCAGGCGCGCTTGGTGAGGGCGCCGCTGTCAAGGTGCTCCTCGACGGTCAGGCCGTGGAAGATCTCGTCGCCCTGCGGAATGAGCGCCAGGCCGCGCCGCACCACGAGGTGCGTGTAGCGCCCGGCGCCTTGGCTGCGGGTGCGTCCGACCTCAAAGCCGTTGAGGCGGATGCTCCCGCGTTGCCAGCCCGTCAGCCCGGCGATCGCCAGCAGCAGCGTGGACTTGCCATGGCCGTTCAGGCCGACGAGGCCGACCCGCTCGCCCGAGAACACCTTGAGGTCGAGGTCATGGATCACCCGCATCGGCCCCCAGCCGGCAGACAGCCCCTGCACGTCGAGGACCACGGGGGAGGGCGGCGCCGCGTTCACGGTGCCTCGGCGCCCACGTTGTCGAAATAGGCCGCGCGCACCCGCGGGTTGGTGAGCGCGTCCTCAAGCCGGCCCTCGGCGATGACCTCGCCCGCGTCCATCACCATGACCCGGTCGGCGATGGTCTCCAGCGGCTCCATGCGGTGCTCGACGATGATGATGGCGATGTCCAGCTCCTTGGCGAGCACCCGCATGATCTCGTCGAGCTCGTCGATCTCGGAGTTGATCAGACCCGCCGCCGGCTCGTCCATCAGCAGCAGGGCCGGGCGGCGCATCAGCAGGCAGGACAGCAGCAGCTTGCGCCGGTTGAGCGTGTCGAGCTGCTCGGCGACGGTGGAGCCAGGCGCGCGGAAGGCGGTCAGCCCGGCGCCCCATTCGGAGTCGTCCGGGGTCAGGTACGGGCGGTAGGCGTGCCGGGTCGCCTTGAACACCTCGGCGACGGTCAGGTCCTCGGGCACCACCGGCGTCTGGAAGGTGCGCCCGATGCCGAGCCGCGCCCGCTTGTGCAGCGGGAACGCCGTGACGTCCGCGCCCCGGAAGCTGACCCGGCCGGACTTCGGCCGCAGCCGGCCGGACAGGACCTCGAACAGGCTGGTCTTGCCGGCGCCGTTCGGGCCGATGATGCCGAGCACCTCGCCCGCGTCCACGTGCAGCGAGATGCCGTTCAGGATGGTGCGCCCGCCGAGGTCGAGCACGATGTCCCCGCAGGCGAACAGCGGCGCGCTCACCACCAGGGCGCGGGCCGCAGGGCGGTCTCCGTCAGCAGATCCGGATAGATGATCTTGTGCTCCCCGTCCTGGACTTGGAAGTAAAGCTGCGCCATCGCCTGGTCGAGGTTGGGCGAGTTGATGTCGTAGCCGTTGTCCGGGTAGTGCACGCACTCCTGGTAGGCGTTGTCCATGGTCATGGTGCCGCACACGCCGTGGTAGGGATTGGCTCTGATCCAGTCGGACACGGCGGCGAACTTGCCGGGGTCGCCGACCGCCTCCCAGGCGGCCTTGAGATAGTACAAGGTATCGTAGCCGTTGCCGGTGTAGCAAAGGCCCATGATCCCCGGGAACCGCTTCTTGTACTTCTCCCGGAACGCCCGGCCCTGCGCGTCGGCATAGACGCCGAGCACGGTGCTCCAAACGAAGCCCTCGGCCGCCGGGCCGGAGAGTTCGAGGAATTCCGGTTCTCTGCCTCATGCTCGACCTCCAAAGGTCGTCCGGGCTGCTTGAGGTGACGGAGCAGCCGCTCGCCCGGATGGCCTTCGACCGGCTCCAGGCCCTGATCCAGCGGCGCCTGCGAGACCCGGCCCTGTCGCCGGAGAAAGCGGCCCAGGCGCAACGGATCTCCACCCGCTACCTGCACGCCATCTTCCAGATGCACGGCACGACGTTTGGCCGCGAGCTGGTGTTTGCCCGGCTGCAGGAGACGCGCCGGCTCCTCAGCCATGGCGCGCTGCGGGGCCAGGGCCGGACCAACATCGGGCAGATCGCCTTTGCCTGCGGGTTCACGAGCCAGTCGCACTTCTCGGCCCGGTTCCGGGGCCGGCATGGCGTGTCCCCGCGTGACGTCTGCCGGAGCGGACCGGGCGCCGGCCCGCCTGCGCAAAAGCCGCCCTGACCACCGTTTCAGCCGCTCACTCCGCCGGCTGCTTGCGCGGTGTCCGCCTGAACCGTCCCTTGATCCCGGCCCAGGATGGCGCCCTCGCGTCCATCACGCGGGGATACAGCGCCGGCAGCACCAGCAGGGTCAGCAGCGTCGCCGTCACCAGCCCGCCGATGACCACGGTGGCGAGCGGACGCTGCACCTCCGCGCCCGCGCTGGTCGAGACCGCCATCGGCAGGAACCCGATGGACGCCACCAGCGCCGTCGTCAGCACCGGGCGCAGCCGCTTCTCCGCCGCATCCTGCGCCGCCTCCTTGGCGCCCTTCCCGGCATCGCGCTCCTCCTGGATGTAGCTGGCCAGCACCACCCCATCCAGGATGGCGATCCCGAAAGTGGAGATGAAGCCGATCCCCGCCGTCACGCTGAACGGCATCCCGCGCAGCAGCAGCGCCGCGATGCCGCCCGTCGCCGCCATCGGCACGTTCAGGAAGATCAGCGCCGACAGGCGCAGGCTGCCGAAATTGAGGTAGAGCAGCAGGAAGATCAGCAGCAGCACGCCGGGCACGACGACCGCGAGCCGGGCATTGGCGCTTTGCAGGTTCTGGAACGTGCCGCTCCATTCCACGGTGTAGCCGGCGGGAGGCTTCACCTTGTCCGCCACCGTCTTCTGCACCTCGGCCACGAAGCTCTGCACGTCCCGTCCGCGCACGTTGATGTCCACCGCGACCCGGCGCTGCAGCTTGTCGCGCGTGACCTGGGACGGGCCGTCCGACACGCTCACGTCGGCCACCGCCGACAGCGGCACGGCGCCCCCGCCGGCGATGCCCACCGGCAGGTCGCGCACCGCCTGCAGGTCGGCCCGCGCGCCGGGTGCGACGCGTACCACGATGGGCGTCTCCGTGTCGTCGGCGCCATACACCAGGCCGGTCTGCCGGCCGCCCACCGCCTCCACCACCGCCAGCGCGTCCGACGCATTCAGCCCCAGCCGGGCCAGCCGCGCACGGTCCAGGCGGATGGTCATGGCGGGCAGCGTGCCTTCCTGCTCCGACCGTACGTCGGCGGCGCCCTTCACGCCCTTGACGACCTGCACCGCCCCCTCCGCGAGCCGCCCCAGCGTGTCCAGGTCCTCGCCGTAGTAGGTCAGCGCCACGTCCGAGCGCACGCCTTGCAGCAGGTCGTCCATCCGCATCTGGATCGGCTGCGACAGCTCCAGCGTGACGCCGGGAACGGCCGCCTTGACCTTCTCCTCCATCGCGCTTGAGATGCCGGCCTGGGTCTTGGCCGTTTTCCACTCCGCCTGCGGCTTCAGGATCACGTAGGTGTCGGTGCTCTGCACGCCCATCGGATCGGTGGGCACCGCGGCGCTGCCGGTCTGCGACACCACCGTCTGCACGTCGGGGAAGCCGCGCAGCACCTTCTCGATCTCGGTCACGATGCGGAGCGAGGCATCGAGGTTGATGCTGGCCGGCTTGGTGGAGGTGACGACGACCGCGCCCTCGCTGAGCTGCGGGATGAACTCGCCCCCCAGCCGCGTCCCGAAGAACACCGACACCCCGAACAGCGCCGCCGCCACCCCCGCGGTGAGCCAAGGGTGCCCCATCGCCCGGCGCAGCACCGGCGTGTAGCCGCGCCGCGCGCCGCGGACGATGAACGTGTCCTTCTCCGACGCCTTGGATTTCAAGAAGCTCGCCGCCATCGCCGGCGTCACCAGCATCGTGACGAACAGCGCGCTGACCAGCGCCAGCATGACGGTCAGCGCCATGGGGCGGAACGTCTTGCCCTCGATGTCCTGCAGCGACAGCACCGGCAGGTAAACCAGCGTGATGATGACGACGGAGAAGATGACCGGGCGCGCCACCTCCGCCGCGGCGCCGGGCACGACCTCCACCGGGTCCTGGCCTTTCCCCTGCTTGGCCCCGGCCTGCCGGCGCAGCGCGTTCTCGATCAGCACCACCGCGCCGTCCACGATCAGGCCGAAGTCCAGCGCGCCCAGGCTCATCAGGTTGCCCGAGATGCCCAGCACCCGCATGCCCACGAAGGCCATCATCATCGAGACCGGGATCACGGTGGCCACGATCAGCCCGGCGCGCAGGTTGCCGAGCATCAGCAGCAGGATCACCACCACCAGCAGCGCGCCCTCGCCCAGATTGTGCTCAACGGTATCGATCGCCCGGCTGATCAGGTCGGAGCGGTCGTAGAACACGTCGATCCTCACGCCGGGCGGCAGCGTCGCCTGCACGCGGGCGATGCCCTCCTTCAGCCCCGGCAGCACCTCGCTGGCGTTCAGGCCGAACTGCATGTCGGCCACGCCCAGGATCGTCTCGCCTTCCCCGTCATGCGTCACGGCGCCCAGCCGCGCCTTGGGCGCCATGCGCACCTCGGCCACGTCGCCCACCGTGACCGGGATGCCGCCCGGCGCCGCCTTCAGCACGATGCCGGAGATGTCGCCCATGCTCTGCGCCAGCGCCAGGCCGCGCACGACCTGCTGCTCGTCGCCATGGTTGATGGAGGCGCCGCCGCGGGTGGCGTTGTTGGCCTCGATGGCGGCATAGAGCTGGGGCAGCGTGACGCCCTGGGCGCGCAGGCGGTCCGGGTCCACCTGCACCTCGTAGGTCTGCAGGGCGCCGCCGTAGATGTTCACGTCGGCGATGCCGGGCACCAGGCGCAGCTGCGGCACGATGCGCCATTGCAGCATCTGGTACAGCTCCATCGGCGTGAAGCCGGGGCCGCGCAGCTCGAACTCCAAGATCTCGCCGAGGCCCGTCGCGAACGGCCCCAGCGACGGCGTGCCGACGCCCGGGGGCAGCATCGCCTGCGCCTGCTGCAGCCGCTCCACGACCTGGGCGCGGGCGGTCTGCGGGTCGGCGCTGTCCTCGAACGTGACATACACGGCCGACAGCCCGAAGCGTGAAGTCGAGCGCACGCCCTGCAGCAGCGGCAGGCCGGTCATGGCGGTCTCGACGGGGAAGGACACCAGCCGCTCCACCTCCAGCGGCCCCAGCCCCGTCGCCTCCGTCAGCACCATGACCTGCTTGGGCGAGATGTCCGGCACCGCGTCGATCGCGAGCTGCCGCAGGTTGAGCCAGCCGCCGGCCACGACGGCGAGGGCCAGCACCATGACCAGCCAGCGGCGGCGGACCAGCGCCTCGAAGAAGCCCTGCATCCCCGTCAGCCTTCCTTGTCCAGCATGGCCTTCTGCAGCAGGGTCTTCAGCTCGAAGCTGCCCTGCGTCACCACCTCGTCCCCGGCCGCCAGCCCGCCGCGCACCTCGGTCCAGTCCTGGCGCTCGACGCCGAGCGTCAGCTCGTGGCTTTGGTATCGCCCGCCGCCCAGCGGCATGAAGGCCACGCGCTTGTCGCCCACCGTCTGCACGGCGGCGGAGGGCACCACCACGTCGTCCCGTCCGCGGTCGCTCGTCAGCACCACCTCCACGAACATGCCGGAGCGCAGCGCGCCGTCGGCGTTGGCGATCTGGATGCGGGCCGGAAGCGTCCGGGCCTGCGGGTCGATGGCGGCGCCGAGCGCCACGACCTTGCCGCTCCAGGTGCGGGGGTTGGACGCGAGGCGCACGCGCGCCGGGTCGCCGACCGCGAGCAGCGGCACCGCCCCCTCCGGCACCTGGGCCAGCACGAGGACGACCGACAGGTCGGCCACGACGAAGGCGTCGGCCGCCGTGTCCAGCAGCTCGCCCGGGCTGGCGCCGACGGTCACGACGACGCCCTCGATGGGCGAGACGAGGGTGCCGGTGCCCGGCTTGGCGCCGGGGTTGAGACGGCTGACCTCCGCCTGCAGCGCCGCGGCGCGGGCGCGGGCGGCCTCCGCCGCGGCGTTGGCCTGCGCCCGCACCAGGCGCCGCCGGTGCGCCTCCGCCCGTGCCCGCGAGCCGGCGCGGGCCCGCAGCTC
>CAXUJE010000310.1:0-6822 GCA_964251035.1 uncultured Acetobacteraceae bacterium
CGCCGAATAAAAGCGCCAGCGCGAGGGCGGTGGAGGCGGTGGCGGTGGCGGTGGACCTGGTCATGGTCACCTCCCCTGCACGGGCGGGCTTGCGACGGGCGGCGGCTTCTACGGCGCGAACACCGCTCGCACGCAGCCGTCCGTCTTGTGCTTGAACATGTCGTAGCCGCGCGGTGCGTCCTCCAGCGAGAAGCGGTGCGTGGCGAGGTAGGCCGGGTTCAGCTCGCCTTTCTGGGCATGCGCGAGCAGCCGGTCCATGTAGGCCTGCCCGTGCTGCTGGGCGCTGCGCACCGTCATGCCCTTGTTCATGATGGCGCCCATCGGGAACTTGTCCACTAGCCCATACACGCCGAGCACCGACAAGGTGCCGCCCTTGCGGCAGGCCATCGTCGCCTCGCGCAGGGCCTGGCCGCGGTCGGTTTCCAGGCGCAGCGCCTGCTTCACCCGGTCATAGGCATACTGCGGCCCGGTGCCGTGAGCCTCCATCCCCACCGCGTCGATGCAGGAGTCCGGGCCGCGCCCGCCGGTCATCTCCTTCAGCGTTTCCGGGACGCTGTCCACCTGCGTGTAGTTGATGGTCTCCGACCCGGCGTGCTCCCGCGCCATCCGCAGCCGTTCGGGGAAGCGGTCGATCGCGATCACCCGCTCGGCGCCCATCAGGCGCGCGCTCTGCTGCGCCATCAGCCCGACGCCGCCGCACCCCCAAACCGCGACCGTGTCGCCCGGCTGGATGTCGCAAAAGTCGGCGCCCATGTAGCCGGTCGGCGCCGCGTCGGACAGGAACAACGCCGTCTCGTCCGCCACGCCGTCGGGCACCTTGAAGCAGTCGTTGTCGGCGAACGGTATGCGCACGTATTGCGCGTGCGCCCCGGCATAGCCTCCGAAGGCGTGGGTGTAGCCGTAGATGCCGGCCGTGGGATAGCCGCCGAGCAGCGGCGCTTGCAGCTCGGGCTTCGGGTGCGTGTTGTCGCATAGCGAGTACAAGTTGTGCTCGCAGTACCAGCACTGGCCGCAGACGATGAAGGAGGGCACCACCACCCGGTCGCCCTTCGCCACCTTGCGGACCTCGGGGCCGACATCCTCGATCACGCCCATGAACTCGTGGCCGATCACGTCGCCGGGCTTCATGGAGGGGATGTAGCCGTCGATGAAGTGCAGGTCCGAGCCGCAGGTCGTGGACAGGCTGACGCGCAGGATGGCGTCGTGCGGGTTGACGATCTCGGGATCCTTCACGGTGCCGACGCGCAGGTCGTTCACGCCGTTCCAGTAGAGCGCTCGCATGTCCTGGTTTCCTTCTCAGCGCGTGTCGGCGCGGGCGGCGGGCTGGCGCTCGGTGGTCGGGATCTCGCCGGTCTCCACGAGGCTCTTGAAGCGCCGCAGCGCCCCGTCGGCGGCCAGCTTGAGGGGCGCGGCGCCCAGCAGCTTGACGGCTGCGTCGCCGAGCGCGCCGCCGGGCGGGTCGAAGCGGAAGCGCAGGGTGGCGACGGTGCCGCGCCCGCCCGAGGCCGGGTGGAAGCGGACCGATCCCGTGTTCGGGATGCCGGCACCAGGGAGCGAGCGCCAGCCGACGCCCTCGCCGGGTCGGTCGTCCACGGTTTCCGCATCCCACTCCCAGGCGCGGCCGAGCGGCCCCTCGACCTTCCAGTGCAGGCGGCCGTCGCCGGACGCGCGCACGGTCGCGAAGCCTGCCATGACCTGCGGCAGCGTCCTCGGGTCGCGCCAGCGCTGGTAAAGCTCGTCCGCAGTCTTGCCGATCGTAATCGAGCGCTCCACTTCCGGCTCGCCCGCGGAAGAGGCGCCCTGCCCCTTGCTGTCCGCCTTCCCGCGGTCGGGCTGCCCGCCGCGCATCGCTCCTGCCGCGGTCACGCCCGCGAGAGCGGTAAGCGCGAGCGCCATGGTGCCCTTCTTCCGGCTCCCAAGCCCGGCCACGATGGCGGCGGTGCCGAGCGCGATGGGAAGCCAGCCGAGGCCTTGCATCGACCCACCGCCCGAGGCGCCCGAAGAAGGGCGGCCGCGCCGCGATGATCCATTCTGTTGCATAGCCACGATGCCGCCTGCCATGGCAGATTTCTCCTCTGTTACGGCCGGATCATCACCTTGATGCAGCCGTCCTTCTTGTCGCGGAACGTCTTGTACATCCCCGGCCCGTCCTCCAGGCCGACCGTGTGCGTGATGACGAAGGAGGGGTCGATCTCACCCTTCTGCACGCGCTCAAGGAGCTGGCCCATGTACTTGGGCACCGGGGTCTGTGCCATCTTGAACGTGAGGCCGCGGTTCATCGCCGCGCCGAACGGCACCTTGTCGAGCAGCCCGACATAGACGCCGACAATCGAGATCGTGCCGCCGTTGCGGCAGGCCATGATCGCCTCGCGCAGCACGTGCGGACGGTCGGTGCCGAGGTAGACCGCTGCCTTCGCCTTGTCGAGCGCGGCGTCGATGCTGCTGCCGGGGGCGGCCTCGGTGCCGACCGCGTCGATGCAGGCGTCCGGGCCGCGGCCGTGCGTCATCTCCTGCAGGCGGTCGTAAACCTTGTGCTTGCTGAAATCGATCGTCTCGGCTCCGCCCTTCTGCGCGAGCGCCAGGCGCTCCGGCACCTGGTCGATGGCGATGACGCGCTCGGCGCCGAGCAGGAAGGCGCTGCGGATCGCGAACTGGCCGACCGGGCCGCAGCCCCAGACCGCGACGGTCTCGCCGCCCTGGAGGTTGCAGTTGTCGGCGGCCATGTAGCCGGTCGGGAAGATGTCGGACAGGAACAGCACCTGCTCGTCCGGCATGCCGTCCGGCACCTTGATGTGGTCCACGTCGGCGTAGGGCACGCGGAGGTACTCGGCCTGCCCGCCGGCGTAGCCGCCCAGCATGTGGCTGTAGCCGAACAGCCCGGCGGGCGAATGGCCCATGGCTTCCGCCGCCATGGAAGCGTTGCGGTTCGAGCGCTCGCACAGGGAGAACATCTGCTTCTGGCAGAAGAAGCACTCGCCGCAGGAGATGGTGAACGGCACCACGATGCGGTCGCCCTTCTTGAGGCCCGCCCGGTTGTCCGAGCCGACCTCGACCACCTCGCCCATGGTCTCGTGGCCGAGCACGTCGCCCGACTTCATCGTCGGCATGTAGCCGTCATACAGGTGCAGGTCCGAGCCGCAGATGGCGCAGGACGTGACCTTGATGATGGCATCGCGCGGGTGCTCGATCTTGGGATCGGGCACCGTGTCGCAGCGAACGTCGCCCTTGCCGTGCCAACACAAAGCCCGCATGCCCACACCTCTCCCGCATCGCACGACATCGGTCGGCACAACCAGGATGGCAGCCGGGAGCGTCAATGCCGTGTGACAGGAGCGTCGCAGCATACATCCAACCGGACTATCCGGCGCATCCCTAAGGGAGTCTCCCTAGGGGCGGCACTCCGAGCGAACAGGAAATCGCCCACCGCAACTCTGGAGCGTTGCCGTGCTTGGGACCGCATGGGCGCCCGCCACCCCGTTTGCACCATCGGTCATTCGACCCGCGGCATCCCTGAGTTCACGGCCCTGCTGGGCGGGGCCGGGGTGAACCTCGTGGTCGACGTCCGCACCGTCCCGCGATCGCGGACCAACCCGCAGTTCGACGCCGACACGCTGCCGGGTACGCTGGCCCTGTCGGGGATCGGCTACCGCCACATTCAGGCGCTCGGCGGACTGCGCAAGCGGCGAAGTGGCGACCCGGCGTCCCCCAACACCTTCTGGCAGAACGCCAGCTTCAGGAACTACGCCGACTACGCTGCCACCCTGGTGTTCCGACAGGGCTTGTCCGAGCTCCTGGACCTCGCAGGCGACCGCGCCTGCGCCGTGATGTGCGCCGAGGCGGTCTGGTGGCGCTGCCACCGGCGGATCATCTCCGACTACCTGATCGTGGCGGAAGCGGACGTGCGCCACATCATGGGGCCGGGCAGGACCGATCGCGCCAGCCTGACCCCGGCCGCCGCGCCAGCGCCAGACGGAAGCTTGGTTTATGCGTCCGGGACGTAGGGGAGCAACAGCAGCAATACGAGGCGCGCTTCCCTGCCTGAGGGCGAGTTCGCGGAAGGCGTCCGGTCACTGCGGCGGCCCACCGGCGCATCCTCGGATACGGTAGATCCCTTAGGGACCGAGCGGATGGGCAAGGCGGAGCATCTGCGTGAACCTGAAGCTATCACGGAGACGAGAGCGGGACGGTCCTCGACCGAAATCCGTCCCCGATCCGGGCGAAGGGGGAACGATGGGGACGGCGGTGCAGTTTCCGGGCCGCACCGGCACGCGGCGGTTCACCGAGGAGATGCGCGGCACTCCCGCGTGCTTCGCCGCCCGCCCGATGCCCGGCCGTTGCTGTTCGGCAAGGTTGACGACGGCGCGGAGTTCTGCCGTCTCGGCGACGGCCTGATGGCCGGCTGGGATCGCGAATGCCGCTGGTCCTGACCGACACCGCGAGCAGCTACGTCGATTGCGGCCCGTTCCACGACCTGGACGAAATCTGCCTCTTCCTCGCCTATTTCTACGCTTGAGCGGCACCACCCGCGGCGGAGGCCGTCCCTGTCGAGACATCTCGGGTTTTCGACTGGTGTCGGCTGCGCCCCGTGTCGGGAAGGACCGCCGAGGACGGCCACGTCGGTGTCGAGGACGACCGAGACCGGGCCGAGCGGGAGGATGGCAGGGCGGTGCGCACGAGGGGCAACCCAGAAAATGTCCCCAGGCGGGGCCTCGAAGCCTAGACTCCCGGAAGCGACCCTTGGGCGATTGTGCCGCACCTCGGCAACTGGCCGGGAAAACCACCAGCAAGGATAAGGGCAAAGCAGATGACTGCCACCCACTTCCTGGCCGGCGGGGGCGCGATGGGCGCCCGCATCCGGGCGCACGACTGGTCCGCCTCGCCCATCGGCCCGCCCGGGGCCTGGCCGCAATCGTTGCGCACCGCCCTCAGCCTCGTGCTGCGTTCCGGGTTCCCGGCCTACCTGGCCTGGGGGCCGGAGCTGATGAGCTTCTACAACGACGCCTACCTGCCGATGCTCGGGACCAAGCCGGACGCGCTAGGCCGGCCGGTCCGGGAGGTCTGGCCCGAGGTCTGGGACGAGGTTGGCCCGATCGTGGCACGCGCTCTCTCCGGCGAGGCGAGCTACTTCGAGGATCTGCCCCTCACCCTGGAACGCAAAGGCTACCCCGAGGAAACCTGGTGGACCTTCTCCTACTCGCCGACCTGCACCGAAACGGGCGCAGTCGGCGGCATCCTGTGCATCGTGCACGAGACCACCGAGCGCGTGCTCACCGAGCGACGGCTCCGGTTCCTTGACGACCTGAGCGGCCGGATGCGCGGCCTGTCCGACCCGCGCGAGGTTATGGCTGTGGCGGCGGAGAGGCTCGGATGCCACCTCGCGGCTGGACGCGCCGGCTACGGCGAGGTGGACGCAACCGGCACGATCCTCACGGTCGAGCGCGACTGGACCGACGGCACGATGCCGGGCTTCATCGGCCGGCACCACCTCGACGATTTCGGCCCGCCGATCATGGGCGAGCTGAGGGCAGGGCGCACGATCCGCCTCGACGACGCCCTAGCCGACCCGCGCACGGCGGGCCAGAGCGTCGCCGCTGCGTTCGCCGCCATCGGCATGCGCGCCGGCATCTCCGCGCCGTTCATGGACAGCGGCCAGATCGCAGCGACGCTCTACGTCCACCAGGCCAAGCCCCGTCGCTGGCGCGACGACGAGGTGGCGCTGATGGAGGAGGTGGCCAGCCGCACCTGGGAGGCGGTCCGGCGGGCGCGGGCGGAGACGGCGCTGCGTGAGAGCGAGGAGCGCTTCAGGCAGTTTGCCGAGCATTCGACGAACGTGCTCTGGATCTTTGACGCTGAGACGAACCGGCTCGAGTACCTCAGCCCGGCCTACGAGCAGGTCTGGGGCGAGTCGCGCGATGTGCCCACGCAGGACTGGAGCCGTTGGACCGAGAGGCTGCACCCCGACGATCGCGAACGCGCCCTCGACGTATTCGAGGGCGTTCTGGGAGGCGATACCACTACCTGCGAGTACCGCATCGTGCGCGCGGACGGGTCAGTGCGCTGGATCAGGGACACGCTTTTCCCGATCCGCGACGAGCACGGGAGGGTGCGCCGGGCTGCGGGCCTCGCGCAGGACATCACCCGGCACGAGGGGACGGTGGTCTATGTCGTCGATGGCGGCGAGGCCGCGCGGCAAGCGCTCATCCACGTGCTGCAAGGCGCTGGCTACGAGGTGAAGGTGTTCGCGACCGTGCGCGCCTTTCTTGATGCAGCACCAGTGCTCGTGCCGGGCTGCGCGGTGCTCGACGTCAGTGCCGTCGATGCTGGCGGCCTCACGGTCCCGCGGGAGCTGAGGGCGCGGCGCATCGGCCTGCCGGTGATTGCCACGGGCGGGCGCCGCGGCGGCGTCGGCCTGGCGGTCCAAGCCATGAAGGCGGGCGCGATCGATTACCTGGAGGCGCCCTACACGACGGACGCCCTGCTGGCCGCGGTGGCTTCGGCGCTGGCCGGCATCCAGGACGCGGCGGGGCACGACCGCGCGGCGGAAGACGCCCGGACCCGCGTCGCCGCGCTGTCCGCGCGCGAGCGGGAGGTGCTGGACGGGCTGCTCGCGGGCGGCACCAACAAAACGATCGGGAAGAAGCTCGGCATCAGCCCGCGCACGGTGGAGATCCACCGCGCCCACCTCATGGACCGCCTCGGCGCACGCACCCTGCCCGAGGCGGTGCTGAAGGCGTCAGCGGGCCTGAAACCGGCCCGGGCGCCGGCCGCGGACGACGCCCCCGCGCGGGCGTGGGTGGCCGTGGGGCGCGCGCCCCCCACATT
>CAXUJE010000311.1:0-6793 GCA_964251035.1 uncultured Acetobacteraceae bacterium
GGGGCGTGAACACGGTGGTGTTGGGCATGTCGCCCCTGGCGTTCGGCAGCGCCGACCCGCGCTGGTGCACCTACAAGCAGTCAGCCGAGCGGGGATGGCAGGTCAGGAAGGGCGAGCGCGCGACCACCGCCTACTTCTTCAAGCGCCTGGAGGTGCGGGACGGCACCGACGCCGCAGACGGCGGAGACGCGGCCCGGCGCATCCCGCTGCTCCGGTCATTCCCGCTTTTTCACGCAACCCAGATCGACGGCGTGCCGGACTACGTGCCGCCCACGGTGGCGGAAGCGCCATGGCGCGCGCCCGACGCGACCGAAACCATCGTCGCCAACAGCGGCGCGGTGATCCGCACCGGCGGCGAACGTGCGTTCTACTCGCCCGTCACGGACCATATACATTATCTAAACATGCAAGCTGTCTCATGTGGCCTTCCACGGCGATGCTATGAGGGCTGAGCTGAGCATGGGTCCGGCAAGCACGGCGACAAGCACGAAGACGGCAAGGGTTCGCAGGCCGCGGGCAGCAAGCTTCAGCTGTTCTTGCCGGTGTCGCGGTGTGGCGGGCGGCGGGGGTGGCGATCTCATGACCGGTTCCTTGGAGGCGAGTGCGTTGCAGGCTAGGGCGGTGGCAGGCGCCTTGGCTGACTGATGGTGCTTGGTGCCCGGCCTGAGCCAGGGTCGCGCCGTGCTCGCGGCCGTCAAGGACGCTGCGCGCCGCCTCCGGCGGTGGCCTGCGGCCATCCTTGACCGCCGCTGCGCGCCACGCGACGGAGAAATGTGGGTCGGGACGGAGAAACGACCCCGAGCCGAACCGAGAAACTGGTTTTGGGTCGTGCTGGGCGGCGGAACTCAGGCGAAGATAGCAGGGTCATTCAGGACCGCAGTTGGGCGGGAGTGGGTCGGCAGGCGCCAATTTCGCTTCCAAGGCTGCGATATGACGCTGCTGCTCCCGCGTCCAGAGCGCGAGGGCCTGGACTTGCTGGGCCAGGACGTGGGCTGCCTCACGCGCAATTTGCAGCTCGGTCGCACCTGCCTCTCGCGGCGGACACGGGGCCGTGCCACGAAGCGCTCGGACAGCGGCCTGGAACTCCTCCAACAGAACGATGGCCCTGTTGGCGGTTGCCCGGCTGACACCTGCCTCTGATGCGAGGTTCGTAACAGTCAGGCGGCCATCTGTTGTGGCAGCCTGACCTGCCAGCAGTCGCGCCATAGCTGCACGCAGGGCGGTTTCAGCGGAGGCAGAGACGCTGATTGTCATCCGGATCCTGCCTTGGCCAGGGGTGCGATCAGCCGGCGCATGCGGTCCCGTTCCTGGTTCAGCGCGATGCGCTGCAGCGGTGGCAGGCGCTTGCGTGCGAGCAGCTCCTCGGTCTGGGCAATGGCGGCCTGCCAGGCCGGCAGATGCCGCACCGAGATGCAGGAATTCGGGCAGCGATCAGGCGCGCATTGCGAGAGCCGCGGCGCAGCTGGGTTGCTGTCCCGCGCCGTGTCGAGGCAGAGCGCCGTCCCGGGATCGAAGAAGCAGTCGTTGAGCAGACCCGCATGCAGGGTGCGGGCGAGGTGCGCCAGCATCGCGCGGAGCTGGGCCTCATCCACGACACGGCCAGGCAGGTCTTCCAGAACGTCGCGCGCGCGATGGAACTCCGCAGCGAGGCGTCCCGCAGCTGGGCCTGCAAGGGGCTGGTTGCGGCGGGCGGTATGTTCGTAGTGCGCCAAGGCGTCGTCCAACTGGCCGAGCGCACGCTCCTGCTCGATCTCGGCGCGGAAGCCCGACGCGGATGAGCCGGCGTAGCCCTGGAACATGGCAATGGAGGCGTGCTTGTACTGGATCTTGCCGGCCACGACGCCAAACGGCCGGTTGGCGATCCACCAGGCGATGGTGCGCCGGAACTGCCGCGTGTTGAGGGGCCAGGGCCGGCCAGCGACCTCGGGCACGGCCGGGTTGGCGGCGTCGCTGAACTGCCTGTCAAGATGGGCGCGGAACGCATTCATGCGTCTGCTTGCGGACATGAAACCGCGGCTCAGTGTGGTGGTGCGATCCAGGCTGCACCAGAGGTGGGCATGGCCTTGCTGTGCGCGGAACGGGGCGGAAAGCCGTTCGGACACCTCGATGGCGCGCGCGGCTGGTGCAATGGTGACCCATTCCTCTAATTGCCCGCGTGCAGGCCGGTCTTTGTATGCAATGCTCCGGACGACGATACGCTCGACCAGGCCGTCGGCGCTGCGCGAGCGCGCAAGGCAACCCGGCTGCATCGCCTGCAGTTCGGTGTCCCGCATACCCGAGAAATAGGCGACGACGATATAACAGGCGGCTTGGAGGTGCTTCTCCTCGCACGCGAGGCTCGCAGGATCGAAGCGCTCGCGCCAAGGGCGTCCCAGATCAGGATCGTCGCTGACCGGCGTGTCGAAGCCGCCAATCTCGGTGCCGAGCTCGGCGACGGCGTCCCATAAACAACACCAAACGGCCTCGTTCTGCTGGAGGTTGACAGCGGCGAGCCCGGTTTGCAGCCGGATCAAGGCGTAGTTGAGCATGTGGGACCGGCTATCGTCCCTTGCACTGACGCGCGGGTAGGTGCCGCAAGGGCGCTCGACAGACCAGACTGGGATGCCGCGTCCCGCTTGGCGGCGGGCCTCGATCCAGGCTTGCATCCGCCGCAGTTCGCTGCCGGGGTAGGGATGGCGGTGCCGCGTCGCATGGTCCTGCCTCAACTGATCCAATTCGGCGCGTGCGGCCAAAATGTCTTGGGAGAAGTGGTCGATATACTTGAGCGACCAGCGCAGCAGGGCACCGATCACTGGCTCGGGGATGCGCGGCGTCAGGTTTTCGCGGGAGTTCGGTCTGCTACGGCCGGCCACTCGCCCCGCGGTGCGTCCGCCCCAGGGCGCGAAGCGAAGACCGCCAAGCGTGAGAACAGGGCCGAAGCGATGCAGCAACATGATCGGCGCCAGGCGTGCGCTGATGCGTTCGCAGGTGATTGGGTGGCCGGACCGGAGCATGGCCAGGTAGGCGTCCAGCAAATCCTGTTTGATCGCGGGGACATCGAACGTGCCGAGACGCGAGCGGACGAACGTGGCGAAGCGGCGCAAGTCGGACAGCATGGGCCAGCATGATACAGGCTGCGGTGCCAGCCAATCCGTGCGCCGCTCGTTGAGCAAGGCGTAGAGATACTCCTTGGCTGTCAAGCGCTCCGCCGGGCATGGGATCGCCAGGAAGTCGATTTCCTGGAAGCTTCGACGGACGTTGTCACGGAAGATGCCGGGCCGCATGTCCCAGCGATCATCGCCGAAGTGCGAAAGGCGGGCCGGGTCGGTGCCGGGTCGTAGGGCAGCGCCGGCGAGCACGACATCGTTGTCGCCCCGCACCTGCGAGCGTAGGACGCCGCGCTGGGTTGGTTGCGCGTTCATCCGGCCGAAGCTTCCGGCGGGAGGTAGGGCAGGGGGACCGACGCGGCTGCGGCACGCGCGTCCTCGACGACTGCGGCGGGAAAGGCAGGCAGGATCTGCTCGGTGATGCGCCGGTGGGCCCGGCCGAACTTGGCGTTCCAATCGGCGGCTGACAGGCCCTCGCGTTGCAAAAGCACGAACTCCAGGAAGGCGAGTAGGACGGGCAGCTTGCGCGCCGTAATCACCGCATTGGAGCATTCGAGACAGCCCCAGAACGGGGTCGGGCAGGCCTCCCCGGCCGGACCAAATGGGCTGTTGTGGAAGCCGGCGCAGCTCGCAAGCCAGACGTCCTGCTTGCCATCGAGCAACGGCACGATTGCGCTTGCGGCCACGGGCAGGGCGGCCGCGTGGGGTGCCTTGCGCATGGCAGACTCCTCGCTCGGTGGAATGACATGCAGCTTGAGGGCGCTGTCTAGTGCATCCTGGAAAGCGTTTGACACGGTCTGTTGGTGAACGTGCCGTAGTGCCGGGATATCGGCGTAGTGACGTGCCGCGACGTCGGGTGTGTGGCCGACGGCAAACTGCTCCATCTGGCCATGCGTCCGGATGTACCACGCCGCCTTGTGCGTCTTGCGCAAGCGGGACAGCGTTAGGTGAAGGGGCTGATCATCGTCGTCGGCCAGCCCGTGCGCTTGCACGAACGCCGCCGCCGGCAACGGCACGTCCTCCTTGGGCACGGTCAGGCCGCCAAAGTGCGCTGACCAGTGAGCCCAGAGCGCGTCTGTTCCGAGGTGATGACGAGCGTGCGCCGTGAGCTTGAGGGCGAGCCGGAGCAGGCCGCCGGCAGTCGTCGTGCCGCGATCGGGGACGCGCAAGCGCTTCCACTCAGCGCCCCGTGCCCGGCGCTTGTGGTATTCGACCTCGACGTAGCCTTTGGACGGGTTCTTGAGGCAGTCGGCGCGCAGGCCCAGAAGACATTCAATCTCCATGCCTGTTTCAAGCGATAGCAGCACGACGAAGCCGACCAAGTCGATCCGCGTCAGATGAAAACGCGCGTGCATCCCGATCAGGAACGGACCTTGCCGCTTCCAGTACATTGCCAGGTTGTAGAAGCGCTGGAACAGCTTGTGGTCAGGTGCGATCTGACCCGCCTGCGCAATCTCGGCCAGGGCGGACCCGTAGTTGCGTTGTAGCGCCGTGCTGACAGCGGCCCATTCAGGCGCCGCCGGGAGAGTGCCATCGCACACGATCCGGCGCGCAGCGGCCTCCACCTGTGATCGCCCTGCGGCGCGCAGGGCTGCCGCAATGCCGCTGCTGTAGGCATCGCGCGGACGGACCGGGCCACTGCTGCCGCCGCTGATGTAGGACAGGCGGACCATGGTGGGATGCTGCACCGCCTCAGAGTGCCGATCAGCGAAAATTCGCATGAGGTTGACGAGGAGCCCGAGGAGATGACGCTGGAACCGTTGCCCACCGACGGTCTGCGCGAGCCAGTCCTCGTAGCGGTCGAGGACGGATGCAGTGATATCCGGCACCGCGTCGACCACCATGCTGGATGTTGCGAGAAATTTCCAGAAGCGTCGTGTGCCCTGCACCTGCTTGCGCACCGATCGCGCGAGAGGAGAGGGGCCAGATTGCCGGATGCTCTCGCGCAGCAGCCCCGCGACCCCTGCGGCGAGCAAAGGGCGCCCCCAGCCTGTCAGATCCACCAGGATCTCGCGGTCGCCGTCCACCCGCACCGTGAAACGGCGCTCGTCCAGGTGCAACGAGCCGGATGCGCTGACAGGCGCGCCGGCCTGGACCGCCGGGAACACGGCCCTGCGGCCTCTCACAACGCATCCCCGTCCGATGAAAAGGCGGCGCTCCAGCGTTCGACCGCCGCCTCGACCAGCTCGCGGCTCTCCTCCAGGTGCTGGAGATAGATATACGTGCTCTCGATGCTGCTGTGGCCCATGAGCCGTTGCAGCTTAAGCAAGGGATCCCCGATCAAACGCCGGTAGGCCGGGCCATACCGCTCGTTGCCTGCGCCTTGGTCATCCAACACCCAGCCGATCTGCTCGCGGATCAGCATGGCCAGCATGTGGACGGCGAAGCTGTGCCGGAGCATGTGCGGCGACACATGGAGGTCGATGCCGAAAGCACGGCAGCGCGCGCTGGCGCGCACGAACACGGCCTGCCATGACGAGGGCGGCATCGGGCGGCCACCCTCCGTCAACCACAGCAAAGCCGGCTCGTGCCCCCCTTGGCCGGTTTGGGACAGCAGCCGGTGGCGCTCGGCAGGCCGCAAAAGATCGAAGCCGACCCGAACAGGGCCGCTGCCGTCATCGAGCACGACACCGTTGTGACCCTGGCCGACCAGGGCGATCGAACGCCGCATCCGCACATGCCGTGCGCGCGTTGTGAGGCAAGCTGCTGCATTGGCGCGCTCGACCTCTGCGTAGTGCCGCATGCGTCGCAGCAAGCGCACGGGCAGGCGGTACTCGCGTCCCTTGACGCCCTTGGCCGTCGCCGACGCGAGGCGGACCGGAACGGACCGAGCCCCAGCCGGCACGTCGGTCAGGTGCGGTAGCTCGAGCGTCAGCAGGCTCGATGCCTCCTCTAGCCGCAGCCCGGTCGTGACCAGAACTTCGGCGAACAACGCGTTGCGCTCGCCGTTGCGGCTCCGTGCAGCCGGGTCTGGGCGCCCATCCGGCAGCCGGCCGCGGAGGCCGACGTCGCGGAACAACAAGAAACGCTCGATGTCGAGAAAACGGACGTCGCCCTGTCGCGCCCGCCGCTCGCGGGCACGGTTGGCCGTGACCACCAGCGCTGCGCCGCCTCCGACCCTGCGCGCCCACCGCTTCTGGTAGGTGAACGGCGCCACGGCGGTCAGCCCCTCCTCGACGCCCCAGCCGTAGAGCTTATCCAAGGCGGCCACCGCTCGGTTCCATGACGCCGCAGCCAGACGATGCGCAGGCCCTGAAAGCCGACGGGCCTCGTGAAAAGCTGCGATGTCGTCCCGATCAGCCTGCCAGGCTGTCTTGCCGCCCCGGCGCTCCTCCAGGAACCGCAGCCAGGTCACGATGTCCCGGGCATAAGCCTTGAGGCTGTTGAGCGAGCGGACGCCCATGGTGGGGCACGCGCGGAAGAAACGGTTCAGGTCATGGTCGTAGGAGCCGTCAGAGCCGAGGACGAACGGCATGCCGTCGCTGAGGCCGATCCGCTCCGCTGCCGTGATTGTCTCGGCAGAAAGCGAGTGGGCTACATCACCCGTCGTCACGGAGCGATGCAGGGCTGCTCGGTCTGTGAAGAACAGATGGGGCATCGCTTGCGACCCTCCGTTGCTCCGCCAACCCTCTCGGAGCGCATTCAGAGCGAAAGGTCCAATCATCCCGCCCAGGACGCGAAGAGACAAGTGCATACTGTCTGCATAA
>CAXUJE010000312.1:0-6786 GCA_964251035.1 uncultured Acetobacteraceae bacterium
GGGTGGTTTCGCCACGCAGGATACCCGCCAAACTAACCCGCAATCCGCTCTAGCGTCGTCTATGTTGGCGAACGCCACGCGGCTTCGGCGTCCCTGGGCATGGCCCGCGCCGGACAGCCCGAGCCATGCCGCAGCACTGGCTGCGGGCAACCCGCGCACGACGGTCCGACGTGTCACCATCGGCATGACTTCTCCCCCCGGCTGCGGCGCCCGCTGGCCGGGCAACCGTTCGTTCCCAATCCGTGGCGGGCGCTACTCGCCGGCTTCCATCAAGCCGAAGCCGCGCGCGACCACCGGGTCCTTGCGTCGCAGGTCTTCGGCGATCTCGCTGGTGACGGAGAGCCTGCCGAGGATCTCTCCCGGCCCGTCGTAGATCACCATCAGGAGGCCGTTGACGTTGCCGATGTTCTTGAAGGTGCGGATCAGCCCGACCGGCACCGAGATCGTGTCGAACGGGTCCAGCTCGACGCTGTGCTCGCCGTGGTCGCCGTAGAGGATGGCGAACTTGCCCTGCAAAGGGATGAACACTTCCGGCAGGTCGTGGGAGTGCAGGCCGGCGGAGATGCCCGGCGGAACCTCCAGGTAGCTGACATGGAAGTGGTGCGGGGTGGTGATCTTCGCGGGGCCGAGATGGCCGCCTTCCGAGATCACGTGGAAGTGCCGCCGCTGCCCGGCAGGCGTCTTGATGTCGGCGAAGATGTCCGAGTCGTCCACCAGTTCGTGGAAGCGGGCGACGTACTTGCTTTCAAGTTCCGCCGGTTCGATGGAAATGGAGTCCTTGACGGCCATACGCATCTGGTAACGCTCGCTGGTCTCGTGGGTGGCTGACATGACGATGGCCTCCTTGCCTGTAGGGTGATGCTTGGCGCCGCTCAATGCGACGCGGGTTCCGACATCTCGACCGCGTACTCGATGCAAGCGGTCGCCAGCGCATCGGGGTCGGTCAACATGGCGTCGTGCGGCCAGGGATGAGCCCTCACCGGCCATCCCCAATTCTGCACCGTGCGCGCGATCGGCGCGAAGACGGGCGCGAGCGGCCCTGCCGTGCATTGGAAGTACACACGCGGCAGCCGCGCCGCGGCGTCGGTCTCGGCCTTGACAATTTGGTCGTAGGTGGCGAGCGGGTGCGGGGTAAGGCGAGTACGCACCCACTCCGCAGCCTCTGGATCGGTGATGCCGAGGATGTCCGGGGCGAACGGCTGACGGAACGGGTCGCCCGCGGCGATCAGGCGCCGCGCCTCGGCGTGGCGTTCGGCCGGCCACAGATCGAAACCCCTGCTGCCCGGCGGCACGACGTAGGCGTCGAGGTAAATGATTGCCCGGATTCGGTCAGGCACCCGATTGGCCGCTCCCTGGACTACTATGCCCGCGTAGCTGTGGCCGACGAGGATGACATCCGTCAGATCCTCGAAGAAAAGCAGGTTGGCCACTTCCTCGACGTGGGTGTCGAGCGTGACGCCCATGTCTTCCGGTCGGTAGCGTTCCGCGCAGCCCGCCAGCGTCGGCACATGCACCGCATGCCCGGCCGCCCGCAACATGGGGGCAAGTTGCCGCCAACACCACGCGCCGTGCCAGGAGCCGTGCACCAATACGAATGTCGCCAATACCCGTGCCCTCCCCCTTTGCGGACCTGCACGCCCGTACTACTCGACCGTGTAGTTGTTACACGGTCGTGTAGGCGTGTGGACGCAGGCAGTCAAGTGTTCATGCGCTTCCTGCATGGGCAGTTTAAACCTCGGCGACGCCCCTGATAGCAGCTGGGTAGCGCAACGACCGAGGCCGTCTGGTGTCCTCAACGACTGTCCGACCGATGCTTCCTGGCTCAACGCCGGGCAGTGACCTGCCCCCGTAGAAGTGGGCCACCGGCTATGAGGGGCCGGGGGCAACTGATCCGAGACCATTGTTTGGACCGCCGGAAGCTAGAGTCGTCCAGCTTCATCACGATGGCGGGCCGATCGCACCATCGGGATTTTGCAGCGTAATCGGAGCCTTGTCGCCGATCGCCCCGTGCGGCCGCTCCTCGTTATAGAACAGGGTTTGAGAACGCCCACGGGACCGTCTTTCGGGAGCTGTTGTATCCGTGGCATCCCTGGTGTGGGCTTCAAGTCGCCGTCCATGAGGCGATCACGAGGGCGGACGGCGTTGCTTTCCGCTGCACGCTGACCGGCTCTGGCGGGGATCGTTGGCTGGAGGTTCCGGCCTGGATGTTCGATCGGGCGGCCTGCCCCGATCAGGCCCGCCTGACGGCCATGCCCTCCATGAGCCTGACCGCACTTTCGGCGCTGGCCGAGCTGTTGCGGCAGGCATCGTCGAATGCGCCGCATCCGGACGCGTCAAGTTCTTCTCACGAGCAGATCCGGAGAGAGGACCATGGCGGCGACGGCTTCAGCCAACACGGGCAAGCGCCGGAGGGCGCGCACGGAAGGGCAGCGCGGACCCATGCAGCAGGCCGAGCTGTTCGGCGACGAACCACCCTGCGCCTTGGTGGGCACCCCGGCGTGGCAGGACCTGCCGGCGGCCACGCAGGCCGTGCTGACCAGCCTGATGGCACGGCTGATCCTGGAGCACGCCGAAATGCGCCGGGCCGGCCCAACGGCGGAGGCCGGCCATGACCTCTGACAAGGTCCGTCCTCATCACCTGGAGCGCAAGGCGCTGCTCTACGTGCGGCAGTCCTCGGCCCACCAGGTCCTGCACAACCGGGAGAGCGGCGTGCTGCAATACGCCATGCGGGACCGGCTGACGGCGCTTGGCTGGTCGGAGATCGAGGTCATCGACGACGATCTCGGCCGTTCGGTGGCCGGCGGCGTCCAGCGCGCCGGCTTCGAGCGGATGGTCGCCGAGGTGTGCCTCGGCAAGGTCGGCGCCGTCTGCGCGCGCGAAGTGTCACGTTTTGCCCGCAACAGCCGGGACTGGCAGCAGTTGATCGAGATGTGCCGCGTGGTCGACACGGTCCTGATCGACCAGGAAACGGTCTACGCGCCGCGATACGGCAACGACCGGCTGCTGCTTGGGCTCAAGGGCAGCCTAAACGAATACGAGCTTGACCTGCTGCGCCAGCGCTCGCTTGCGGCCCGCTACGAGAAGGCGCGCCGCGGCGAACTCGTGGTCAGCGCACCCGTGGGCTTCGTCAAGGCGGGCGACCGCTACGAGAAGGACCCGGACCGCCGGGTGCAGGAAGCGATCACGCTGGTCTTCGACAAGGTGCTGGAGCTTGGCAGCGCGAGGCAGGCGCTGCTCTGGTTCCTTGAGCATGACCTCGACCTGCCGGTGAGGCGGAACGGCGGCGACGTCGTGTGGCGGTGTCCGAACTACGCCACGATCCATCGCATGATCGAGAACCCGATCTACGGCGGAGCCTACGCTTATGGTAGGACAACGGGCGGCATGGGCCATGGCGCGGCCGGCATCGGCGTAAAGATCAGGCGCAAGCCGCGCGCCAACTGGCTGGCGCTGATGCCCCATGCCCATGACGGTTATGTCAGCTGGGAAAAGGCCGAGGCGATCCGCACCATGGTCAGCAGCAACGTCCCCGCCAGCCGCCACCATGGGGCGCCGAAGCATGGCGACGCTTTGCTGGCCGGCCTCATTCGCTGCCGCCGCTGCGGGCGCAAGCTGACGCTGCGCTACTCGGGGGCCAAGCACCACATCCCCCGCTACAGTTGCAGCCGCGGCTGGATGGACAATGGCGATCCCCGCTGCATTGCGTTTGGCGGCTTGCGCGTCGATGACGCCATCGAAAACGCGCTCCTGGCCGTTGTCGGCCCGGGCGCTATCGCCGCCGCCGTGGCCGCGGAGAAGGAGGCCGGCCAACGGCGGGACCAGGTGCTCGACGCCCTGAAGCGCGACCTCGAGGCGGCGCGCTACGCGGCCGACCGCGCGTTTCGGCAGTATGATGCCGCCGACCCGGCCAACCGGCTGGTGGCGGGCGAGCTGGAAGCGCGCTGGAACCAGGCGCTCGCGCGTGTTTCGGAGGTCGAGGGCAAGGTCGCCGCCCACAACGAGACGGTGCCCGCGGTTGCCACCGACCCGGTATCGCTCGCCACCCTGGCGTCAGACCTCAAGGCCGTCTGGACGGCGCCCTCGACCGACGCCCGGCTGAAGAAGCGCATCGTGCGCACCGTGATCCAGGAGGTGGTGGCCGACATCGACCCCGAAGCGGCCGAGATCATGCTCGTGGTGCATTGGATCGGCGGTGCCCACAGCGAAATGCGTCTGCCCAGGCGCCGCCGCGGTCAGCGCAACAGCACCTCTGCCGACGTGATCGCCGCGGTTTGCCAGCTCGTGCTGATCGCCGGCGATGACCTCATCGCCGGCATCCTCAACCGGAACGGTTTGGTCACGGGCCATGGCAACCGCTGGACGCGCGAGCGTGTCACCTCCCTGCGCTCGCACCACCGCATCCCGGTGCACAAGCCGGCCGAGGACGGGCATGAGCCTTGGCTCAATCTCGGCAAGGCCGCGCGGCTCCTGCGTGTCGCGCCCAAGACGCTCAGGCTGGCGGCAGAGGCCGGCGAGGTCGAGGCAATCCATCCCTTGCCCAGCGGCCCCTGGGTCTTCAGCCGCGCCGCCCTCGCAGCCCCGGCCGCCCGATCCATCACCGAACGGGCACGCCAGGCTTCAAAATACCCCACGGGACCGCATCCCGACCAACAATGCCTATTCCCTTCAACGACATAGACAGATGGGTGTTCTGATGCGCGGTTGTAGTATCGACGCCAAGCCTCCATCTTTTCGCGCGCATCGGCAAGCGTCAGAAACCAGTGTGTGTTCAGGCACTCCGCCCGGAAGCGGCCGTTGAACGCTTCGATGTGGGCGTTGTCCGTCGGCTTGCCCGGCCGCGAGAAGTCCAGCGTCACGCCATGGGCATACGCCCACAGATCCAGGTCGCGGGACACGAACTCCGAACCTTGGTCGACCCGGATCGTCTTCGGATAGCCGTTCGAGGCACAGATCAGCTCGAGTGTCCGAACCACATCCTCGGCTCGGTAGCTGAACCGCGGATCAAGCACTGGCGCGTAGCGGGAGAACGTGTCGACAACCGTCAGCACGCGCAGCTTGTTCCCCGTCGCCAGTTGGTCGTGAACGAAATCCATCGCCCAAGTCTCGTTCGGCCGGGTCGCCGGGCAGCGATCTTCCCGCAGCTTCGCTTTCACTCGCCGCTTCGGCGTCTTGTGGCGCAACTGCAGCCCCAACCCGTTGTAGATCCTGCGGGTCTTCTTCTGGTTGATCACCCAACCCTCCCGACGCAGCAACACATGGACCCGCCGGTAGCCGTATCGA
Organism: uncultured Acetobacteraceae bacterium; assembly: GCA_964251035.1. Taxonomy (GTDB): domain Bacteria; phylum Pseudomonadota; class Alphaproteobacteria; order Acetobacterales; family Acetobacteraceae; genus CAHJXG01. Next base: position 5,282 of record CAXUJE010000312.1, read on the forward strand.
ACGCGGGTCTCACAGATCGTCTTGATCCGCGCTTCCAAACCGGCCTGACCGTGCCGACGCGACTTGTAGTGATAGGTGGACGTGTCGACCGAAAGCACCCGGCACGCTCGCCGGATCGACACACCCCAATCCACACGCATCCCGTCGACCAGCTTGCGCTTGCAGGCAGGCCTTACAGTTTTCGCCGGATCACGTCCTGCAGCATCTCCCGATCCAGCGTCAGATCAGCCACAATCTTCTTCAGCTTCGAGTTTTCGTCCTCCAGCTGCTTCAACCGCCGCATCTCCGTCGGCAGCAAACCATCATACTTCTTCTTCCAGTTGAAATACGTCGCTTGGCTGATCCCAGACTTGCGGCAGATCTCCGCCACTGGAACTCCCTCATTGCCCTGCTTCAGAATGAACGCCTTCTGAGCCTCCGTGAACTTCGATGCCTTCATCGATCCTTCGCTCCTCCCGGCCAGGAAAAATCAGCGGAAAACTCTAACCATAAACGGTCCAGATTCTCGGTCTCGGATCACGTCCACCCCATCACGGCCGCGCACGGGCCTGCTTCGGATAGTGCACGCCCTGCTCGTCGCCATGCTGCGCGGCAATCCTGTCTTGATCCTGGACAGTTGCTCGGTGCGGGCCAAGCGCGGCGGCGACCTCACCGGGCCCAATCCCACCGACCGCGGCAAGAACGGCACGAAATACCACGCCGCGGTGAACGGGGACGGCGTGCCCATCGCGTGCATGGTGACGGCTGCGAACGTGAACGACACCGTCCTGTTCGAGCGCCTGTTCCTGGCCGCCTTTGCGGTCATGACCCGCATCAGCGCCGTGCTGGCCGACTGCGGCTATGACGCCGAGGGCAACCGCGCCCTGTGCTGCAACTTCGGCGCCGAGCCGCACATCTACAAGCGCCGCCAGCCGAGTGGGTCAGGCTTGGGCAGGCATCGTTGGCCGGTCGAGCGCAGCAATGCCTGGCTGCTGGAGAACAAGCGCCTCGCCTTGCGCTACGACCGGCTCGGCTTCATCGTTCAAGCCCTGCCCCAGACTGCTTGCATACTCCTGGTTGCAGGACGCCTGGCCCGTGAATTGTGAAAACCGCCTCGAGTGTGGCACAAATTTTGCTCCAGCTCTCGCCTGCGGTCCAGGGAAAGACTTAAATGGCAACCGAAAGATCTCGCTCAAATCCCGGAACTGGCCGCGCGGCCCGTCGTGTGACTGTGGAGCTGGACGAATTTCTATCGAGTGACCACTATCCGCTTCACAGCCGACTGCCTCCCGAGCGCCAACTGTGTGAGCTGCTTAAGGTAAACCGGACCGCGCTGCGAAGCGGCCTGGACGAACTAGAGAGAGAAGGTCGGATCTGGCGCCATGTTGGCAAGGGCACGTTTGTAGGGGGGCGGCCCCAGTCCGTTCAGTCTTGCGCCGAGGCGCTGGGAGCCGACACAACATTGAGCGAGCTTCTGGAAGTCCGCACGCTCATCGAGCCTCAGGCCGCACGCCTAGCCGCCTTGA
>CAXUJE010000313.1:0-6759 GCA_964251035.1 uncultured Acetobacteraceae bacterium
AAGTGAAGCCGAACGGCGTGGCTGATGATCCCAGCCGGGAAGCGGTAGCCGGCATAGCTCGGGCAGGCAGGTGTCGCCATCCCGCCCGCCTACCCGGCCCGACCACAGGCCGCAAGCCGGCCAGCAGCCAAGTTGACGGTGCCCCTCAATGTCGGGCTCGGCACCGATGCGGCGACCTGTTCCGACAATCTGAACATGTACTCCGCCATGCAGTTCGCCGGCGCCGGATCCCACGCGCGTGGGCCAGATCCAGCGCAATGGGTGACCGCGGCCCAGGTCGTGACGGCCGCCACGACCGGCAGCGCGCTCGCTGTTTGGGTCCGTGTGGCTCGGCTCGAAGCGGCGCAGCACGCGATGGGCAATGCCGGGGGCAATGCCGGGCCGGTCGAGGGTTGCCGCCACCGCCCGTTCAACGTCGGCGACGGACACGCCGGTCGGCAGGCGCAGGTCCACGCCGGCCCGCGCGCTGGCTGGCACGAGATTGGTGGACGTTCCGCCCTCGATGCGACCGATTTTCACCGTCACCCGACTGAGCACGTCCGCCTCTCCAGCACCGCCGGCGGCGCCGCCACCGGCAAATCCCGCAGGGCTTGCAGTCCAGCCAGCGCCTCAAGCAGCCGCCCGACCGCGTTGTCGCCCAGGTGCACGTGGGCGCCATGCGCGGCGCGGCCCGCGGCCGTGATCTCCACTCATAAGAAGCCCTTTTCACCGAACCGCAGGACGCGCGGCGACCCGGCGTCGCCCAGGATCACAGCGTCCCCCTCGCATGCGGCACATGGTCGAGCAGCCAGCTTGTGCCGAGCGGGCCCATGCTCTCCTCATCGCCGGCCAGCGTGAGGACGGCCTCGCCGGACCAAGCTCCCCGTTGCCGGGCAAGCGCAGCGATGCTGGCTGCTATGCCGTCCTTCATGTCGGCCGCGCCACGGCCATAAAGCCGACCGCCGTCGATTTCCCCGGTCGGGTCGCGCGTCCAGCGCGACAAGTCGCCCAGGGGACAGGTGTCCAGGTGCCCGTTGAGGACCACTCGCCGGCCCGGCCCGGATCCGCGTACGCGCGCCACGACGTTGAAGACCTGCTCGCCGGCATGGTGCAGCGACAACTCCGCTTCCGGGATTTCGGCCCGGATGATCACGGCAGCCTCCTCGGCCATGGCCCGCGTGTCGAGTGGCGGGTTGGGCGAGGCGGCGCCGACCAGGCGGAGCGCCCAGCCCGCAATCTCGTCCGGCCGGACCGCACCGATGCGGGCGCGCAGGCCAGGCTGGGGCATGGGGTCAGAACTCCATCAGGGTTTCCCGCAAAGTGGGATGCGCGTACGCGCGGCGCACCTGGCTGCGCCGTTGCAGGGCGGGGACCAAGCCATCGGTGACCTCGGTGACGTTGCGCCTTGAGAGCGGCTCGGTGAACAAGAACCCGTCCCCGCCGATCTCGGCCATCGCATCCGCCATCTCCGCGGCGATGCTGTCCGGGGTTCCCACGAAAGGGATCCCGTTCACCTCGTCATCCATGGCCACCTCGCGCAGCGTCCGGCCACGGGCCGTGTAGGCCTCCACCATCGTGCGGGAGGCATTGGTCTCGGCCCGCTGCATCGGCTCGTCCAGCGGCAGGCGGGACAGGTCGCGGGCACCGAAGAACGACAGGGCCGCGAGCCTCGGCTCCAGATCCGCGGCCAACCTCGCCCGGCGCCGGCGCTTCCGTTCGGCGGCCTCTTCCACCGTCTCGCCCAGCACGACGGACACGCAGAACAGCACCTTGCAGGAGTCCGGCGGTCGTCCCCAGGCGGCGAGCTTGGCCGAGATGTCGGCGCGGTAGGCCCGGGCCTCCGCGACATCGCGGACCAGGGCGATGACCGTGTCGGCGTGCCGGGCCGCGAAGCTGCGCCCGGCCGGGGAGCCGCCGGCCTGGCAGACCACGGGACGGCCCTGCGGACCCGGCGGCAGGTTCAGCGGCCCGCGGCAGCGGTGGTATGGGCCGTCGTGGTGGATCGGCTGCACCTTCGCCACCTCCGCGAACACCCCGGCCTCCCGGTCGGCGCGCACGGCACCGGGCTGCCAGGAAGCCCACAGCTTGTCCACCACCTCGATCCACTCGCTGGCCATCTCGTAGCGCTTGTCGTGCTCGTGGTGCTGGTCCAGCCCGAAGTTCTGCGCGGCGCGGTCGTTGTGGGCGGTGACCAGGTTGATGCCGGCGCGGCCCCGCGTGAGGTGGTCCAGCGTGGCGGCAAGCCGGGCGCCCAGATACGGCGGGTAGAACGCCGTGGTCATGGTGGCGATGATGCCCAGGCCCTTCGTCGCCTGGCCCAGCAGCGGCACCAGCGGCATCGGGTCCGCCTTGGGCACCGTGACCGCATGCTGCAGGTAGGCGCGGGAAGACCCTTCGTAGGCGTCCGGCACGAGGGAGCCGTCCTCGATCATCACGTAGTCGAAGCAGGCCCTGTCGAGCGCTTGGGCCAAATCGAGGTAGATGTCGGGGCTGGTCCAATCGAGCGCCTCGTCACCCCACCAGTCCTGTTGCCAGCCGTGGACCGAGTAGCCGCGGCCGACGAACCACCCGAGGTGCATCATGCAGAAAAGCCCAGCACTGCCCGCAATTCCTGTCTCCCATCTGCCTTCAATCCGGTCATTCGGTGCCGGCTGCCCGTCATGGGCGCAAGCACGCACCAGAGTTGCACATCACGCAAGCAGCTTTCAGGCATCCGGCCTCGCTGGAACGGCGTCAGCCGCCTGCGGGCGTGGCACCAACCTTGCACGGTTGCCCGGGCGTCTCTGCAAGCAACCGATCCAGGAGAACGTTCTGATGGTCTGGACCGCGGCGACGGCAGCGCTCATCGCTGGCCTGACTGGCTTTGCCTCCATGGCCCAGGCCGCGCCGGCCTGCGAGCCGGGGAAGTTGGCCGAGAAGTATCCGAGCCTGATCGGCAAGACGGTCAAGATCGGCGCAGACCCGCAGACCCCGCCCTATGCCATGCGCGACGGCGCTGATTTCAACAAGGTTGACGGCTCCGACGTGGACCTTGCGGCCGCCGTGCTGGATTGCGCCGGCATCAAGCATGAGATGTTCCTGGGCGGCTGGTCCGGCCTGATGCCGGCGACCGCCGGCGGGCAGGTCGATATCTTCTGGGACAACCTGTACTACACGCCGGAGCGGGCCAAGCAGCTCGATTTCGTGATGTACATGCAGGCGGCGACCGGCGCGCTGACACAGGCCGGCAATCCCAAGAAGATCATCGGCATGGAGGCGTCGTGCGGGACGACCTACGCGGTGGGTCTCGGCACTGTCGAGGAGGTCGCGGCCAAGAAGCAGGACGCGGCCTGCAAGGCGGAGAGCAAGCCCGCGATGACCATCATGACCTATCCCGACATGGCGTCCGGCATCCGGCTGATCCAGTCGGGCCGGGCGGACATCCTGATGAGCGACCTGGCGCTGGTGGACCAATTGGCCGCCGACAACCCGAAGGCATACGAGCGGGCCTACAAGATCATGACAGGCTTCAACATCGGCGCCGCCGTCAAGAAGGGCAACACCGACCTGCTGCGCGCCATCCATGATGGGCTGGAGGTCATGCAGGCCGAGGGCAAGCAGAAGGCGATCTTCGCCAAGTACAAGATCGACGCGGAGATGGAGATCCCGGCCGCCGTCAAGACGGAGTAGCCCGGCTGTCGCGCATCCTTCGCCGGGCGGCCGTCATGCTCGCGTTGGGCGGGACTGCGGCCCAGGCGGCGCCGGCGGCCGAGGGCGTGCAGGAGTGGCTGGCCGACTTCGCCGCCTATGCCACCTCGGGCTTCCTTTGGAACGGCGCGCTTCTGGCCGTCGAGATCACCGCCGCCGCCATGGCCTGCGGCCTGGTGCTGGGCCTGGGGCTGGCCTTGATGCGGCTGTCGCGCGTCCGCGTGGCGCGTGCGGCGGCCGGGTTCTACATCTTCGTCACGCGCGGCACCCCGCAACTGCTGCAGCTCGTGTTCATCTTCGATGCGCTGCCGTTCATCGGCCTGCGGCTCGATAGCTTCAGCACGGCGCTGATCGGCTTCGCCTTGAACGAGGCGGCGTTCAGCGCGGAGATCATCCGCGGCGGGATCATCTCGGTCAGCGGCACGCAGTCCGTCGCGGCGGCCTCGCTCGGCATGGCGCCCGGCCTGACGCTCCGCCGCATCGTCCTGCCGCAGGCGATGCGCGCCATCCTGCCGGGCTTGGTCAACGACACGATCAGCATGCTGAAGCTGACGTCCATCGCGTCCGTCATCTTCGTCAACGAGCTGACGTTCCGGGCGCAGCAGATCGTCGGGCAGAACTTCAAGTTCTTCCAGGTGTTCATCGCCACCGGCGCGATCTACCTGGTGCTGACCAGCGTGATCACCGCCCTGCAATCGTTGCTGGAACGGCGGTTCGACATCGAGGCCGCCGAGGCCGGCCCCTCCGTTTGGCAGCGGCTGCTGGGCTTCCGCCGCCCTGCGCCCTCCCGTGCGGCCGCGCCCAGACCCGTTGCGGCCCAGCCGTCGGACGCGGCGTGGATCGGCAGCCTGATCGGCGCCACCGACCCCGCGCAGCGCGGGCAGCCCTTCGTGGTCGGGCGCAACGTGCAGAAATCCTATGGCGGGCGGGAGGTGCTGTCCGGCGTCGATTTCTCCGTCGCCCAGGGCGAGGTCGTGGTGGTCCTGGGTCCCAGCGGCTCCGGCAAGAGCACGCTGCTCCGCATGATCAACCACCTGGAGGCGATGGACTGGGGCGAGGTCACGGTCGGCGGACGCCCGGTCGGCTACCGCCCCTCCAATGGCGGTCCGCCGCGGCCCGTGCGCGACCTGGCCCGCGCCCGGGCGGAGGCGCGGATCGGCATGGTGTTCCAGCACTTCAACCTGTTCGCGCATCTCACCGCCCTGCAGAACGTCACCGAGACGCCGGTCCGCGTGCACGGCGTGCCGCCGGCCGAGGCGGAGGCGACGGCATTGCGCCTGCTCGCCGCCGTGGGCCTGGCCCGGCACGCGCACCACCTGCCGCACCGCCTGTCCGGCGGGCAGCAGCAGCGCGTGGCCATCGTCCGCGCGCTCGCGATCCAGCCGAGGCTGATGCTGTTCGACGAGCCGACCTCGGCGCTCGACCCCGAGCTGGTCGGCGAGGTGCTGTCGGTGATGCGGCGCCTGGCCGAGGCGGGCATGACCATGGTGGTGGTGACGCACGAGATCCGCTTCGCCCGCGAGGTCGCGGACCGCGTCATCCTCATGGACGAGGGCCGGGTGGTCGAGCAGGGTCCGCCCGAGGCGGTGATCGACAACCCGAAGCATGAACGCACAAGGCGCTTCCTGCGCCTGGTCGAGCAGGACGACGTGGCCGAAGCCGCACTCTGAGGAGAACCCCCATGACCGGTCGCCAAACCTTCGAGACCGCCGACTTCGCGTTGCAGGGCGGCGAGGCCCTGCCCGCGGCCCGGCTGGTTTACCGAACCCTGGGCACCCTGTCGCCGGCCCGCGACAACGTCGTGCTGATCCCGTCCTGGTACTCCGGCACCGACCGCGAGGCGGAGCTGTGCATGGTGGGCGCGGGCCGCGCCATCGACCCGGCCCGCCACTTCGTCGTGCTCACCAACCTGCTCTCGGGCGGCGTCTCCTCCTCGCCCAGCAACACGCCCCCGCCCTTCGAGGCCGGGCGCTTCCCGCGCGTCACGCTGCACGACAACGTCCGGCTGCAGCGCATGCTGCTCGACAGCCTCGGGATCGAGCGCATCAGGCTCGTGGCCGGCTGGTCCATGGGCGGCTGCCAGGCCTACCAATGGGGCGCGCAGTATCCCGGCATGATGGACGCCATCGCCCCGCTCTGCTGCTCCGCCCGCACGGGGCACTTCAACAAGATCTTCCTGCTTTCCCTCCGCCGCGCCTTGGAGCTGGACCCGGCCTTCGAGGACGGGTTCTACACACGGCCGCCGGTCCGCGGCCTGCGCGCGTTTGCGACCATCTACGCCGGGTGGGGCTTCTCCGAGCCGTTCTACCGCACTGAGGCGTTCCGCCAGTTCGGCGCCGCGACGGCCGCGGAGTTCTCCGCCCGGTTCTGGGAGCCGGGGTTCCTGCACCATGACGCCAACGACCTGCTGGCCTTGCTGCGCTGCTGGGACGACGGCGACATCAGCGCGGGCGCCGAGCACGGCGGCGATCTCGGCCGCGCGCTGGGGTCGATCACCGCGCGGGCGGTCGTGGTGCCTTGCGAGTACGACACCTACTTCCCGCCCGCGGACAGCCATGCCGAGGTGGCCCGGATGCCGAACGCGGAGTGCCGGCCGATCCGGTCGATCTGGGGGCATATGACGCTGTGGAACCCGGAGGACCGGGCGTTTTTTGATGGGGCGTTGCGGGACGCGCTTGGGGGGTGAAAAGGCATCGTGTCTGCGTCTGAATGTTGCTTTGGAACCTGCGTCGTAAACGGCTGCTTTGCGCTCATGCCGGTCGTTCAGTCGATTGTCGCTGCTTATCTAAAGCGGACGTTCCATCCGCAGTGTTCCTGGGCCGGTATGGGTGCAGGCTGCGCAGAAACTAGCCGCTGGCACCGGCCCCTTGGGCTACGGCTGTATAAGCGTTTTGAGGAAGGTCGATTGCAAAGTCAAGGCAGTTTTTAAGTCGCCAGTTGCGAGAGGAAGAATACTTCTGAGAGTGTCTGACTGGGCGATTAGATTAGCCTGAGGGTTGGTGAATGGGTATGTCCGTCGAGCGCCTAGTTTGTCAATTTCTGAAATCGTATTGTTATTATGAAAATAACATGAGCTTGCGGTTCCATGAGTCA
>CAXUJE010000314.1:0-6706 GCA_964251035.1 uncultured Acetobacteraceae bacterium
GCGCCAAGTCCCGCTTCCTGGCTGCGGCCAGCCACGACCTGCGCCAGCCGCTGCAAACCCTGGTGTTGCTCCAGGGATTGCTGGCCAGGGCCGTCGAGGGCGGCAATGCGGCGGGACTGCTGCTGCGCCTGGACGAGACGCTGAGCGCCATGTCCGGAATGCTGGACACCTTGCTCGATCTCAACCAGATCGAGGCCGGGGTCGTGCAGGCGGAGCCAGCCGACTGCCGGATTGGCGGCCTGCTGGACCGGCTGCGCGATGAATTCGCCTACCACGCCCAGGCCAAAGGACTGGGCCTGCGCGTCGTGCCGTGCAGTGCCGTGATCCGCACCGACCCGCGACTGTTGGAACAGATGCTGCGCAACCTTGTCTTCAACGCTTTGAAGTATACGGAACGCGGCCGGGTGCTGCTGGGCTGCCGCCGAACCCGGGACAGCCTTCGCATCGAAGTGTGGGATACTGGCGTTGGCATCCCCGACGGTGAGCTGCAAGCCGTCTTCGACGAGTATCGTCAAATCGGCAACGAAGCGCGCGAGCGGGCGCGCGGCCTGGGCCTCGGGCTGTCCATCGTGCAGCGTCTGAGCGCCTTGCTGGGCCACCGCGTGCGTGTCCGGTCGCGGCCCGGCAAGGGTTCGGTGTTCACGCTCGAGGTCGCGCTCGTGCCGGACGTGCATTCCCCGGACGCGAATGGCGGGAGTGCCGACATCTCGCTTGACGCCCGGGCAGCAGGGAATGGCAGGGGCAACGGGACCGTTCTGGTGATTGAGGACGACCCTGACATGCGGGACCTCCTGCACCTGCTGCTGCGCGAGGAGGGCTACGTGGTCGCGGTTGCGCCCGATGGCCCGGCGGCGTTGGACATGGCGGCCCACAGCGCAGTCCGGCCCGATCTGGTGCTGACGGATTACAACCTGCCTGGCGGCATGACCGGCCTGCAGGCCGCAGGGAAGCTGCGGGAGGCCCTGCCCGGCGTGCCCGTCATCATCCTGACAGGCGATGTTTCTGCCGGCACCCTGCGTGACATCCTGCAACAGGACTGTGTGCAAGTCGGCAAGCCGGTGAAGCCAGAAGACCTGCTGCGAACGATTCACGACCTGCTTCCAGGGCCGCCGATGCCTGCACGGCATGTCGGAGGTGCGCCAGCCCAGGTGGATAGTCCTGTGGTCTTCGTCGTGGACGACGACAGCAATATCCGCGCGATGCTTCGTACCGTGCTGGAGCAGGATGGCCATCTCGTCGAGGATTACCCGGGTGGCGAGGCGTTCCTGGCCGCCTACCGCCCGGGACGCGAGGGCTGCCTGCTGGTGGATGCCGCAATGCCTGGCATGGACGGGCTGGAGGTGTTACAGCGGCTCAACGCGGCGGGGCACCGTTTGCCGGCCATCGTCGTCACTGGGAGCGGCGACGTGGCGATGGCCGTGGGCGCCATGAAGGCGGGCGCGCTGGACTTCATGGAAAAGCCGGTCAGCACGCCGGACCTGCTTGCAGGCATCGGCCGCGCCCTCAACCAGTCGCACGCTACCGAGGAGCGGTCCGCCCGGCAAAGTGCGGCGGCAGGCAGCATCGCTGGCCTAACGCCGAGGCAGCGCGACGTGATGGCGATGATGCTCGCTGGTCATCTTAGCAAGAACATCGCCGCCGACCTCGGCATCAGCCAGCGCACGGTGGAACACCACCGCGCGTCTATTATGCGCAAGACGGGTGTGAGGTCTCTGCCGGCCCTGGCGCGGCTGGTGTTGGCAGCGGCATCGGCGGGTGGCGACGGATCGGGTGAGCCTTCGATGCCGAGCGGGACTGCCCCACTATAGGTGTCGCGTTGGACTGCTTATGAGCGTGCGCGGCCATGTTGCGGCGCTACGCTCGACAGATTGGGACAGCGCACGTCACCTCAGAACCTATTTGAGTGATTTTAACTTGCGGCGTCGTGGACTGGCATGGGGTTGAGCAGGGCTTCGACGCCGGACAGGACGGCCGCGAACGCGATGCGGGCGGCGGAGACATTGAGACGTCCGACGTGGTCGCACAGCAAGCCGCCCCAATGCGCGAGCCAGCCGAAGCTGCGTTCCACCACCCAGCGGCGCTCGAGCACGACGAAGCCTTTCTGCTCGGGGTCGCGCTCGACCACACGGTGGCGCATGCCGTGCCCGTTCGACCAGTCCTGGCAGCGCCCGGCAACAAAGCCGCTGTCGAGGACGGCCTCGCGCAGGCTGGGCCATTCGGCCTTGCCTTGGTCCAGGGCGGGAAGCGTGTCGCGCTCCTGGATGGACGCCGGAACCACGGCGATGGCAAGCCAGGTGCCGTCGGCGTCGACCAGAGCGACGCGCTTGCGGCCCAGCACCTTCTTGGCGGCGTCATAGCCGCGTGGGCCACGGACCGGGATACATTTCACCGACTGTGTGTCGATGATGCCCAGCGTGGGGTCGGGCCGCCTGCCCGCAGCACGGCGCCGTAGGCGGGCCACGTCGCACAGCAACCGGTCAAAGAACCCCAGCTCCAGCCATCTGCGAAACCAGCCATACACGGTTCGCCACGCCGGAAAATTCCCGGGCAAGGCGCGCCAGGGTCCACCGATGCGCAAATGCCAGGCGATCGCGCTGACCACCGGCAGGGTTGGCGTCGCCTTCTCGCTGTGCAGCGGGTCCACCTGCTCCAGCCACCGCGCCATCTCCTCGACCGCACAGGCCGACACCCTCTCTTTCAGGCCCGCCTCGTGGCGTGCCCGATGCGCCTTGGCCCACATCTCTGCTCCCACCCGTCCGGCCAGGCGGACACCCGTGATCTCCTGAGAGTCGAAATGGGATCGGGGCACAAACGGGTCACTCAAACAGGTTCTAAGAAAAACAGCCCGAGCAGTGCCGGCGTCGTGGTAGGATGGAGAGGTCGTCGGGGAGCATTCACCATCAACGCCGCGGATCACCGGATCGTGACGCCGAAAGGCCGGTTGTTTGCCGGCAGCGGCAATACGGTCGTGAGGTCGTTCAGCAACGTCAGCATGCCAGAGTATGCGTCCACTTCAAGCACGAACAGACGGTTGCCCGTCCCCACCGAAGCGGAGCTGTTCTCTCGTTCCATTACATAAAGAAAATGCTCGTCCGCTGTAAGCGAAAACTGCTGGAGCCCGCCGGTCCCACCAACGACGATGTGCTGGATCTCAACGGGCAACGCCGGATTGTGCAGATCATAGACCGACATCGACTGATCGAGAGTGTTGACCGTATAGAGGAACTGGCCGTCGCTGCTTGCCCGGAGCCAACAGATGCTCATGCCCGAGTTGGGCGCTTTGTTGATGAACTGCAGTTTGCCAGCGTCACTTAGGTTATAGACGCCGAGCTCGTTGGTGTTGATGAAGCCGACGTAGAGATAGGGAGCCCGCGGATTTGCCCATAGGCCGAGTGGCAGCGGCTGTGTGCCGTCAGGTTCCAGCGGAAGCAGCGTACTATCGGTTCGGACGAGCTTTCCGTTGCGCTCTTGAATAAAGGCATCGAGGTGACCGCCGCCGGGGAATTCTGCGGCGACTACGAATGGCCCGGTGTTCGTGGTGAGCGCTTGCGAGGGTTGCGCGTTCGCCGCAAGCGGCACCGCCGAGCTTGAGAAAAGCCGCAGCCCGCCATCGCGCTTGATCTCCGACACCGTGAGCGCTGGACGATAACCTTTGCCGGCCTGCGCCGGAGCTTGCGCACTATCGGCCGTCACCAAGTACTGGCCGTGCACGCCAAGCGAGACGGGCGTGCTTCCGCCACTGGCGAATGGCTGGCCCGGCAGGGGCCACAACGAGCCGTCGCCGCCCACCTGGAACGCGGAGATGCTGTTCGAGCCAGCGTTCACCGCATAGAGCACGTCGTTGTCAAGGGCCAATTCCTGATCGACATCGAAGAGGCCGAGGGCGAAGGTCGGGTCGAAGAAACCAAGTCCGCCAGTCAGGAACGGGGAGCCAGCCAGCGCACGCAGGCTTCCATCGGCTTGGATATCGTAGGCAAGGACGGCGTTGCCGGTGGTGATGTTGGCATCGACATAGAGAGTGTGTCGATGGTGTTGATAATCATCCGGGTCGAATGGGGTTGGGACGTCGGCGTAGGCCGGAAGATGAGTGGAAAGCGTGAGTGCAACAGCTATCGAGATCAGACTTGGCGCTTTCAACGTATAAGCAGATGAACTTGGCATAAGTCCCTCATAAGGTTGTGTCCGATGGATCCATAGCGCGATAGCATCAATGACCAGTCATATTTCCTCATTCAAAAACGCTCTCAAGACGCCGGCGATTACCTAGATAAAACCTGCACATTGCAGCAAATTTTTTCTTTCGCATCAAAATACTTCGGTTTTCCGCCAACTACAGTGACCTGACCGAAATGCGCATGCTTCAGACGCATAGCATTTTCGATGACCCAAAATATTGACCTGATCACGCGTTATCCTCGGCCATAGCGTAAGCGGAGCGACGCTGACCTGGTCGACTTTTAGAAGGCCTGATCCGGGTTCGGGCGCTACGCGGCGAGCGCGGGAGCGTCGTTGTTGGCCTGAGCCTCGGCCCATGCCCAAGGCAGCAGCGTGTGGAGTTCGTGCGCCTTGGTGCGCTTGGAGACGATCCGCTCGAGCACGTCGGTGAGCCAGGCCATCGGGTCGACGCCGTTCAGCTTGGCGGTCTGGATCAGCGTCATCGCGACCGCCCAATGTCGGGCGCCGCCGTCGCTGCCGGCGAACAGCGCGTTCTTTCGCGTGAGAACACTCGGCCGGATCGCTCGCTCGACCACGTTCGTGTCTATCTCGATCCGACCATCGTCGAGGAACATCACCAGGCCCGTCCAATGTCGGATGGCGTAGCGGATCGCCGTGGCCAAGTCGGAGATGGCAGACACCCGGTCGACATGCTCGTGCAGCCAGCCATGCAAGGCATCGACGATCGGTCGACTTCGCTCGTCGCGCACGCGCCTGCGGTGCTCGGCGGGATGGCCGCGGATCTCGGCCTCGATCGCGTAGAGTTCGCGGATCCGCCCCAGCACCTCGGCCGCCAGCGGCGACTGGGTGGAGACATAGAAATCGTAGAAGCCCCGCCGCATGTGGGCCCAGCAGAATGCCAACGTCACCGATCCATCGGCGCGATCTCCGGCCAGCCGCTTGAACCCGGCATAGCCATCGACCTGCAGCACGCCCCGGAACCCGTTCAGGTGCTCCGCCGGGCGCTCGCCTTTGCGGTCCTCGGCGTAGGCGTAGACCGCGACCGGGTGGCCTGGCCCGCACCACGGGCGATCATCGACGGCATAGCACCACAGGCGCCCGGTCTTGGTCCGACCGCGGCCGTGCTCGAGCACCGGCAGGGTGGTGTCGTCGGCGAACACTTTCGGCGACGACAGCACGGTGCCGACCATCAGGTCGTAGAGCGGCTGCAACCACCAGCACGCGCGTCCCACCCAATTGGCCAGCGTCGAGCGATCCAGTGTGATGCCTTGCCGCGCGAGGATCTGCACCTGCCGGTAAAGCGGCTGCGCGTCGGCGAACTTGCTGACCACGACGTGCGCGATCAGCGCCTCGGTGGGCATCCCGCCATCGACCGGCCGGTCCGGCGCGGGCGCGACCACCACGACATCGTCGCAGGCGCGACAGGCATAGCGCGGCCGGCGCGTGACCCGGACCCGCAGTGTCGCCGGCACCACGTCGAGCTGTTCGGTGCGGAGCTCGCCGATCGGCGTCAGCGCGATGCCGCAGCACGGGCAGGCGCGGTTCTCGATATCGATCACCACCTCGTAGCGCGGCAGGTGCGCCGGCAATGCGCCGTGGTTGCGCGCCTGCGGCTCGGCACGGGGGCGGCGCACGCCGGCCGTCATCGCCTCCTACGCTGCCTGGTTGGCGGCGATGGTTTGCTCGAGGTCCTCGAGCCCAAGCTGCAGCTGGTCGGGGCTCGGCTGCTCGGAGCGACGACCGAACTGGTGGCGCATCAGACGTTGGATCAGCAGCCACAGCTTGTCGTTCTCGGCGTGCAATGCGCTCTGCTGCAGCAGCACAGTCCGCAGCATCTGCTGCAAGGCCGCGGCATCGTCCGGCAGGGCGCCGAGGTCGATCTGCACGATGCGGATCGTGAACGACCGCGCCGCGTCGCGCCAAGCGCAAGAGCAGCTTCGTCAGCCGGCAAGCTCCGGTCGTATGCGTGCGACGGGCGCCCGCCACTCGCACCCGTCGAGAAGGGCAGCCAACTGCGGCGCCGTCAACGCGATGCGGCCGGTCGACATCGTCGAGGGCCATGCGAACTGGCCATGTTCCAGCCGCTTGGTCAGCATGCACAGGCCGATCCCGTCGTGCCAAAGCAGCTTGATCAGCCCGGCTCTGCGTCCGCGAAACGTGTAAAGCGCGCCGTCAAATGGATCCGCGCCCAAGCCCTGTTGGACCAGCATCGCCAAGCCCACCATGCCCTTGCGCATGTCGGTCACCCCGCACGCGAGATAGACCCGACCACCCGGCGCCAGCGCGATCACCGGCCCTCCAGCGCCCCCAGCACCCGGCGCAGCGCTCGGCCGTCAACCTGCGCTATCGACGCGCAGCGACACGCCGCCGGGCAGCACGATCTCGATCAGCCCCTCCGGCCGCGTCGGCGATGGCGGCTCGGCCGACGCGGGCGCCATCGGTTTGGGATCGGGGGTCGACGCCGGGCCGCTCAGTTCCACCGCGGCAAAGCGTGGCATCGGCCGGGTCGAGGCAGCGCTGCACAGGCTCA
>CAXUJE010000315.1:0-4076 GCA_964251035.1 uncultured Acetobacteraceae bacterium
GCGATGTTGCGCGGCACGGGGTCGTAGTGGTGGAACTGCATGGTGAAGCTGGCCCGGCCCTTGGTCATGCCGCGGAGCTGGCTGATGTAGCCGAACATCTCCTTCAGCGGCACGTGCGCCCGCACCATCACCGTGCTGCCGGCGCTGTCCTGGCTCTGGATCGTGCCGCGGCGGCGGTTCAGGTCGCCCACCACGTCGCCCACATGGTCCTGCGGCGTCGTCACCTCCACGTCCATGATCGGCTCCAGGATGATCGGCGCTGCCTTCTTCATGCCGTCCCGGAAGCACGCCTTGGCCGCGATCTCGAACGCCAGCGCCGACGAGTCCACGTCATGGTACTTGCCGTCCACCAGGCTGTACTTGAAGTCAACCGTGGGGAACCCGGCCAAGACGCCGGTCTCGCACTGGTTCTTGATGCCCTTCTCGACTGCCGGGATGTACTCCTTGGGGATCGCGCCGCCGACCACCTTGTTCTCGAACACCACGCCGGCGTTGCGTTCCATCGGCTCGAAGATGATCTTCACTTCTGCGAACTGGCCGGAGCCGCCGGTCTGCTTCTTGTGGGTATAGGTTTCGGTGTGGCTGCGGCTGATGGTCTCCCGGTAGGCCACCTGCGGCGCGCCGATGTTGGCGTCCACCCCGTATTCCCGTTGCAGGCGGTCGATGATGATCTCCAGGTGCAGTTCGCCCATGCCTGACAGGATGGTCTGCCCGCTTTCCTGGTCGGTGCGCAGCCGCAGGCTCGGGTCCTCGCCCGCGAGCTTCTGCAGGCCGAGCGTCATCTTCTCGACGCCGTCCTTGGTCTTCGGCTCCACCGAGATGTCGATCACCGGGATCGGGAAGGACATGCGCTCCAGCACCACGGGGTCTTCGGCGGCGGCCAGCGTGTCGCCGGTGCCGGTGTCCTTGAGGCCCACGAAGGCCGCGATGTCGCCGGCATGGACCTCCTTGATCTCCGCCCGCTTGTCGGCGTGCATCTGGAACATGCGGCCGATGCGCTCGCGGTGGCTCTTGGTGGTGTTCATCACGGTGTCGCCGGACTTCAACGTGCCCGCATACACCCGCACGAAGGTCAGCGTGCCGTATTTGTCGTTGATGATCTTGAACGCGAGGCCGGCGAAGGGCGCGGTCGGGTTGGCCGGGATGATGCGGCGGTCGGTGCCCTCTTCCTCGTCCTCCTCGGCCGCCACCTTGATGCCGGGCACGTCGATGGGGCTGGGCAGGTAGTCGAGCACGGCGTCGAGCAGCGGCTGCACGCCCTTGTTCTTGAACGCGGTGCCGCACAGCACCGGGCGGAACGCGCCGCTGATGGCGCCTGCCTTGATGCAGCGCTTCAGCGTCTCGACCGACACGTCGCCCTTGTCGAAGTACTCCTCCATCGCGTCGTTGTCGACGCTGAGCGCGGTGTCCAAGAGCTGCGTGCGGTACTCCTGCGCCTTCTCCATCAGGTCGGCCGGGATCGCCTCGTCGTGGAACTTGGCGCCCAGCTCCCCGCCTTCCCAGATGATCGCCTTCATCTCCACGAGATCGACGACGCCCACGAACGTGTCCTCGATGCCGATCGGGAGCTGCAGCGGCAGCGCCACGATGTCGAGCTTCTCCTTGAGCGTGTCGAACGCCCGGTAGAAGTCCGCCCCCGTGCGGTCCAGCTTGTTGATGAAGATGATGCGCGGCACGTTGTAGCGGTCGGCGAGGCGCCAGTTGGTCTCGCTCTGCGGCTGCACGCCGGCCACGCCCTCGATGATGAACACCGCGCCGTCAAGCACGCGCAAAGAGCGGTTCACCTCGATGTTGAAGTCGATGTGGCCCGGCGTGTCGATGATGTTGATGCGGTGGCCCTTCCACTCGCACGTCACCGCGGCCGACGTGATGGTGATGCCGCGCTCCCGCTCCTGCGCCATGTAGTCGGTCGTGGTGTTGCCGTCATGCACCTCGCCGATGCGGTGCGACACGCCCGTGTAGTACAGGATGCGCTCGGTCGTCGTCGTCTTGCCGGCGTCGATGTGCGCGGTGATGCCGATGTTGCGGATAAGGGCAAGCGGGTTGGCGTCGGTCTCGGACACGGTGCTACTCCATTCGTAAGCCGGGCATGCCACGACAGGCGCCGCCCGGCCCCTTGCCCGGCGCGCCCTGCCCTGCGCCCCTCGCCACGAACAGCGCCCGGCGGGGGCCTTAGATCACGTCCTTATGTGCGGCACGGAACGCGGAAATGCAAGACGAACCTAAGCCGCAATCCACCCGTCCGGCCCGTCCTGCGCCCGCCCTTCCGCCCGCAGCTTCAGCAGGTGCGACAGCACGTTGCGCTCCGCCGCCCGGCGCAGCCGCTCGTCCACCTGGGAATACAGCGCGTCCGTCAGCGCCCGCGTGCCGAGCGGGGCCGGGCCGAGCGCCGCCAGCAGCGCCTCCTCCCGCGCCTCCCGATGGGCCAGGAGATCCTGCACGAATTCCCGCGGGGCCGAGAGCGGCGGGCCGTGGCCGGGCAGGTACACGGCGTCGTCCCGCTCCAGCAGCCGGCGGAGGCTGGCGAAATACGCCGCCATGTCGCCGCCGGGCGGGCTGACCACGCTGCTCGACCAGCTCATCACGTGGTCGCCGCTGAACAGCACCCCGTCCGGCCCGGCGAAGCAGAGATGGTCCGCCGCGTGCCCCGGCGTGAACACCGCCCGCCAGCCCTCCACGGCGTCCCCATCCCGCAAGGCCGCGTCGGGCGCCACCTCCGGCGCCGCCGGTTCGTGCCAGGCGTAAACCGGCGCCCTCGTCGCGGCCCGCAGCGCCGGGAGCGCGCCCACATGGTCGATGTGCGTATGGGTCAGGAGGATGCGCGCCACCGGCCCGGCGGCGGCCAGCACGGCGGCGACGTGCGCCGGGTCGTCCGGCGGCCCGGGGTCCAGCACCACCGTGCCCTCCGGCGTGTCGAGGAGGTAGGTGTTGGTGCCGTGATAGGTCATCGCCCCCGCGTTCCCTGCCACCATCCGGCGGATGCCGGCCGCGACCTGCTGCGCCACGCCGCGCGGCGGCACAGGCTCCGTCAGGAACGGCATCAGGCGGCACCCCAGACTTCAAGCATGGGGGCGTCACGCAAGCGTCGCCTCCGCCGCCATGCAGGCCCGCCCGCCCTCGTCCAGGGTGCGCAGGCGCCACGCGCCGCCGTCCTCCCACGCCTCCGTCACGAGCGGCGCCCCACCGAACGCCGGGCGCAGGCCGCGGAAGCTGAACGCTGCCACGTTCCGGTCCGCCAGCAGCCCGGCCAGCCATGTCGCCTGCAGCGGCCCGTGCACCACCAGGCCCGGATAGCCCTCGACGCCCCGCACGTAGTCCATGTCGTAATGGATGCGGTGCCCGTTGCCGGTCAGCGCGGAGTAGCGGAACAGCAGCACCGGGTCCGGCAGCACGGTGCCGCGCCGGGCGCCGGAGGGCGCAGGCGCCGCGGGGTCGGCAGGCTTGGCCGCCGCTCCCTCCGCGCCGCGATAGACGATGTCCTGCTCCTCCTCGATGGCCGGGCCGCCCGGCCCCTCGATCACGTGGGCCACGGTGACGAACACCAGCCGCCCGCTGCCGCCCTGCTTTTCCTTCACCGACAGGACCGTGCTGCGCCGCCGCACCGCGTCGCCCGCGCGGAGCGGCCCCAAAAACCGCACCCGGCCTCCGGCCCACATCCGCCGCGGCAGGTCGTGCACTGGCGGCAGGAACCCGCCCCGCCGCGGATGCCCGTCCGGGCCGAGCCGGTCCGGTGTCACCCAGTCCTGGAACAGCATCCAGTGCCACAAGGGCGGCAGCCGCTCCGGCGTTTCCACCCCGAGCGTCGCCGCGAGGCCATGCAGCAGGTGCGGGCCGACGATGTCCGTGCGCGTTTCGGTGCGGCCGACGTGGTCTTCGTGCGTCATGGCGCCAGCACAGGCCGGGCGCACGCCGGGGTCAAGCCCCATCCGGCTGCGACGCGGCCCTCACTCCGTCTGGCTGCGATCCGGGGGATGCTTGGGCGATGGCGCCGGTGGCTGCGCGGCGTCCGCCTCACCCGGCTCCGAACCTGGCGCAGCGGCGAAGGGCGAAGAGATTGCGGCATCGCCGGGACGGTC
>CAXUJE010000315.1:4176-6684 GCA_964251035.1 uncultured Acetobacteraceae bacterium
GACGGTCTGGCCCCGGCGTCGGACCCGGACCGACGGAGGGCTTGGCGGCCTCCTCCGGGTGGGCTGCCGGCTCGTCGTGCTGCGCCGGCGGGGTGAAGGCCGCTGGCTCGCCCGAATCAGCATTCACGGGCGCCGGGGAACGCTCCTCGGCAATCCGCGCGTTGTACTGCAGGGCGGGCGCCGGGACGCCGGCCGCCGATGCCGGCCTGAGCAGCCCGTGGACGTAGGGCGCCCGCACCACGATTATCGCGAGCAGCACGATCAGGAAAAGCAGGCCGAACGGATAGCCCCCATTGATGGTCAGCTCCATGTTGATGGCCCCGGCGATCACCAGGATCGCTGGGATGATCCAGAAGCGGCGCTTTTCCGGCACAGCCTCGTACCGCTCGTTCAGCCCGGCGATCCAGTCCGCGCCGGCGCCGCCGATCTCAAGCCTCGGGGCGCCGGGGTCGCCCGACGCCAGGGCCTGGGCCGGCGTGATCCACCCGGCGACGTAGGGAACGCGGACCGCGGCCACGAACAGCACGCCGAGCAGCACGAGAAGGCCGAAGGGAAACCCGATCGAAAGACTCAGCAGCATGTTGCAGGCGCCGAGCACGATGAGCGGCCAAAGGATGAACTGGAACCGCCACTCCTGCGGCAATCCGTCATACCAGGAATTCCAGCCATACAGGCGCTCGGCAACCGTCATGTCGCGCTCCTCCGAATGTTGTTGTTGCGGCCACTCCAACGAACTCTGGTGTCGGCAATCAGGGTGCACGATCATGGCCGAGAGTCCAGGGCATGACGCATCGGATCGGCCAGACGCATCGCCCCCGGACGCCGCGCGACGCGCCGGCGCGGGAAAAGCCCGGCATGGAAACCCTGGCGGAATGAGAACAAATGGGATACATTGGCCAGGTCCGAAGCCTGCGTGGCCACGCGGCGCCCGGGCCTCGCGCTGAACCCGCTTTTCCCCGATGGGAAACGGCGATGGTGCCGCTGTGCCCGGCTACGTCAATTCGACGGCTCAACGAGCCGCCGCCCCGGGTCGCACGGTGCGTCCAGCTAACCCATTGAGAACGCAGGATGCAGGCTAATCCCAGCCCAAGCGAATTGACGCAGGAATTGCCGCACCCCTGGCGCATCGATTGGCGCACTTGATGCGGCTCAGGCGAACTGGCTCTCGTTCGGCTGCGCCGGGCGCGGCAGGATCGGGGGGAGGGCCGCGATGCCGGTGATCTCCACCCGCCAGGCCGGGTCGGCGAGCCGAGCCTCGACCGTCGCCCGCGCCGGCTTGTGCCGCGGGTCGAGCCAGGTGTCCCAGGCCCGGTTCACCGCCTCGAAGTCCGCCATGTCGGCCAGGTAGATCTGCACGGACAGCAGGTAGGTCTTGTCCGTCCCCGCCTCGTTCAGCAGCGCGTCGATCTGGCGTAGGATGTCGGCCGCCTGCCCCTCCGCGCCGGCCGAGGGGTCGTCCGCGACCTGCCCGGCCAGGTAGACCGTCGCGTTGTGCACAACGGCGCCCGAGAGCCGGGCCTCCGGCGCGATCCGGCGGATGTTCATGGGGTCGGGTCCTCCAGCGGCGGCGTCAACGGGGGTGGCGCGGTGGTGCCCGGATTATGGCTGGCCGGGAGCGCACGGCAAGCCCGGCATGACTGCGCGTGGGATGGCGTGGTCCCCAGCGCCTTGCGCAGCAGCGCGGGCTTCGGCGGGCTTTGCCCGAAAGGCCGGCGCACACCAGGCCGCGTTCGTCACCGACATGGAAGGCAATGGACCGGACGGGCCAGATGAGAGCTGGCTGGAAGGCCAGGCGTTCGAGAACGCTCCCTATCATGGCCGGTCAGCTCAGGCCGGGTCGCGTGGCGTCAAGTCGGCTGCGCCCAGGACGGTGCAGCGGCCTTGCGAAACTCCTAGCAAGGTGTCCGAAAACGCTCCGCGGAGGATCGGCGTTGACATGGCCAGCGGCGAGTTCGTGGTTCAGGACCGCACCAAGAAAGGTTTGTGGCATGGGCATACGCGCAGTCGGGACCAGCTCACGCAGGCCATGCGCAACGCCTTGATCAGGAATGGTGTTGCCGACCTACGTGGAAAGGTCATCACGCCATGAACCAAGGAGCGGCTCCTAACTTTGAGAAGGCCCGGCTGGATTTGCTGCGCTGGTCAGAGTCGGGCGAGGATCATGGCAAGGCCCTTGCCTTGGCGGTCACGTGCGCCGGGTCCGCAGACCGCTGGCTGCGCATCAACGCGCTGCACTGTTTCGGCTACATCGCCCGCGTGTATGGACGGCTGGACCTGGAAACAGCCATGCCGATCCTGCGTGAAGCTCAGGGCAACGGCTCAGATGCGGAGATCGCTGCCGCCGCGCAAGACGCCCTGGATGACCTCGAAGTGTTCCTGCCCCAGTCCACGGGAAACCGAGCTTAACGGCCCGGCAGGATGCCAGCGCCATTCTCCCTGACGGTCAACGAACGCTCCTCCAGGCGCGCAGGCCGCCGCCAGCCCCCTCGCCACCCCGGCCATCTGTGC
>CAXUJE010000316.1:0-6677 GCA_964251035.1 uncultured Acetobacteraceae bacterium
TCGGCGACCCGGCCGCGGTACCAGCGCCCCACCATCGCCAGCACCGCCATCGCCAGCAGCGCCACGAGCGAGAACCAGGCGATGCTCGACTGCCCGCGCCGCACCACCACGAAGGCGGCCAGCAACGGCCCGACCGCCGAGCCGGCGTTGCCGCCCACCTGGAACACCGATTGCGCCAGGCCGTGCCGCCCGCCCGACGCCATGCGGGCGACGCGGGAAGACTCCGGGTGGAACACCGCGGAGCCGAGGCCGATCAGCCCCGCCGCCAGCAGGATGGTTTCGAAGCGGCCCGCCACCGACAGCAGCAGCAGGCCGGCCAGCGTCGAACCCATGCCCACAGCCAGCGAGAACGGCATCGGGCGCCGGTCGGTGACGACCCCCACCACCGGCTGCAGCAGCGACGCCGTCAGGTAGAAGGTCAGCGAAATCAAGCCGACCTGGCCGAAGTCGAGCGAGAACTTCGCCTTCAGGATGGGATACACCGCCGGCACCAGCGACTGCATGAGGTCGTTCAGGAGATGCGACAGGCTGATCGCCAGCAGGATGCCGGCCGCCAGGTTGGCCCGGGGGACGGCCGGCGCTGCGACCAGCGTGCTCGGATCGGTCGATGTCTGGCTCATGCTGCCCCACGATGCGTTTGGAAGACCATACTCCGGGACGCGCCGCCGGCGACGGGAGTTCCTGGCATGGCTCCCATGCCGGGCCATTCCCACATGCTGCCGGCCCGCAAACGCGCAAGGTCGTCATTGCGGAAGCGGACCGGCCTGGAGGGCGTCGCGGCTGGCGCGCACGGCCGCGTCGAGCGGCGTATGCGGCTCCTGGCCAAGGAGCGCGGCCAAGCGCGCGTTGTCCAGGCGAAGCGGGACCTGCCACAGATAGCGCATCTCGATCACCTCGCGCAGGAAGGTGACGAAGGGCGCGCCCAGGTAGACTGGCAGCCAGCGGAACCGGCGGATCGGCAGAGTGCCCCCCTCCACGCGCCGCACCGCCTCCGCCATGGCGCGCCCGTGCAGGTAATGGCCGCCGAAGTGCAGCCGCGCCTCAGCCGGCAGGGACGCCTCCCGGTCCGCCAGCAGCGCCACGGTTTCCGCCAGGTCGGGCAGGTAGGCCCAGGCGTGACCGACCTCCGGACGCTCCGGCGTGACCACCTTGCGCAACGCCTTGCCGCCGCCGAGCAGCACGATGCTGACCCAGGAACTCGGCGCCCGCGGTCCGAAGAAGTCGCCCGCCCGCACCACCAGCGTGCGCAGTCCGCGGGCGGCGGCGTCGTGCAGCATCTCCTCCATCTCGACGCGGATGCGCCCCTTTCGGGTGCGGGGATGCTGCGGCGCGTCCTCCGCCGCCACCGCCCCGGCATCCGGGCCATAGACATAAACGTTGCCGGGGTAGATCAGCCGCGCCCCGACGGCCTCGGCCCCCGAAATCGCGTTGCGGAGCATGGGGACCGCAAGGCCGCGCCAGTCACGGTAGCCCGGCGGGTTGGCCCCGTGGAACACCACGCCCACCCCTTGCGCGGCGGCCACGACACTGGCTTCGGCCATGGCATCACCGGCCACCCACTCTACGCCGGCCGGACCGGACCGCCGCGCCTTTGCCGGGTCGCGCGCCAGGCCGCGCACGTGCCAGCCGTGCCGCAGCAGCGCCGCCGCGACCTCGCCGCCCACCCCGCCCGTCGCGCCGATCACCAGCGCCCGCCTTGGCTCGCCCATCGCCCACTCTCCCGTTGCCTCGCGATGGAGGATGGCGGCGCGGCCGGCCAACGCCCATTGCGGAACTGCGGTCAGCCGCTATACGGAAACGCATGGCCGAGCCGGATTGGCACCTTTGGCGGGCGTTCCTGGCCGTGCTGCGCGCCGGAAGCCTGTCGGCGGCGGCGCGGGAGCTGCGCCTGACGCAGCCGACGCTCGGGCGGCAGGTCGCGGCGCTGGAGGCGGCGCTCGGCGCCACCTTGTTCACCCGCTCGACCGAGGGCCTCCGTCCGACCGAGCAGGCGCTCGCCCTGGCCCCGCAGGCCGAGGCCATGGCGACCGCGGCCTCCGCCCTGCTGCGTGCGGCCTCCGGCGCCGAGGGTGGGTTGCGCGGCACCGTGCGGCTGGCGGCGAGCGAGTTCATCGGCGGCGCCGTGCTGCCGCCCATGCTGGCCCGGTTCCGCGCCGCGCACCCGGCGGTCGACATCGAGCTGTCCCTGAGCGACCGCACCGAGGACCTGCTGCGGCGCGACGCCGACCTCGCGGTGCGCAACGTCCTGCCGACGCAGTCGGCCCTGGTCACGCGCCGGATCGGCGAGGCGCCGGTCTGCTTGTTCGCCCATCGCGACTACGCCGCCCGGCACGGCCTGCCCGCGACGCCCGCGGAGCTTGCGTTCCATACGCTGGTCGGGCGGGACGAGCATGTGCAGCAGGTCCGGCCCACTCTCGGGCTGGACCTGCGCTTCGGCTTCCGCTGCGGCAGCGCCCTGGGCCTGCTGGCGGCGCTGCGGGCCGGGTTCGGCATCGGCTACTGCCAGGACGGGGTCGGGCGGCGCAGCCCGGAGCTGGTGCCCGTGCTGCCCGGCCTCGTGCTGGCCCGCATCGGCATCTGGCTGGTCATGCACGAGGACCTGCGGGCGACGCGCCGCATCCGCGCCTTGTTCGACCACCTCGCGGGCGAGCTGGCGCGCTATCTCGGGCCGGAGCCGTCCCTTTGACGGTCGTCCTCGGGCGCCGGCCGCAGCCAGCCCTTGGCGACGGCGTCCGCGAGCACCGCTTGCGCCGCATCCCACAACGCCGGGGAGCCGTCCGCGATGCGCCGGGTGAGCCGGCGCACACGGGCCTCATCCACCGTGTGATCCGTCCAGGTGCCGCCGCCGACCGCGTGGTTCAGCAGGATGGGCTGCAGCCGGTCGAGCGCCTTCGCGAACTTCGCATCCGGGGTCGCCGCCGCCTCGAACTCCTCCCACAGCCCGCGCAATTCCTGCGCCTGGTCAGGCGGCAGCAAGCCGAAGACCACGTCGGCGGCGAGCCGCTCGCGCTCGGCTTGGGTGGCGGCGCCCGTGGCGTCGTACAACGGCGTGTCGCCGCACTCGATCTCCACCAGGTCGTGCAGGACCAGCATGCGGACCACGCGGGAGGCGTCCACCTCCCCCACCGCCCATTCCTGCAGCACGAGGGCGAACAGCGCGAGGTGCCAGGAGTGCTCGGCCGTGTTCTCCCGCCGGGAGCCGTCGGCGATGCGGCTGCCGCGGACCACCGACTTCAGGCGGTCGGCTTCCAGCAGGAAGCCAAGCTGCTGCGCCAGCCGCCCGTCCAGGCCAGCCCGCCATGCGTCCGACATCATCGTTTCAACTCCGTCCTGCGGCCCGGCTTCACGGACCCTCCCGCGCGTAGTCTAATGCCGCCGGGACGAACCTGTCAGGCGGGCGGATATGGAAAACTGGCTGAAGCGCGGCGCAGAGGCCGCCTCCTTGGTGGAAGCCGACCTCCAGGTCCGCCAAACCGTCGAGCGCACCCTGGCCGACATCACCCACCGCGGCGACGCAGCGGTGCGCGAGCTTTCCGTCAAGTTCGACGGGTGGGACCGCGACGACTACCGCCTGACGCCGGCCGAGATCGAGGCCTGCCTGTCCCAGCTCACCCGGCGCGACCTCGACGACATCCGCTTTGCCCAAGATCAGGTGCGCAACTTCGCCCGGCACCAGCGCGACGCCCTCCGCGACATCGAGGTGGAGACGCTGCCGGGCGTGGTGCTCGGCCACAAGAACATCCCCGTGGGCGCCGCCGGCTGCTACGTGCCCGGCGGCAAGTACCCGCTGCTGGCGTCGGCCCATATGTCGGTCATCACCGCCAAGGTTGCGGGCGTGGGCCGCGTGATCACCTGCGCGCCGCCGTACAAAGGCAAGCCCGCGCCGGCCATCGTCGCGGCGCAGCACATGGCGGGTGCCGACGAGATCCTGTGCCTCGGCGGCATCCAGGCGGTCGGCGCGATGGCGCTGGGCACCGAGAGCATCGCGCCCGTCGACATGCTGGTCGGCCCCGGCAACGCCTTCGTGGCGGAGGCGAAGCGGCAACTGTACGGCCGGGTCGGCATCGACCTGTTCGCCGGGCCGACCGAGACGCTGGTGATCGCCGATGACAGCGTGGACGGCGAGTTGTGCGCCACCGACCTGCTGGGCCAGGCCGAGCACGGCCCCGACAGCCCGGCGGTCCTGCTGACCACCTCGGAACGCCTGGCCCGCGACACGATGGAGCAAGTCGAGCGCCTGCTGCAGATCCTGCCTACCGCCGCCATCGCGCGCCAGGCCTGGGACACCCATGGCGCCGTCGTCGTGGTCGGCGACGCCGCGGAGATGGCGGCGGTCGCCGACCGCATCGCCTCCGAACACGTCCAGGTGATGACACGCGACCCTGACTACTTTCTGGCCAACATGACGAACTACGGCGCGCTGTTCCTGGGGCCGCGCACCAACGTGGCGTATGGCGACAAGGCCATCGGCACCAACCACACCCTGCCGACCCGGCGCGCCGCGCGCTACACCGGCGGCCTGTGGGTCGGCAAGTTCCTGAAGACCTGCACCTACCAGCGCGTGCTGACCGACGAGGCCTCGGCCGCCATCGGCCGCGTCACGTCGCGGCTCTGCGCGCTGGAGGGGTTCGTGGGCCATGGCGAGCAGGCGAACATCCGCGTGCGGCGCTACGGCGGCGGCAACGTGCCGTATGGGGCGGCGGCGGATTGACGCCCGTGCTGCCGCGCACGCCGTCCTTCCGGCTGGACGGCAAGCGGGCGCTGGTGACGGGCGCCGGGCGCGGATTGGGCGTGGCCTGCGCCGCAGCGCTCGGCCAGGCCGGTGCCCACGTCATCGCCGCTGCCCGGACCGCGGCCGAGATCGAGGACGTCGCCTCGGCCATCCGCGCGGACGGCGGCAGCGCGGAGGCGCAGGTGGTCGACGTGCACGACCCGGTTGGCGCAGCCGCCGCTATCGCGTCGTGCGGGTCGGTCGATATCCTGGTCAACAACGCCGGCACCAACCGCCCGGCCGGGTTCCTGGACGTGACGGTCGAGGACTTCGACGCGGTGATGAATCTCAACCTGCGCGCCGCGTTCTTCGTGGCGCAGGCGGTGGCGCGCGGCCAGGTCGAGGCCGGGCACGGCGGCTCGATCATCCACATGTCGTCGCAGATGGGCCGCGTCGGCGGCGCGCGGCGCACCGTGTATTGCGCCAGCAAGCATGCCATCGAGGGGCTGACCAAGGCGATGGCGCTCGACCTCGCGCCGCACGGCATCCGGGTGAACTCGGTCTGCCCGACCTTCATCGAGACCCCGCTGACCCGGCCGTACTTCGAGGACCAAGCCTTCCGCGCCGACGTGCTGAGCCGCATCAAGCTCGGGCGGCTGGGCCGGGTCGAGGACCTGATGGGCGCCGTCGTGTTCCTGGCGTCGGACGCGGCGGCGCTGATGACCGGGACCTCGGTGGTGATCGACGGCGGCTGGACCGCGGACTGATCCGGCGTTCGCCGATCCTTAATCTTTCCCCGTCACACTGCCCGGCAGCAGCAGACGGAGATGACGATGCCGGCGAACCGCAAGCCCTGCCGCGCCCATTCCCGCCCGAAGGGTGCGCCACCGGCGCCGTTCGAGCGCGGCCTGGCGCTGCACCGCTCCCTGCGGCTGCATCCCGACCAGGCGGACCGCACCGTGGCGGAGGGCCAGGCCCTGCTCGACGCCGGCCATGCGGAGGATGCGGCCGTCCTGCTGACTGCCGCCTGCCAGCGCCATCCCGGCGACGCGCGAATCCTCGCGCTGAACGGCCGGGCGCTGCGGGCGCTGGGGCGGACCGGGCCGGCCATCGGCGCTCTGTTCATGGCGGCGGAGTTGCGGCCCAGCGACGCCGCGATCCAGGCCGCCCTGGGCGATGCCCTGCTCGCCCACGGCGACGTGGCGCAGGCCATGGTCCATTGCCTCAACGCCTTCCGCCTGGCGCCCGGGCCTGCCCATGCCACCACGTTGAGCTGCGTGCTGATCGCGCTTGGCCACTATGCTGAGGCCTTGGCCTTGGCCGACCACGCGCTGGACCAGCGGCCGGGTTCGTTCGAAGCGTTGGTGAACCGCGCCCTCGCGCTTGAGGGTCTTGGCCTGTTCGAGAATGCCGTGCGCGCCGGGCAGGACGCGGTGGCCGCGTCGCCGGACAACGCCGTGGGGCAGCATAACCTGGCCGTCACCCTCCTGTCCCTGGGGCGGCTGACGCCCGAGACCTGGGATCACTACGAATGGCGGCTGCGGCTGAAGGGCAATCCGGCCTGGCTCACCTCCACCGTGCGCTGGGACGGGGAGGACATCGCCGGCCGCACGGTCCTGCTGCACGCCGAGCAGGGCCTGGGCGACACGCTGCAATTCGTCCGCTACGCGCCGCTCGTGGCGGCCCGGGCGGGTCGGGTGATCCTGGCGGTGCAGCCGGCGCTGGCCCGGCTGCTGCGCGCGG
The DNA here is from genome assembly GCA_964251035.1 of uncultured Acetobacteraceae bacterium. Taxonomy (GTDB): domain Bacteria; phylum Pseudomonadota; class Alphaproteobacteria; order Acetobacterales; family Acetobacteraceae; genus CAHJXG01. The sequence continues at coordinate 6,455 of CAXUJE010000316.1, forward strand.
TGCCTGGCGTGGACCATGTCGTGGCGGTCGGCGGGGTGCTGCCGCCGTTCGACGTGGCCTGCCCGCTGCTGAGCCTGCCGCGCCTGCTCGGCACGACGCTGGACACGATTCCGCCGGCCGTGCCCTATGCCGACGAGCACGCGCCGTGGGACGACGGGGCCGGTGCTGCCGGCCCTGTCCTGCGCGTCGGCCTGGTCTGGTCCGGCAGCAAGACCTTCGCCAA
>CAXUJE010000317.1:0-6674 GCA_964251035.1 uncultured Acetobacteraceae bacterium
GCAGGACAGCGCGGCGTTCCTTGAGGTGACGGACGGCCGGGCCACCGGCGCCGCGGTGCGCGGGGGGGTGCGGGGCCGCGGGGCGGGCGTGGCGGGGGTGGGGGGGCCGCGCCGGGCCCTGCGCCGCCGGGGGGGGGGCGAGGGTGCGGCGCGTGAGGCGGGACGGTCGGTCGGTCATGCGCTCTCCATGCGATGCTGCGGCGTCGGGTCGATGGCGGGCGGCTGCGTGGGCGGCGTGTGGTGCAGCCGGCGGCGCATCCAGGCCGAGAAGCGCCGTTCCAGCACCCGCTCGCTGATATGGGACACCGCGAGCGACGGGGGCAGGGCGACGGCGAAAAAAAGAGCCTGGGCCCACATGCCCGACGCCTGCAAGACGTGGGCGTGCAGAAGGGCTGTCTTGACGCCGGACATCACGACGGGGTGCCAGAGATAGAAGCTGTAGCTGATGGTTCCGAGGTAGTGCAGCGGGCGGGAGCGCAAAAGGGTGCCGAGCCTGCCGTGCCCGGCCACGATCCCCCGGAAGCCCAACGATGCCGCGAAAAAGCTCAGCAGCGCAAGCGGCAGCCGCCAATCGCCGGCCCATTCGACCATCGTCGTGCTGATGATCCGGTCTGGCGCGCTGAGGTGCCGGATGGTGCGCCAGCACAGCAGGAACAGCACGACCAACGGAAGCGGGTGCCGGGTCAGGCGCAGGAGCACCCCTCCGCGCGGCCATCCCGCGGCCACCAGCATGCCGGCGAGCAGGAACGCCCCGCGAGGGTAGTAGGCGATCAGCACGGCCGTGGCGGGGACGATCAGCCAGTAGGCCCTCGGGCCAAGGCGACTGCGCAGCGGCCAGCAAGCGGCGCAGAACAGGTAGAACGCCATCTCATAGCTTAGCGACCATGCCGCCGGGTGGATGTTGTCGATCGGCAGGATGCCCGGCAGCGCCAGCAGGTTGACCGGCACCTCCACCAGCAGCCGGCGCCACGTTTCGTTCTCGAAGCCGTGCGTGCGGGTGGCCAGGCCCACGGCGACGATGACCAGGATGGAAGCCCAAAGCACGGGAAAGATGCGGATGGCGCGGTCTTCGACGAACACCAGCGGCGTGCGGGCACGGCGCAACGTTCCGGCGATCACGTAGCCGCTGATGCAGAAGAACAGTTCCACCCCGTACTCGGAGACGGAGGTGAGGAAAAAGCCGATAGGCGTTGAGAGCGGAGCGAAGGTGCTCAACCCCGAGTTCACGACATGAAAGCAAAACACCGTGAAGGCGAACAATCCACGCGCGCCATGGACATTCTGGTTGAAATGCCTCTGGGCCGGTCGAGAAGGCACAGCAGCGGCAAGCCCGATTCTCGCCAACTCGATCTTTCACCAGCGGACGCCGGCTATGGTTTGTAATGAAACCCCAATTAGGACAGGTCCGATTACGTACCTACTGTTTTTTTTGATTGCCGAAGGGCCGCCTGCGATCATCATAGATCACGATTAAGCGATCTTGCAGGCGATGTTTTCCTGGCCCGGCCATGCCGGGCGCGACGCGCTTCCCCGCGCAGTCCATAATGCCGGCATGGCCCTTTCCACGAAAACCGCCGGGTTCCCCGCCGCGCGTCCGAGCCGCGCGATCCCGGTCAAGCCGTTGCAGCCGTCGATCTGGCGCGGGCGGCTCGGCGTCAACGCCTTCACCTGGGGCACGCTGTTCTGTTGCCTCGCGCTGCAGCGCTTCGCGATCCCGGCGGGCGGCCTCAAGATCAGCGTGGCGACCCCGCTGGTGCTGGGCTTGGCCGCCTGGGCGCTGGCGAGCGGCACGCTGGTCATCGAGCGCCGGCGGATGGCGCTGTATTGCGGCCTCTGCGCCGTGGCCCTGTTCTCGGTGGCGACCCAGATCAACCTGCCGCTCGCGATGGCGCCGCGGATGAGCCTAACCTCCCTGTACTACTGGCTGGCCATCACCGCCTTTGCCGTGCTGCGGTTCCGCCACTCGGTCAGCGAGGCCGCGTTCTTCCGCATCGTGTCGCTTGCCCTGGCAGCGCTGGCCGTGGCGGGCCTCGTGCAGTTCGTGCTGCAGTTCGTCGGCATCAGCTTCTTCTCCTTTGTTGGCGTCGTGCCTGACCAGTTCCTGATCGAGGAGCAGTACAACGTCACCATCCCGATCGACCGCGGGCTGAACAAGTCGAACGGGTTCTTCCTCGTCGAGCCGTCCGTGTTCTCCCAGTTCATGGCTCTGGCGGTGGTGATCGAGGCGCTGTATTTCCGCCGGGTCGCCTACCTTGTGCTGTTTTTCGCGGCCCTGTTGTTTTCCATGTCCGGCACTGGCTGGATGGTGCTGGGCTCCTACATCATCGTGCTCGCGATCAGCGCCGGGCGGCGCGGCCTCTTGGGGGCCATCCTGCTGGCGGCGGGCTGCGCGCTGGCCTTCACCGCGCTCAGCGTCGCACTGCCCGATTTCGCCGACATGATGTCTGGCCGCATCTACGAGTTCAGCCTGCCCGGCACGAGCGGTCACGAGCGGTTCGTGACGCCGTTCCTGGCGCTGCAGGACCTGCTCAATGCGGCGCCTTGGGTGTCCGTGACCGGGGTCGGACCCGGCGCATCGGAACAGCTCATGATCCCCTACATCTACCATCTCAACACCCCGATCAAAGTCTTGATGGAATACGGGATCTTCGGCCTGATGCTTTATCTTGGCCTGCTGACCTGGGGAACCCGCACGAAACGGCAGTGGACGCTGCTTGCCCCCCTCATGGTGCTGTTGTTGCTGACCGGCGGCTATCACCAGTTCTCGCCTATTCTTTTCGCCGTCTTGCTCATCGGCACAGTTGCCTTCGTGCATCAGGACGACGCCTGAGTAAACTAAGCTTGAACAGCCGCAACAAGCTGCTTTGAGCTTTACAACCTACCGTTCCCGATGTTATTCTGATGCCGGGATGGATACGAAATGCGAAAGCCGGCTTGGATCAGGCACCGCGTCATGCACATGACAACGCCGCAACAGCGGTGGTCATCCGCTCTCGTGGCCGTCAGTGTCATCGGCACCCTGCTTGCCTGTCTCGCGCTGATCCTTGACGGATGGGTCGACGCGCTCTCCCTTTACGTCGCCTGCGTGCTCATGCTGGCCTTGATGCTCAACCAGTTCGCGGGACAACGGATGCAGCCGCGGCCCGGCAAGTTCGCCGATGACAGCAGGGCCGGCCCTGGCGGCCCCGCGGGCCTGGTGCTGACGGGCGCGCCCGGGGTTTGGACCGGCGCGGACCGTGCCGCCATTCCCGTAACCCTCGGCAGCGCGGCCTCTACGGACTGATCGGCCCGGCCCGCAGGGTGCTGCGAAGCCGCCAAAGGTCGCGGAGCATGCGGTTTCCCGCGGGAAGGCACGCGAGCACGGCGGCCGTCGCCGCGTAGGACGCGGCCAGCGCCGCCGCCAACCCCACGGTCCCGGCCGGCCAGCCGCCGCCGGGAACCCCCGCCAGGGCGCAGCCGGCGGCCAGCGTGGCCACGGCCACCGGGAACACGGCGTCCAGGAGGTTGCGCAGCCTCACGGGACCGCGCCGGGTCGCGGCCCAGAACAGCAAGGGGGCGCCGACCCCCCAGGCGAACGCCGCGGATGCCGTGGCGACGCCGACCGGACCCCATGGCAAGCCCGCAGCGAAGGAGACGAGCACGATGCCGGACCCGGCCGCCCCCCAGGCCAACTGTTCCCGCGTCCGCCCCTGGCTGATGAACAACCAGGCGACCGCGTTGTTGACGGGCAGCAGCAAGGCCCCCGTGCCGAGCGCCGCGAGGATCGGCCCGGCCGCCTGCCACCGCGAGCCGAGAAGGGCGAGGATGACCTGGTCGGCGAACACGATGCTCCACGCCAGCCCCGGAAGCGTCACGAGCAGCAGCGCGCGCAGCACCTGGCTGAAGCTGCTGCGGTAGCGGTCAGGCTCCGCCTGCAGCCGCGACAGCAGGGGCACGGTGATCCGGGTGAACGGCGTCGTGAGCTGCATGACCGATGGCAGCATGAGCCGGAACGCGCGGTCATAAAGGCCGAGGGCGCCGATCCCGCTCGCCCAGCCGATCAGCACGTTGTCCAGGTTGAACGAGAGATAGTTGACGAGGTTGTACCCGGTCACGTCGCCGCCGAACCGGAGCAGGGGCGCCACGGCCGCATCGAGGCGCGGCTTGCCCGGACGCCAGTCGGAGACGGCCCAGGCCGCCACGAGGGTGACGGCGTTGTTGGCCACCTGCATCGCCACCAGCGACCAGTAGCCCAGCCCGCACCAGGCGCACAGGATGCCGACCGCGGCGGCGGCGGCGGTGCCGCCGACGTCGATCATGGCGAGGGCGATGAACTGCAGGCGGCGGTTCATCAGCGCCATCTGCTGGGCCGCGAAGCCGCCGAGCACGAGCGGGACTGCCAGGCTGGCCGTCACCGCCATCGTCTTCGGCTCGCCGTAGAACGCGGCCACCAGCGGCGAAGCGGCGGCCAGCAGCGCTGCGAGGCCCAGGCTGACGGCCCCGTTGATCCAGAACAGCCCGGAGAGCTCGCGCTGGGTCAGCAACGGGCGCTGGATCACCGCCTGGGCGAGGCCGAGCTCGGCGAAAAGCTGCACCAGGCCGACCAGCGGCGCCACCATCGCCACAATGCCGAACTGCGCCGGGGTGAGCAGGCGGGCGAGGGCGATCTGCGCCCCGAACTGCAGGGCGAAACGGATGCCCTGGGCGGCGAACGCCGCGGCGGCCCCGCGCACGGAGCGGCGTTTCAGCGCCGCCGGGTCGCCCTCAGTGAGGTCGAGGCGCTCGCTCATGCGCCGCTGTGCCGCTGCCGGGCGCGCGTGGCGGCGCGGCGCGCGCGGCGCATCTCCGCCTGCACAACCGACAGCACGACCGTTTGCGCACGGGCGCCCGGGGTGAGCGACCGGAGGAAGCCCCGGCGCCAGAAGCTGGCATCCAGGGCGTCGAGCCGGGCCTTCGCTTTGGCGGCTGGCGGCACCGTCGGGATGATCGGGCGGTAATGCGCGGCGCCGAACCCCTCGGCGTGGGCGATCCCTCCGAAGTGCGCGATGTCCTCCGGCGCCGGGGCGCCAAGCAGCGCGTCGAAGCCGCGCAGGGTGAGGGAGGCGAGCGCATCGACATGCGCGTCCACCAGCACCGGGCGCAGCGCCGCGGCGCATTTCGCCACGGCGTCGTGGAAGGTCGCCGCGAGCCGCAGCCGGTCCGCTTCCTGCGGCTCCACGATGCGGACCGGCTCCGTCCCGGCGCCGTGGCGGCGGACGCAGCGGATGCTGGGTTCGGGCGCGGAGAACAGCAGCTCGGTGATCTCCACGGAGCGGGTGAAGCGCCCCATGCTGTCCCGCGGCAGCCCGCCGTTGAACAGCCAGCCGGCCGCGTCCAGCGGCGCGTCGGCGACCGTGCGCACCCGGCGTTCGAAGGTGCCGAGATAGGCGCCCGCAAGCGGCGGCAGCGCGCCGCTGCGCGCCCGGCCCAGCAGCATCAGCGAGCGCTGCAGGCTGCCGTGCCAGCCGAGGTCGGCGACGACGCCGGGTCCGTCATACAGCGCTATGTCGTCGAGATGCGCAAGCAGCGCCTCCCGTTCGGCCGCGGCCTGCGCCAGGATCGGCCCGGCCAGCGCCCTGAACATCGCCCGCAGCGCCGCCTGTCCGTCCAAGGTCCGCACCGTTTCCGCCGCATTGGGAAAAAACCGGGCCAGGACTGGCTGGATTGCCGGATCGGCCGGGTCGAGGTCGATGCGGCGGAGGTACGCTTCGGGTGAGACCGGCCAGCCGGAGGTGAGGAAGTCGAGCGACGCCTCGTCCAGCGCCAGGATATTGGCGAAGTTCGCGCAGCGGCGGGAACACCAGACATAGCGCGACGGTGCCGCGTCGGAGGGGCGCCAGGCGGCCTCGTATGCTTTCTGAAAGACCAGCCCGTCGCGCGCCAGGAAAAAGATGCGGTCCGTGCCGTGCGCCCGGGCGATGCGCCGGACGTGGCCGGCCATGCCGAGGGCGGCGGGCGCCACGACGAGGTAGGCGATGGCCAGCCAATAGGGATCGAGGTCCGGCTCGCCGCGCCGCGCCACCAGTTCCTGGCGCAGCAAGGACGCGAAGCTGTCGGCGAGCCAATGGCCGCGCTGCGTGAGGCGGGACGCGACACGGCGCTCATGGGGCGCGGTCAGCAGGAAGGCGAGCACGCCGAAGCCGCGCGCCGTCTCGCCGTCACTCTGCGCATTGTCGCCGAGGTGCACGATGGAGGCGTCCGGGGCAAGGCCGGACCTCCTGCGCAGAAAGGGCCACACGCTGCCGTCCGCCTTGGCCACGGTGGTCTCGCTTGACAGGTAAAGCCGCTCGAACCCGGTGATCCCGCAACGCGCCAGCATCCGCTCGACGCATTCGGCCGGGAGGTACATGTCGGACACCAGCACGACGCGCCGGCCCGCGGCGACCAGCGCCCCGAACGCGGCCGCCACCTGGGGGTCCGCGCGTGCGCAGCGGAGTTCGAGGCCCATTTCCTCCTGAGCTGCCTGCTCCAGATCCAGGGCGTGGGCGGGGCCGCGCGCAGCCCAGGCTTGCCCAAGCTCGCGGTAGATACCGGCGAGCGTCACCTCCCGCTCGCCCCGGGCGGCGGCGCCCGCGCGCGCGCGCCGCTCGGCCGCGCCCCGCGCGCGCGCGCGCGACACGGCCGAGATCGTAGCCGGCGCGCTCGGCCTCGCCGTC
>CAXUJE010000318.1:0-459 GCA_964251035.1 uncultured Acetobacteraceae bacterium
GATGACGACGCCTCCCCCGCCTTCGCAAGCTTGGCCGGCGCCGAACGCCTGCTGTGCCTTGTCAACGCGCCGCCCACCGGCGACTCGCGCCCCCCAACCCCCATGGAGATCGAGCAATGCGCCGACCGGAGCTTTCGCCTGCTGGCCCAGGGCGGCCTGACCCTCTCACCGGAGGCCACGGAGACCACGACGCCGGAGGGGTTCCACCGGCTGTTCCCCGGGACGGGCGGGGCGCTGTATGGCCCGGCGGTGCACGGGGCGACGGCGACGTTCAAGCGCCCGGGCGCGCGGACCCGGGTACCGGGGCTGTACCTGGCGGGCGGCAGCACGCATCCGGGGGCGGGGGTGCCGATGGCGGCGCTGTCGGGCCGGCTGGCGGCGGCGAGCCTGCTGGCGGACTTGGAAAGGACAGCCTGGATTTCGAGCAGCCGGTCGCCCGCGGCGGCTACGCCTGGTGGT
>CAXUJE010000318.1:469-6637 GCA_964251035.1 uncultured Acetobacteraceae bacterium
CGACGCACCCCACTTTGACGCAGTTGTCCCGCCAGGCGGCTATGCCTGGTGGTATGTCGATGCGTTGAGCGACTGCGGCCGGCACGGCATTACGCTGATCGCCTTTTTGGGCAGCGTGTTCTCGCCGTTCTACGCCTGGTCCCGGCGGCACGGCGGCGGCGACCCGATGCAGTTCTGCGCCTTGAACGTCGTGCTGTACGGCCGGCCGCGGCGCTGGGCGATGACCGAGCGCGGCGCGGGCGCCGTGGACCGCGGGCCGCGGCATCTGGCCATCGGGCCGAGCGCGCTGCGCTGGGACGGGACCACGCTCGTGATCGACATCGACGAGGTGACGGCCCCCCTGCCCTCCCGCCTGCGCGGCACGGTGTGGGTGCATCCCTCCGCGGTGACGGGCCGCCGCTTCGTGCTGGACGGCGCCGGGCGGCACCGCTGGTCGCCGGTCGCGCCCTCCTCCCGCGTCGAGGTCGCGCTTTCCCACCCGGCGCTCAGTTGGTCGGGGCCGGGCTACCTCGACACCAACGACGGAGACGCGGCGCTGGAAGACGATTTCATCGAGTGGGACTGGTGCCGGGCGCCGATGCGGCACGGGGCGGCGATCCTTTACAACGCGACCCGGCGGGTGGGCGGCGACCAGTCCCTGGCGCTGCGGGTCGGGCGGGACGGCGCGGTCGAGGCGTTCCCGCCGCCGCCGCCGGCCATGCTGCCGCCCACGCGGCTGTGGCGGGTGGCGCGTGCGACGCGGGCGGACGCCGCGCCCACCGTGCGGCAGACGCTGGAAGACACGCCGTTCTACTCGCGCTCGGTGATCGAGACGCGGCTGCTCGGCGAGCCCGCGGTGGCAGTGCATGAAAGCCTGCTGCTGGACCGGTTCCGGGCGCCTTGGGTGCAGGCGATGCTGCCGTTCCGCATCCCGCGGCGCTGGCGGTGATGGGCGGACGCCCGATGCCGCGCTGCATCTAACCATTGAGGATGCACGATAGGCGTTCTCAAGCAGTTATGCGTCTGGCTCGTCTGAGACGCTGCACTTAACGTGAGAACCTGACTTGCCAGCGTTGGCCAAAGACGGATTGCAGGTGGAGTGATCGCTGACCAGGAAGCTGGCGAAGCGGGCGCCCAAGACGCCGAGCCGGCCTGGGAGGAGGCGTGCCGCCGCGAGGACGCGATCCAGGACCTCCTGCCGCCATCCGCAAGGCCTGACCGCCGCCATGGTCGACGAGGTGGCCGGCCAACTCGGCATGAGCCGGGCCAGCCTTTACCGCTCCATCCGGCGGTTCCGGGTTGACGGCACCGTCACCGCTCTCGTGCCGCGCACGGCAGGGCGCCCGCAGGGCCTGCGCTTGCTCGATCCAGGCGCGAGGCCGTGATCCGCCAGGCGCTGAAGGACGCCTATCTCCAGCCGACAAGACCGCCCTTTGCTCGGCTCGTGCACGAGGTGCAGGTCCGGTGCCTTCAAGAAGGTCTGCAGCCGCCCAACCGGCGCACGGTCAAGCAGTGCCTGCTCGAAACCGACCTGAGAACCAGGGCCAGGCGGTGCGGCGACGCGACCGTGCCCAAGGCCACCAAAGCCACGCCGGGCAGCTACAAGGCTGCCAGGCCGCTTGAGGTCGTGCAGATTGACCCCAAGAAGGTGGACGTGATCGTGGTCGACGAGGAGACCGGGGAGCCTCGTGGGCGGCTCTGGCTCACGCTTGCCATGGACGCGCCCTCGCGCTTGTCCATCAGCCTCTGCCTGCTCCACGCTGTCTACGACAAAGCCGCCTGGCTCCAGGGGCGCGACGTCGAGGCAGCCTGGCCGATCGCGGGCCTGCCCGAGGCGCTGCACGCCGAAAACGGCGCCCACTTCCGCAGCCGCGCCTTCGTGCGCGCCTGCCGCGGCGAGGGCATCAAGACGATCTGGCGCAAGCCGGGCACGCCGCGCTACGGCGGGCACATCGAGCGCCTGATCGGCACGCAGATGGGCGCGGTGCGCCTGCTGCCGATCCGGAGCGCCCTCATGTCGCCGTTGCCTGGCCTTGTGTGCCGCAAAAGTTCCGCCTTGGCGTGCCGCTGGACCACTTCGCCACTATCGAAGACCCGCGCGACGTGCGCCGCATCGCCCACCTGGCCCAGATGCCCGGCGTTGCCTGCACCATCCGCGTCGAGGCCCGCATCGAGCGCGGCGGCGCCATGCACACGGAAACCCGATACTACGTGTCCTCGGCAGGCCTTGATGTAGAACGGGCCGGACAGGCCGTCCGCGGGCACTGGGCCATCGAGAACAGCCTGCACTGGGTCCTTGACCTCGTGCCTTCCCTCGTTCCGCTTCAATGACGGGGACGGTTGGGGGTCCTGCGATGGTTCGGCTGGATCGCACCATCACCGCGACCCGGTGCATGGTGACGCCAAGCGGCGCCGGCGACCGGGGCAGGCCCTCGGTCTGCATGGCCAGGCAGTAGCGCACGGCACGGTCGGTCCAGCGCTTCTTGTCCGGCCATGCGATCCGCGGGTCGGCCATGATGTCGTAAGTCTGCTCGTGGTGCATGTGCGTCCAGTCGATGGCCAGGAACAGGGTGTGCATCGTCCGGTCGGTCAGCTCGGAGTAGTACTCCATCGTCGGCTCGGTCCGCGGCAGCCGGGTCAGGGTGTCGAGCGACTGGCCGTTCAGCAGGCGGCCGTAGCGGGCGTGCTCGGCCAGGGGCGTTTGCAGCAGCGGGTCATGCCGCTTGCTGTGGAAGAAGTGCATGGCCGCGCCGAGGCGGTAGCTCTCGTTCAGCCGGTTGAAGAACGCCTCGTTGTAGGCGTCGCGCAGGAAATCCACGTCGTCGCGCTGCTCGATGGCCGAGGCGCGACGGGGCGGCAGGGTGAGGAACGCCGCCAGCCCGGCGCAGGACAGGATCAGTGAACGCCTGGACAGGCTTCGTCCGGTCTCGTCTTCCGTTCGAACCCTATGTCCCATGCCCGTGCGCGTGGCCGCCGTGGCTATGGCCCGCGCCGGATGGGGCCGCCATCATCCGCAGCATCCCCGGCCCGCCGGTGCCCATGAACCGCCAGATGAGCGCCGCGGAAAGCAGCAGGGCCAGGATGTTCAGCACGGTTGTGTAGTTCCACTGCACATGCGCCTCCAGCACCACCGCCCCACGCTGCGCGGGGATCAGCCCGAGCAGGCCGAACAGCGCCTCGACCACGTAGCCCGCCGCCGCCATGGCCACGTAGAACAGCCCGAACAGCAGCGCCGCCATGCGGCCGCCGTAGTACTTGCGGTAGATGTTGACCACCGGCAGCACGATCAGGTCGGCGAACAGGAACGCCACCACCCCGCCGAAGCTGATGCCGTTGTTCCAAAGCACGGCCGCCAGCGGCACGTTGCCGACCGAGCACACGAAGGACAGCACCGCCACCAGCGGCCCGATCAGCGGCCCCACGGTTTTGGCCCAAACGGGATGGTCCGACAGGAACAGCGCCGTCCACATGTCCGCCGGCACCCAAACGGCGATGGCGCCCGCGATCAGCAGCCCGAGCGCGATGTCGGACCACACGCTGGCCCAGTCCATGACGTAGAAGTGGCTGATCGCCGTGAAGCCGCGCCCTGACAAGGCCCGGGACAGCACCGTGCCGCCCGACAGCGACATGTCCATGCCGGCGTGCCCCTCCATCCGCCCGGCGACGCCGCGCTCCGCCTGCGCCCGCGCCGCCTCGACCACCTGCGGCCGGAGCGCCGCCCGCAGCAGCATCACCAGCAGGGCGATCATCACCGGGCCGCCCACGAACTCGGCCACGGTGAACCGCCATCCCATCAGCACGGCGAGGATGATGCCCAGCTCCAGGACCAGGTTGGTGGACGCGAACTGGAACGCCATCGCCGCCGTGAAGTCGCCGCCCTTGCGGAAGATGGAGCGCGCGAGCGCCACCGCGGCGTAGGAACAGGAGGACGACGCGGCGCCGAGCGCGCTGGCGACCAGGATCGTGCGCGGACGGCTGTCCGGCAGCAAGCAGGCCATCTCGCCCTTGGTCACGGCCGCCTGCACCACGCCCGACAGGGTGAAGCCGAGCACCAGCGCCCACAGGATCTCCCACCCCATCGCGAACGCCATGGACAGGGCGGCGGACAGGTGCTCCATGGCGGCGTCTCCCGTTTCGTTGGCTCCGCGCGGAGGCGAGCAGCTTCCAGCGTGGGAAGGTCAAGGGGGGCTTGTCGCCTGTTTGAGTCCCGATGGGAACCGGAGCTGTTTGGCGCGGCGCTGTCGTCCAAGGGCGCCGACAGGGCGGTTTGAATGACATCCCTGCGATGACGAGGGAACCGCTTGACCTTCCCATGGTGGAAGGCTGCACAACAAGGCCAAGCATGGAGGTTGCGATGCAGGAGTTCGAGGTGTCCGGCATGACGTGCGGCCATTGCGTGCGGGCCGTGACGGAAGCGGTCCACGGCGTGGACGCGGCGGCGCAGGTTTCAGTGGACCTCCCCGCCGGCCGCGTGACGGTGCGCGACGGCACGGCGTCCCCTGACCGGATCGCCCAGGCGCTGGCCGCCGAGGGCTACCCGGCGCGGCCGCTGGCGGCCTGAGCTGTCCGCATGGCCGCACTCGACAGCGATGCGCCCCGGCCTGTACCGTTGCACCATGCGCCTGGCCCGCTTTCGAGGTCGTCGCGGCCGAGCGCCAGGACCAGGCGACGCAAGGTGTTGACCGCTGGGGCGCGCCGGAAGCAGGCGCCGAAGACGGCGTTCAGGCGCTCGCGCCGCAGGGCCATGCAGGCGATGGTCTTGTGGGAGGTCGCGCCCGCAAGCGTGGCGAGCACCGGGAACAGCAGCAGGTGGCGCACGCTGTAGCGCTGGCCTTGAACTCGGCGTGGGTCGGGCACTTCGGCGGGTGCGGCAAGCAGGACAGCGAACGGCACGGGGCAACGCCGCAAAGCTGGAAGGCCGCCTCCCTACAGCCGCTACGTCACCCCGCCGCCGCTCACGCCCAGGCCGCTACGGCAGAACTGAATGGTCCTGGCCTGGGTGTGGGCCTTTTGCCGACATCCTTACTGCTGCCAGCCAACCCGGCACGCTCTGGCTGGACCATAGCCGCCGTCCCCTCGCCGGCCGGTGCCGCCCCCACCGGCGACCTCGACCCGCCCAGACCCGTCCTCGTCCGCTAGGCCCGTCTCCCGGCGGGCCGCAACGTCCTCTGTGTTTAAGCACACCGGGGGCAAGCTCTCCCGAACGGACCGGCCCGCGCTCCCGCGTGGGCCAGCGACGAGGACCACCATGCCTCCCGTCACCCGTCGCGCCGTGCTGCTTGCGCTGGCGCCCGCTGTTTTTGCTCCCGCCTTCATCGCCCGCGTTACGCCGTATGCCGCTGCTGCCAAGCCGGCGCGCTCGCTGGTGCCTGCAATGACCGGCGCCTATGCCCTGCCGGACAGACAGGCCAAGGTCGCAGCCACGCTGACCGCGACGCCGACGATAGCCAGCCAGCCCGGGACGCAGATCCTGGACATCGCCATGACCCGGCTCGGCACCGGCCAGCCCGTTACCCACTTCGAGACGGAGCTGAGCAAGCAGTTGCACCTGATCGCGGTCAGCGGCGACCTCCGCACCTTTGTGCATGGAGCACGGCGACAAGCCGGACGCAAACGGGCGCTTCCGGATACCGAACGGCCTTCCCGCACGCCGGCCTGTGGCATGTTTATGGAGCTGCGCCTGCACCTCCTGCGCGACAGCGAGCCGGCGCCGGACGTGACGACCTTTCGCGGCGTCGCGGCCCACGCCGTGTTCATCTCGGCCACTGACCTCACCTATGTCCACGCCCATGCTGCCCCGACTGCCGCGCCGGCCGCGGGCGGCCATGAAGCACGACATGACAGGGATAGCCGACATGGACATGCCCGGCATGGGCCACGCGGGCGGTGGCGGCTACGGCGGGATGCCCGGCATGGACGGCGCACCGATACGCGCGGGCACGAAGGTCCCGCCCGACCTCACCCTGCACGTCCGCGTGCCCAAGCCGGGCACCCACCTGCTCTGGATGCAGTTCATGGCGGGCGGGCAGGTCCGCACCGTGCCATTCGTGGTGGCGGTGGCATGAGCATCACCCTGTGTCCACTTCAAAGTGTTCGGGCGGTGATTTTGGCTGCGCTGAGGTGCTTGGCGGGGTCTAGCGGAGCGAACCCGACGCTTGGTGTCCACGCCTCGCGGCGGCGATGATCTTG
>CAXUJE010000319.1:0-6624 GCA_964251035.1 uncultured Acetobacteraceae bacterium
AAATGTGGTCGGAGCGGCGGGATTCGAACCCACGACCCCCAGTCCCCCAGACTGATGCGCTACCAGGCTGCGCTACGCTCCGACACGTCCTTGGTTTAGCAGGGTGCCGCGCAGGCCGCAACGCCGCGGCACGGCCGAATCCCAGACCCCAAGCATCAATCCAGCATGGCCCGCAACGCCGTCAGCTCGTCAAGGCTGTGGCGCAGCAGCGCGCGAAGCCGGGCGACCTCGTCCGTATTAGAATTCGGTGCAGGCCCGGGCGGCTCCGGTGCGGCGACGACGGCCCGCTCGGCCTCGGCGGCGGCGCGCTCGGCGGCAGTCGCCGGCGGAATGTTGTCTGACAATTGGCCCCCACCTTCCCGTAACAGGCGCTGCACGCCCTTGATCGTGTAGCCCTGGATATACAGCAGATCGGAGATGCGGCGCAGCAGTTGGATGTCGTCAGGGCGGTAGTAGCGCCGCCCGCCGCCGCGCTTGAGCGGCTTGATCTGCGGGAACTTCGTTTCCCAAAAGCGGAGGACGTGCTGCGGGATGTGAAGCTCGTCCGCCACCTCGCTGATCGTGCGGAATGCGTTGGGCGCCTTCTTGGCGCGCGGCCGGCTGTCGTCCGTGCCCGCATCGCCCCCGCCTGCCTCGCCCGACACGGCCAAGGCGCCCTCCTCGGGCACAAGATCATCCGGCGGCAGGTCGTCGGAGCCACTCATACGTCGTCGCTCGCCGGAATGGCCGCGCCGTTCACATGCGCCTTCAGCACTTGGCTGGGCCGGAAGGTCAGCACGCGGCGCGGCAGGATCGGCACCTCCACCCCGGTCTTCGGGTTGCGGCCGATCCGCCGGCCTTTCTGCCGAACCGAGAACGTCCCGAAACCGCTGATCTTCACGGAATCACCTGCCTCCAGCGCCCGAGACATCCGTTCCAGAACCGTTTCGAGAAGGTCGGCCGAGTCGTTGCGCGACAGCCCGACCTGCGCGTAGATCGTCTCGGCCAGCTGCGCCCGCGTCACCGTGTTCATTGCGCCACGCTATGCAGTGGCCGCATAGCCGTCAAGCGAACACCCTGACCTTAAACAATTTTTATCAAGACTGTTGCGCCCGCGCCTCAAAAGCGGACGAGCGCGGACCCCCAGGTCATGCCTCCGCCCAAGGCCTCCATGACCACCAGGTCGCCCCGCTTGACCCGCCCGTCGCCGCACGCTTCCGCCAATGCCAAGGGCACCGAAGCGGCCGAGGTATTGGCGTGGCGGTCGACCGTGACCACCACCTGCTCGGACGGCAGGCCAAGCTTGCGGCCCATCGCGTCGATGATGCGGCGGTTCGCCTGGTGCGGGACGAGCCAGTCGATGTCCGCGTGGCCCAGGCCATGCGCCGCCAGCGCCTCGTCCACCACGGCGGCGAGCTTCGCGACCGCATGGCGGAACACCTCGCGCCCGTTCATCACCAGGTGGCCCGACCGGTCCGGACGTCCGACGGCGCCATCGACATAGAGCAGGTCGCCCAGCGTGCCCTGGGCATGCAGGTGGGTGGACAAGATGCCGCGCGTCCCGTCCCGCTCCGTGCCGGGCCGCACGAACACCGCCCCGGCGCCGTCGCCGAACAGCACGCAGGTGCCGCGGTCCGCCCAGTTCATGATCCGGGAGTACACCTCGCTGCCGATCACCAGCACGCCCGCGGCCTGCCCGGTGCGTACTATGGCGTCGGCCATCGCCAGCGCATAGATGAACCCGCTGCACGCCGCAGAGATGTCGAAGCCGAACCCACGGGTGATGCCGAGCTCCGCCTGCACCCGGAGGGCCGAGGCGGGAAAGGCCTGGTCCGGCGTCGCCGTCGCCAGGATCACCGCATCGACCTCCTCGGTCCCGCAACCGGCATGGGCCAGCGCCGCCGCCGCTGCCCGCGCGCCCATGAAGACGCAGGTCTCGGTCGGCCCGGCGATGTGGCGCTGCTTGATGCCGGTGCGTTCCTGGATCCACTCGTCGGTTGTGTCGATAGTGCGCGACAGCTCGTCGTTGAAGACGATCCGCTTCGGCAGGTAGCCGCCCACCCCCGCGATCACGCTGCGCGACCCCATCGGGCTTACACGGCCGCCAGGAGCTGCGGGCCGTCCTTGTCCGCCTTCATCGCCTCGATCCGTGCCAGGCCGTCGCGGATCTGCTCGTTGAAGCGGTGCACGACCATGTCCATCGCCACGTCGAGCGCATGCGCGAACCCCTCTGCGTCGGCGGCGCCATGCGACTTCACCACCACGCCGTTCAGCCCCAGCATGACCGCGCCGTTGTAGCGCCGCGGGTCGAGCCAAAGCCGCATGCGGTCAAGCCCGGGCCGGGCCAGCAAATAGGCAAGCCGCGCTGCCAGGCTGCTCCGGAAGATCTGCCTCAGCAGGTCGCCCACCAGCTTGAGCGCGCCCTCTCCGGTTTTCAGTGCCACGTTGCCGGTGAAGCCGTCGGTCACGATCACGTCCGTGGTCCCCGCCGCGATGTCATGCCCCTCCACGAAGCCGTGAAACTGCGGGGCGATGTGGCTCGACCGCAGGATCTCGGCCGCCTGGCGCACGCGCTCGTCGCCCTTCAACTCTTCCGACCCTACGTTCAAGAGGCCAATGGTGGGCGCCGGCAGGCCCAGCACGGTGCGGGCGAACACGTCGCCCATGACCGCGAACTCGACGAGGTTGCGCACGTCGCATTGCACGTTGGCGCCGAGGTCGAGCATCACCACGTCGCCTCTGGCGGAAGGCCCGATGGCCGCCATGGCCGGGCGGTCGATGCCGGGCAAGGTCTTGATCACGATTTTCGCCAGTGCCAGTAGCGCTCCGGTGTTGCCGGCCGACACCACGCCCGAAGCCTCGCCGCATGCCACCGCGTCGATGGCCACCCGCATCGAGGAGCCGCGCACCCGCAAGGCCGCGGTCGGCTTCATCTCGCTCGGTATGGCCTCGGGAGCATGCCGGATGGTGCAGGAGGCCTGGACGCGCTTGCGTGCCGCCATCAAGGGGCCGAGCCTCGCCTGGTCGCCCACCAGCAGGAAGCGCGCCGACGGGTGCCGCTCAGCCGCGATCGCGACGCCGTCCAGCACCGTGTCGGGCGCGTGATCGCCGCCCATGGCATCGATCGCAAGGTTGAATGGCTCGGTCATCGCTGGGCGTCCCAGCCCGACGGCGCGCCCGGCGCGCTCAGGCGCGAACGGCCCCTTTGAGCGCCTTGCCGGCGGCCACGACCTCACGGCCGTCATAATGGCCGCAATGGCTGCACAGGTGGTGCGGGCGCTTCAGCTCGCCGCAGTTGGAGCACTCGGCGTGCGCCTCGACCCGCAGCGCATCGTGGCTGCGGCGCATGCCCCGGCGGGACGGGGAGGTCTTCTTCTTGGGAACAGCCATGGGACAGCGCCCCTCCGGGCTAAATGGCGCGCAGCAAGAATGCGACGCGCCGGGAACACGAAATCAATAACGAGAATGACGAGCCGCGCGGTCTAGCAGAGCCGCATCCGGGCTGCAAGCGACAGCCTACCCTGACGGCCGGCGCGTGAGCAGCGCCGCGAACGGGTTGGGCGTTTCCGCCGTAGCCTCATCCGGCAGCACGGCGCCGGGCTTGCGGGGGAACGGATCGAGCGCCAGGGCAAGCTGCTCCACCGCTGCCTCTCCAAGGTCAGCCGCGCCGGCAGAATAAGGGATCTGGTCAACCGCCTCCGGGTCCGGGTTGTCATCCTCGGTGCCGGACGGCACGAAATGGACGGTGAACCTCTCCTGCACGTCATGGCTGAACGGATCGAGCGAGACGACGCAGGCTTCTGTCACCTCGGCGCGCAGCACGCCTTGCGCCTCGACGGTGGCCGCGCCGACCCGGCGCAGCTTGAACGCGCAATGCAGGCTCGCGAGTTCCAGGACGCGCAACCGGGCCGCGATGGCCGGCAGCTCGTCCGGCTTCGCCTGGACCTCCACGGTCATGCCCTGCGGCCCGATGCGGTCCAGCGCGACCGGCCGATGCAGCTCCGGGGTCATTCCGTGGCCCGCGCCGGCCGGAAACCGACCCGGCCCGCCAACAGCGCCTCGATCGGCTGCCCCGCCAGGTGCTTGGACTGCTCCAACGCCAAGGCCGCCAAGGCGTGCGCGGAGTCCGGGGGCGCCTGGCCGCGCCAAACGTTGCGGCCAAGCGCGCCCGCCAGCGCCATCACGTCGCCGCTGTCGAGCGCTGCGGCATAGGCGGCGGAGCGGCCGTTGAAGGCCTCCCACATCGCGCGTACCCGCTTGCCGACCGTCATGTCGCCCACGCCGATCTCCCGCAGGTTGATGTCCATGTCGGAAAACATCGCGTCGAACACGGCCTGCG
Source organism: uncultured Acetobacteraceae bacterium (assembly GCA_964251035.1). Lineage (GTDB taxonomy): Bacteria > Pseudomonadota > Alphaproteobacteria > Acetobacterales > Acetobacteraceae > CAHJXG01. Next base: position 4,319 of record CAXUJE010000319.1, read on the forward strand.
CCAGCTCCTGCCCTTCTTTCGAGGCGGCATGCAGCCGGTGCACCACGAGGAACACGTAAAGCCCGATCACGTCGAACCGCCCATCCAGCGTGTCCGGGACGCCCAAAGTTTCGAAGATGTAGGGATCGCGGGCGGCACCGACGGCGGCGGTGTAAAGCTCGAACCCGGCGCGTTCATGCCGCTTACGCCCAAGCAGACCCAAGAGTGCCATGTGATCCCCACCCGTCCTGTCTGGTCCGGCGCCGCACAGATTGACACAACCCGGCGGGCATGACACCCAACGTCCAGATAGGTTTCCCCGTGGGATCGATCAATGCGGCCCTCCCGCCGCCTCGGCTCCATCCCTGTGCAGACTGGACCCGCGAGTGCGCCTGCTCCCCGCCATGTTCCTGTTGGCCTTGTCCGCCTGCAGCGCCGTCGACGCGCCGCATCAGCTGCGCGGCAACCACGTCGATGCCGACCTCATCAAGGAGTTGGTGCCGGGGACATCGACCCGGGCCGACGCCACGTCCCTGCTCGGCTCGCCGACCGCGCATGGCGCCTTCGACGACGACACGTGGATCTATATCAGTGAGACCACGCGCACCCGGGTCGGCCGGCTGCCGGGCATCACGGCGCAGGACGTGACGATGCTGACCTTCGATCAGGCCGGCGTGCTCCGCGACGTGAAGCACCTGAACCAGGACGACGGCCGGGACGTGGCGGTCGTGAGCCGCGCCACGCCCTCTCCGGGCAGCGAGGCGTCGTTCCTGCAGCAGTTGCTGGGCAACGTGGGCAAGTTCAGCACGGGCGCGGTGCCGGGCAGCAGCGGCAGGACCACGCCGGGCGGCAGCGGCGCCACCACCGGGCCGGGGCTGTAGGCTAGAAGTGGCTCCAGCCTGGCCGGTCCAGGCTGATGGCAGCACCCGCTCCGTCCAGGACCCGCACCCGGGCGCCGGCCTCGAACCGGCCGATCCGGGCCGCGCCGCATCCCTGGGCCGCCGCTGCGGCCATAAGGGCCTCGGCGTGCCGCGGCGGCACCGCCATCAGCAGCTCGTAATCGTCGCCGCCGGTCAGGCAGGTCGTGAGCCAAGCCTCTCCCGCCGCCCGCGCAGCCGGTGAGCGCGGCACCTGCGCGGCCTCGATGACGGCGCCAAGCCCGGCAGCGCGGCAAAGATGGCCCAGGTCCTGCACCAAGCCGTCCGACACGTCCATGCAGGCCGACACGATCCCGTGCAGCGCCAGGCCGAGCCGCGGCTGCGGCAGGCGGTAGCGGCTGGCCAGCCAGCCGTCCGGGTCCGGAACCCGGCCCTGAAGCGCCAGCAGGCCGAGCGCCCCGTCGCCGACCGTGCCCGTCACCCACACTTCGTCGCCCGCGACGGCGCCCCGGCGGCGCAGCGCAGCGCCGGGCGCCACGTGGCCGATGGCGGTGAGCGACAGCGTCATCGGCCCGGGCGTTGCCGTGGTGTCCCCACCCAGCAACGTGATGCCGAACCGTGCCTGATCGCGCGAGAGGCCAGCCGCGAAGGCCTCCAACCAAGCATCGCCCGTGTCCCGGGGCGCCGAGACGGTCATCAGGTAAGCGAGCGGCGTGGCGCCCATGGCGGCCAAATCGGACAGGTTCACCCGCAGCAGCTTGGCGCCCACGGTGTCCGCCGGGTCGCCAGGAAGGAAATGCACCCCGGCCACCATGGCATCGGCGGTGAGCACCAGCTCGCGGCCCGGCGGCGGTCGGAGCAGGGCCGCGTCGTCCAGCAGGTCCAGCGCCCCCGGGCCGGCCAGCGGCCGGAAGTGCCGGGCGATCAGCCCGAACTCGGCCGGCGGTGCGGGCGTCACGGGCGCGCCATCAGTAGGTGCGGGCCGCCTCCGCAGGGAAGTCGCCGGGCCGCAGCTCGCGCGCCAGGCGGTCGAGCATTCCGTTGACCATGCGCGGCTCTTCCCCGGTGAAGAAGCCGTGCGCCACGTCCAGGTACTCGTTGATCACGACGCGGGCGGGCGGGCCGTCGGCCATCGACAACTCCGCGCCCCCGGCGCGCAGCAGGGCGCGGAGCACCGGGTCAAGCCGCACCATGGGCCACTCCGGCGGCAGGGCTTCGGCGATCAGGGCATCCAGCCGATCCTGCTGCAGCACTGCGGAGCGGACGATCTGCTGGAACAGCGGTACGTGCGCGTCGGGGACCCGGCCCTCCTCGAAGCCGCCGCCGCCCAGGTGCTCGGGGCCGGGCATCTCGCCCAGGCGGTGGCGCACGAACTGCTCGATCACCGTTTCCGCCGTCTCGCCGCCCTGCTCGCTTTGGAACAGCGCCTGAACCGCGGCGACGCGGGAG
>CAXUJE010000320.1:0-1039 GCA_964251035.1 uncultured Acetobacteraceae bacterium
CTCCAAACCTTCACGAATTTTGCTCTAGCCCCTTCGGCGCCTCGGTGCAGCGCGGCCTGCAACAGGCCGCGGCGCGGCGTGCCGGCATCGAGCTGACCAACTTCGACAACCACAGCGACGCCGCGCGCGCGGTGGAGAACGCGCGCTCCGTGGCTGCCGCGCGCTACGACCTGCTCATCCAGTACAACGGGCAAGCCGCCTCCAACGTGCCGATCGCGCGGCTGATGGCAGGCGCCGGGATCAAGGTGCTTGCCGTCCAGGTGCCGGTGCCCGGGGCGCCGTTGTTCGCGGTGGACAACGGCGCTTCCGGCACCGACTCCGGCCGCGTGCTGGCGGAGGAAGGCAGGCGGCGCTGGCCCGGCGAAACGCCCGTCTCGGTCATCGTCGGCCTGCCCGAGGCGGGGCCGATGTTCCGCGACCGCGGCGAGGCCGCCAAGCGCGCGCTCGCGGTCGTTTACCCAGGCATGCCGTTCGAGGAGTTCTCCAGCAAGTCCGACGTCGGCTACGTCCGCCAAATGACGACCGATCTGCTGACCCGCCACGCGGGCCGGCGCATGCTCGTCTGGGCGCACGTGGACGAGGTGGCGCTCGCCGCGGTCTCGGCCATCCGCAACACGGGGCACGGCGGCGACGCGCTCGTCTCGACCACAGGCGGCAGCGCGGCGGCGCTGGCAGAGCTCAAGCGGCCGGCAAGCCCGCTGCTCGGCACCTACTCGTTCTTCCCGGAGCTTTGGGGCAACGACGTGTTCGACCTCGCCGAACGTATGCTCGCCGGCGAAGCGGTGCCAGAACGGTCGTCGCCGCGCCAGCAGGTGTTCGTCACGGCGGCCAACGCGGCGCAGTTCGAGGCGCCGAAGTGAGCAGTGCTGCAGACCTCGCCGAGGGTCTGCCCGGCGGGACGCGGAACGCGGGTGCCGGGGCGCTGCTGGCCGCCCGTGCCGTCATCAAGAGCTACGGCGGAATCCAGGCCCTGAAGGGCGTGGGGCGGCGCCCGCCCCCCCGGCCGGGGGCCCCCCCGCGGGGGGGGGCGCGGGGGGGG
>CAXUJE010000320.1:1049-6601 GCA_964251035.1 uncultured Acetobacteraceae bacterium
CGGCAAGTCCACCCTCATCAAGGTGCTCAGCGGCGTGACCGAGCCTGACGGCGGCGAGGTGCTGCTGGCGGGCGCCCCGGTGGTGATCGGCTCCCCGTCGCGGGCGCGGGCGCTCGGCATCGCCGTGGTGCATCAGGAACTTGAACTTGCCGACGCGCTCAGCGTCGCCGAGAACCTGTTCCTCGGCCGTCTGCCGGGGCGGGGCGGGGTGCTTGGCCGCCGGGAATTACGCGAGCGCAGCCGGACGGCGCTCGACGGGCTCGGCTGCCGGTTCGATCCCGACACCCCGGTGCGCGCGCTTTCGGTGGCGGAGCGGCAGGTGGTGGAGATCGCGCGCGCGCTGATCGGGGATGCGCGGGTCGTGTTCCTTGACGAGCCGACCGCGGCGCTGTCGCCGGTCGAGGCCAAGGGAGTGCATGGCCAGGTGCGGCGGCTGCGGGACCGCGGCGTGGGGGTCGCGTACATCTCGCACAACCTCGACGACGTGCTGGCGGTCGCCGACCGTGTCTCGGTGATGCGGGACGGACGCAAGGTCGCCGAGGTGCTGCCGCGCGAGACGAGCCGGGCCGCGCTGATCGGGCATATCCTCGGGCATGACCTGGCCGAGGCCGCGCCGAGGGCCGCCGTGCCGGCGTCCGAGACCCTGCTGGGCTGCCGGAACCTGGCGGTGCCGCCGCGGCTCGGCCCTGTCTCCTTCCAGGTCCGCCGCGGCGAGATCGTCGGCTTCTTCGGCCTGCTCGGCGCCGGGCAGAGCGGCATCGCGGAGGCGTTGTTCGGCCTGCACCCGCGCGCGTCGGGCGAGGCGCGCATCGCCGGCCGCACGGGGCTGCCCGCGTCGCCGGCTACGGCCATGGCCCGCGGGCTGGGCTACGTTCCGCCCGACCGCAAGGCAGCGGGCCTCGCGCTCGGGATGTCTATCGCCGAGAACATCCTGATGACCTGCCGCAAGCGGGCGTCCCGGTTCGGCTTCGTGGACCGGCGGCGGGCGGCGACGATCGCCCGCGAGGTGGTGGCACGGTTCGACATCCGCTGCGCGGGATCGGGGCAACGCGCGGGCGACCTCAGCGGCGGCAACCAGCAGAAGATCGTGCTCGGCAAGTGGCAGGCGGCGGGTGCCGCAATCCTGCTGCTCGATCAGCCGACGCGCGGCGTGGACGTCGGCGCGCGGACCGAGATCTACCGCATCCTGCGGCAGCACGCCGCCGAGGGCGGTGCGAGCCTCGTGTTCTCCACCGATGCGGAGGAGATCGAGGCAGCCTGCGACCGAGCCTATGTGCTGCGCGGCGGCGGTGTCACCGCGGAACTCGCCGGGGACGACCTGACCCTGTCCGGCCTGTTGCGCGCCGCCCTTTGAAGGAGCCAGCCATGTCGCAAGCAGGAACGGAGATCGTCGAGGCCGCGGCAGCGCGGGGCCGCTTCCCGGGTGCGCGGCGCTGGCTCGGACGGTTGCGTGGCAACGAGGGCGCCCTGCTGGCCGTTGCCCTGCTCGTGCTGGTGGCCGGCTTCTCGTTCGCGTCGCCCTACTTCCTCAGCGTTGCGAACGGGATCAACATCCTGCTGTCGGTTTCGGTGATCGGCACCATGGCGGCGGTGACCACGCTCGTGCTCGTGACTCGTGCGCTGGACCTCTCGATCGGATCGATCGTCGGGCTCAGCGGCGTCGTGGCTGCGGCGCTCGTGGATGCCTGGCCGTGGCCGGTCGCCGTGGCGGCGGCGCTGCTCGCCGGCATGGCCTGCGGCACGCTCAATGGCCTCATCGTTAGCCGGTTGCGGATCGAGTCGCTGATCGTCACCATCGGCACGCTTTCGATCTTCCGCGGCTTCACCTACGTGGCCACGCGCGGCGACACGCTGACGTTCGACAGCGAGCCGCTGATGGAACTCGGCGCAGGCCGGGTGCTCGGCGTGCCCTGGTCGGTGCTCATCGTGCTCGCGGTGTTTGCGGCCTGCCAGGTGGTGGCGACCCGCACGACGGCGGGCCGGACGCTGTACGCCGTGGGCGCGAACCCGCGCGCGGCCCGGCTGTCCGGCATCAACCTGGCCGCCTGCCGCTTCTGGGTGTTCGTCGCGAGCGGCGCCACGGCGGGCCTCGCCGGCGTGCTGCTGACAGGACAGGCGGCGACCGCCGTGCCGAGCGCCGGGACGGGATACGAGCTGCTCGCCATCACCGCCGTGCTGCTCGGCGGCACCAGCCTCCGCGGCGGGGAGGGCAGCGTGCTCGGCACGTTGGTCGGCGTGCTGATCATCGGCGTGCTCAACAACGGGATGACCCTGCTCGGCGTAGGCAGCTATTACCAGATGATCGCGAACGGCGTGCTGCTGCTCATTGCCGTCGGGCTCGATCAGGTGAAGCGTGGTACAATCGAGAAAGACTAGACCGGACGAGATTGCGAAGCCGGGCGACGGTGGCCCGGAAGGGGTGCCCGCCGCCTTCCCGGTGCGGGAGAACGGGCGCAAGCATGACATCCTTGCGGCTGCCGAGCGCCTGTTCTCTGAAGCGCCCTACGAGGCCGTCTCGATCCGGGACGTGGCCGCCGCAGCTGACGTGAACTCGGCACTGATCCGCTACCATTTCGGCACCAAGGAGGAGCTGTATCGGCGCCTTTTCAGCGACCGCTACCACCTGATCACGGAGCGACGCGTCGAGGCGCTGGCCAGTTTGGTGATCGTGCCTGGGTCGGCGGACAGCGTGGCCGGGATCGTGGAGTGCTGGGTGCGGCCGCTGGTCGAACTCGCCTCCAATCGGAAGAGCAAGTACTTCATCGCGCTGCTTGCCCGAGAAGCGAGCGATGCGACGGCAGACACCCGGTCCATCGTATCCGGCTACCTGGATCCCTCCGTCGGGGTTTGCCTGCGTGCGCTGCGGCAGGCGCTGCCGGGCGCGGGGGAGGCATTGATTGTCCAAGGCTATCTCTGGATGATCGCGGCCACGATGTCGACGATCACCGCCGCGGGGCGGGCACAACGGTTGGCGGGGCGGACGCCCATCCCGCGTCGGCCCGATGCGCTGCTCTCGCCGCTGGTGGCTTTTATCACTGGGGGGCTGCTCGCACTCGCGCCCGCGGCCACGGGCGGCCGCGCTGCCGATTGCAGCGGCTGAGCTACCCGGGCCTGAAACGCACTGCGGAAGTCACGCTCCGTCGTCGCTCAAAATCGGTATGCAGCAGGGCAATGAGCACCACGCCGACTCCGTGGCAGCAGCCAAGCAGGCGCCGGTCAACGCCGCCGCGGCCTTCGCTGGGTGGACCTCCTGGGAATGGATTTGGGAACCGCGCGCGTGCGGACATGCCCAGAGTTCCCTTGATGTTCGCAGACAGTCGGCACGGTGGCCATCAGGCCGGAGCGCCGAAACCTTCCAAGACGACTTTGCCGCGCGCCTTGCCGCTCTCGATGAGGGCGTGGGCGCGCTTGAGGTTGGCGGCGTTGATCGGCGACATACGTTCTGTCAACGTGGTGCGCAGCAGGCCGGCATCGACCAGCCGCGCCACCTCCGTCAGCAGCTTGCCCTGCTCCGCCATGTCGGCCGTCCCATAGATCGGCCGGGTGTACATCAGCTCCCAGTGGATCGACACCGACTTGCGCTTGAACACGCCGGCGCTGAATTCGGCCGGGTCGTCGATCAGCCCGAAGCGGCCCTGCGGCTGGATCAACTCGTTGATCTCGGTCAGGTGGTGTTGCGTCTCGGTCGTGGAGAACACCAGCCCCGGCGCCCCAAGCCCAAGGGCTGCGACCTGCGCCGCAAGCGGCCGCGAATGGTCCACAACGTGGTGTGCCCCGAGCGAGAACACCCAATCGCGCGTTTCCGGGCGGGAAGCGGTCGCGATGACGGTGAGATCCGTGAGCTGCCGGGCAAGCTGGATGGCAATGGACCCCACGCCGCCGGCGCCGCCGATGACCAGGATGGCGGGCGCGGCGCCCGGGACGGGCTTGCGGACGTCCAGCCGGTCGAACAGCATCTCCCATGCCGTGATCGCGGTCAGGGGCAGGGCCGCAGCTTCCGCAGCGGACAGCGAAGCGGGCTTGCGGCCGACGATCCGCTCGTCCACCAAGTGAAGTTCGGAGTTCGTGCCGGGGCGGATCAGGGAGCCGGCGTAGAACACCTCGTCGTCCACGGCGAAGCCGGTCACGTCCGGCCCGGTCGCCGCCACCCTGCCCACGGCGTCCCAGCCCAGCACCTTCCAGCTGCCCGCGTCGGGGGCGACGCCCTTGCGGACCTTGGTGTCAACCGGGTTGACGGACACGGCCTGCACCTCGACGAGCAGGTCGCGGCCGGCGGGCGCGGGCGTGGGCAGGTCTATGTCAACCAGCGACGCATCCGCTGTGATCGGGCCGGGTGTTTGATAGCCGATGGCGCGCATGGGGGCTCCTTACTCTGGCGATAGGGTCTGGCCGTTAAGCCGTCGCCCTCCAGTTGCGGCCTTCCTGGACGCCCCGCAAGTACGCACGGAAACTGCACATAGTGCGCAAAAGGATACCGCCCCAGGCACTCTCCGCCCGTGGGGCCGGGTTCAGGCCGCCTTGGGCAGGGGCGCAGGCGGCGCCGTGAACAGCGCCATGTTCTCCACCCCCCATGCCCTCAGCGCCATCAGCACAGGCTCCATGCTGCGCCCGAGCGGCGACAAGCTGTACTCCACCTTGGGCGGCACTTGGGCGTAGACCTTGCGGACGATCAGGCCGTCCGCCTCCAGCTCGCGCAGCTGGTTGGTCAGCATGCGCTGCGTCACGCCCGGCACGAGCCGGCGCAGCTCGTTGAAGCGGGCCGTACCGCGCAAAAGGTGGAACAGGACGACGCACTTCCACTTGCCGTCGATCAGGCTGATGGCGGCCTCGACGGCGCAGCCAGGGTTGCAGTCGAACCGGGTGTGGCGGGCCTTGGCCATGATGGTATCCTTTTTGACACTACGTGCGATGGATGTGCGTACTCCAAAATGGCCGCGCAAGCCATAACCTCCGTAGTGCATCGCTTGGCGGCCGTCGCCGTCCCAGTATCCGGAAGGGCACCATGAACCTGTCGCACCTGAGAACCGCTTTCCTGCTCACCGTCGCGGTGGCGGCGCCGGCCCTGCTCCCCGCCATCGCGGCCGGGCCGGCTCCCCAGCCGGTGACCCTTGCCGTGACCATCACGGTCAAGCCGGGCCAGCAGGACCGGTTCGTCCAGGCCATGCAGGCACAGATCCAGGCCAGCCGAGGCGAGCCTGGCGTGGCCGAGTTCAACGCGTTCGCCTCTCAGTCCGACCCGCTCGTTTTTTACACGTTCGAACGCTACCGGGACAAAGCCGCCTTTCAGGCGCACTTGGCGGCGCCCAACACGGCCAAGCTGTTGGCCGTGCTGAAGGAGGTGCAGGCGAAGGAGCTTGAGGCGACGTTCCTGCAGCCCTTGCCCTGACAGTCCAGGCAAGCCCCCCAACAGTGGCAACATGGGAAGAGGGAGCTATTCAAACCAACCATGCCGGATGAGGTGGTCCGGCTGGCTGAGGTGGTCCCGTCCTATTGGCTCTCCCTCAACGGTCCCTTGGCGGCCTAGATGCCGCCCACGGGCCGGCCACCCCATC
>CAXUJE010000321.1:0-6579 GCA_964251035.1 uncultured Acetobacteraceae bacterium
AAGGGATGGCCGCCGCAAACCTCCGCCCCGAGCGAAGAGGGGAACGCCTTCTCGAACCGCAGTCAGGCCCGGGGCTGGAACGGCCGCCCCAGCATGGCCGGCCGGTGCAGCCGGATGCGGCGGACGTCCCGCGAGATCAGCACGAGCATCGCCACCGTGCCGACGTAGGGCAGCGCCGACAGCAGCGCCGACGGCACCGAGATGCCCAGCGCCTGCACATACAGCGACAAGTACATCAGCGCCCCGAAGAGCCACGCCCCGATCAGCAGCCAGAACGGCCGCCAGGCCGAGAACGTCACCAGCGCCACCGCCACCCAGCCGCGCCCGGCCGTCATGTCCTGCGCCCACAGCGGCGTGTAGGCCAGCGACATGTAGGCCCCTGCCAGCCCGGCCAGCGCGCCCCCGAACAGCACGGCGGCATAGCGGATCGGCATCACCGGGTGGCCCAGCGAGTGCGCCGCGCCATGCGAGTCCCCGACGGCGCGCAGCACCAGCCCGGCATGGGTGCCCCGGATCGCCCAGGCGGTCAGGGCCAGGATGGCAAGCGCCGCGTAGACCAGCAGGTCGTTGCCGAACAGCACGGGTCCGGCCAGCGGCAGGTCCGACAGCACCGGGACGTGCAGCTTCGGCAGCGTGGGCGCCGTGATGCCCACGTAGCCCGCCCCCAGCAGGGCGCTGAAGCCGCGCCCGAAGATCGTCAGCGCCAGCCCGGTCGCCGTCTGGTTCGCCTGCAGCGTCAGCGTCAAGACGCCGAACAGCAGCGCCAGCGCCATGCCGGCGCCGAGTGCCGCCAGCAGCCCGAGCGAGGTCAGCCCCGTCGCCTCGGCCGTGGCGAACGCGGCGATGGCGCCGGCCAGCATCATGCCCTCGACCCCGAGGTTCAGCACGCCGGCCTTTTCCGCCACCAGCTCCCCCGTGGCGGCCAGCAGCAGCGGGGTGGACGCGGCCAGGATGCTGACCAGGGCGCTCACGACGATCTGCGACATCAGGCCGCCTTTCGCGCAGCCGGGCGCGCTACAGGGCGTGCGGCCGGGCGCCAGCGGATGCGGTGCAGCAGCAGCACGTCGCACCCCAGCAGGCAGAACAGCAGGATGCCCTGGAAGATGCCCGTGACCGCGTTGGGCAGCCCAAGCTGCATCTGCGCCGCGTCCCCCCCGAGGTAGGACAGCGCCAGCAGCAGCCCCGCCGGGATGGCGCCCAACGGGTTCAGCCGTCCCAGGAACGCCACGATGATCGCCGTGAACCCGTAGCCCGGCGAGATCACGGTGGTGAGCTGCCCAACCGTCCCCGTCACCTCCAGCACTCCCGCCAGCCCGGCCAGTCCGCCGCTGATGAGCAGCGCGGCCCACACCAGCCGCGGCTCGCTGAACCCCGCGAACCGCGCCGCCCGCGGCGCCTGGCCCAGGACGCGGAACTGGAAGCCCAGGATGGACCGCTCCAGCACCAGCCACAGCCCGGCGGCGACCAGCGGCGCCAGCAGCACGCCGAGATGGACGTTGGTGCCCTCGATCAGCCGCGGCGCCTCCGCAGCGTCGGGGAACATGGCGGTCTGCGGGAAGCCGAAGCCCTCCGGGTCGCGCCACGGCCCCGTCACCAGGTAGATCAGCAGGTACTGGATGATGTAGGTCAGCATCAGGCTGGTCAGGATCTCGTTGGCGTTGAAGCGCACGCGCAGCCAAGCGACCAGGCCGCCGGCCGCCATGCCGCCCCCGACGCCCGCCGCCAGCACCGCCGGCAGCAGCGCCCAGGCGGGCGCGTCGGGCAGGGCCAGCGCCACGCCGCCGCCCACGATGGCGCCCAGGGTGAACTGCCCCTCCGTCCCGATGTTCCACACGTTGGCGCGGTAGGCGAGCGACAGGCCCACGCCCATCATCACCAGCGGCGCCGCCTTCACCACCAGGGCCTGCAGCCCGCCCGGCGCCAGCAGCGGCGACACCAGGAAGGTGTAGACCGTGCGGAACGGCGGTCGGCCCATGACGGCGAAGATCAGCGCCGAGGCCAGCGTGGCCAGCACCAGCGCCAGCACCGGCGACCCCGCCCGCCAGAACCGCGACTCCGCCCCGCGCGGCTCGATCTTAAGCATGAATGGCCCTAAGCATGGGCGACGCCCCCCATCAGCCGACCGATGGACTCGGCCGTTGCCGACCGGGCCGGCGCCGGCTCCGACATCCGCCCCCCGGCCAGCACGGCGATGCGGTCGGCGAGCGCGAACACCTCGTCAAGGTCCTGGGAGATGATGACCACCGCGGTGCCCGCCCGGGCCAGCGCCCGGACCGCCTCGTGGATCTCCAGCGCCGCCCCGGCGTCCACGCCCCAGGTCGGCTGGTTGATCACCAGCACGGCCGGGTCCTGCATCACCTCCCGCCCGACCAGGAACTTCTGCAGGTTGCCGCCCGAAAGCGACCGCGCCTCCGCCGCAGGCCCAGTGGTGCGGACGTCGAAGCGGTCGATGATGCCCTGCGCGAAGGCGTCCGTGCGCCCGCGCTGGATGAACCCGAACCGCAGCAGCGAGGCGCGCAGGAACCCCGACAAGAAAGCGTTGTCCGACAGCGACATGGTGGTGACGGCGCCGTGGCCGTTGCGCTCCTCCGGCACGAAGCAGCCGCGCAGGCGCCGCCGCTCGGCCGGCCCCATGTGCCCGGCCGCCACGCCGCCGATGAGCACCGTCTCCGGCCGGCCGGCCGGGACCTCGCCCGACAGCGCGTCCATCAGCTCCGCCTGGCCGTTGCCGGCGATGCCCGCCACTCCCAGGATCTCGCCCTCGGCCACGCTGAACGAGATGTCCTTGAGGTCCGTGCCGAACGGGCTGAGGGAGCGGCTGGTCAGGCGGTCCAGCACGAGCCGCGGGGGCGCTGTGCTGGCGCTGGCCGGGCGCGGGGTGGGGGCGCGCAGCTCGGCGCTGATCATGATCTCCGCCAGTTCCTTGACGGTGCGCTCTGCCGGGGCGACGCGGGCGACGTTGCGGCCCAGCCGCATGACCGTCGCCGCCGAGCACAGCGTGCGCACCTCCTCCAGCTTGTGGCTGATGTACAGGATCGAGCAGCCTTCCGCCGCCAGCCGGCGCAGGGTGACGAACAGGCGCCCGACCTCCTGCGGCGTCAGCACCGAGGTCGGCTCGTCCATGATGAGCAGCTTCGGCGATTGCAGCAGGCAGCGCACGATCTCGATCCGCTGCCGCTCGCCCACCGACAGGTCGTGCACCACCCGGTCGGGGTCGAGCGGCAGCCCGTACTCCGTGGAGATGCGGACGACGCGGTCCCGCAGCCCTTCACGCTCCTTGGCGGTGCCGAGGCCCAGGGCGATGTTCTCGGTCACGGTCAGCGCCTCGAACAAGGAGAAGTGCTGGAACACCATGCCCACGCCCAGGCGTTGCGCCTGGCCCGGCGAGGCGATGCTGACCTCCCGGCCGTCCCAGGCGATCCGCCCGGCGTCGGGCTTGACGAGGCCGTAGATCACCTTGACCAGCGTGCTCTTGCCGGCGCCGTTCTCGCCCAGCAGCGCGTGGATCTGGTTGCGCTCGACGGTGAGCGAAACGTCGTCATTGGCCAGGATGCCGGGGTACTGCTTGGTGATCCCCTCCATCCGCAGCAGCGGCGGCGGCGCCGGCTCCGCAAGTACGGCGCCGGGCGGCGCCGCGGTCTGGATGCCGCCTGGCGTCCCCGGCATGGGTCAGGTCAGCTTGCCGTCGATGCCCTGCACCAGCCACTGCATGGAGGACAGGGCGCCGTCGTCCATGCTCTGGCCCGCAGCCACCTTCACCGCCCCGGCCTGGTCGGTCAGCGGACCCGCGAACACCGGCTTCCCCGAAGCGACCGCGGCCTTCGTCTCGTCCGCGAGCGCCATGACCTCCGGCGGCATGTTGGCGAACGGCGCCATGCCGAGCATCCCGCTGTCGAACCCGCCCCAGGTGTCGGTGCTCTTCCAGGTCCCGGCCAGGACCTCGCCGATGCGCTGGACGTAGTACGGCCCCCAGATGTCGGTGGAGGCCGTCAACTGGTCCTCCGGCGCGAACCGCGCCATGTCCGTCGATTGCCCGAACGCCTTGACGCCCCGGCCGGCCGCCGCCTGCAAGGGGGCGGGGCTGTCCGTGTGCTGGGTGATGATGTCGCAGCCCTGGTCGATCAGCGCCTTGGCCGCGTCGCCCTCCTTGGGCGGGTCGTACCAGGAGTTGACCATGATGAACTTGAGCCGCGCCTTCGGGTTGACCGACTGCATCCCGAGCATGAACGCGTTGAGGCCCTGCACCACCTCCGGCACCGGCAGGGAGCCGACATAGCCCGCCAGCCCGGCCTTGCTGAGCTTGCCTGCGATCACGCCCTGCACGTAGCGCGCCTGGTAGAAGCGGATGTTGTAGGTGGCGAGGTTGGCGTCGCGCTTGTACCCCGTCGCGTGCTCGAACAGGACCTTCGGGTTGCGCTTGGCCGCCCTGACCGCGTAGTTCATGTAGCCGAACGAGGTCGCGAAGATCAGCTTGTGCCCGGACGCGGCGAGGTCGTTCATCACCTTCTCGGAGTCCGGCCCTTCGGGCACGCTTTCGACGAAGGTCGTCTTGATCTTGTCGCCATACTGCGCCTCCGCCGCCTTGCGCGCCGCGTCGTGCTGGTAGGTCCAGCCGAAGTCGCCGACCGGGCCGAGGTAGATGAAGCCGACCTTGAGCGGGTCCGCCGCCGCGGCGGGCCGGGTCAGGGCAGGCAGGGCCGACAGGGCCGCCCCGGCGCCGATGAGGCGGGTGAAGTCACGACGTTGCATGGGGCGGAACTCCGTTGGCGGTGCGTGTTGGCGATGCCAGGGCTAAGCAACCTGCATGCCAATGCAGACGCAACTGTGACGGACCTGCGAAGCGCATCCCTGCGGTTGGATGGGGCGGCGGGAAGATCTGGCCCAAGGCGATCCTATCGGGCGCGGGCAGTGGCCTTCGCCTGATCGAAGTCCGGCACGTTGCTGGCCGATGCGCCCAGCATCTGCGACCGGGTCACCGCAAGTGCTGCGGCCGCAGCCTCGTTCTCGTTGATCTTGGCCATCACGGCGTCGCGGCTGCGGTCGAACACCGCGCGGTTGTTGATGACGAACTCCTCCGACCGCCGCATGGCCGCGAGGTGGCCGTTGATCTCGGGCACCACGTAGCGTGCGACCATGTCCCAGCTTCGCGCGGTGTTCTCCGGATTGGCCCAGTCATGGACGAAGCCGACTACGGTGCCGAAGCCGCCGCTGATGTCGAGCACCGACTTGATCCGCTGCACCAGGTCGTCCGGCGTGCCAATCGTCGCGACTGCCGCCTCGGAGTAGGCCGTCTCGTCCACTGCCTCGTCCGGCGTCCGGAAGGCGCGCGCACCAGGCCGCTGCAGCACGCCCCGGATGTACTCGTTGTGGTGGCGCATCAGGCCGTCGCGGGCCTCGGCGCGCGCCTTTTCCCGCGTTTCCGCGACGTGCCAGCTCAGCAGCACCCGCCAGTTGCGGCGGTCCACGGTTGTGCCGTGCTTGGCGGCGGCTGCTTCGGCAAAGCCCCATTGCGTCGGCAGGGCGTTCAGGCCCTCGCTTGACAGCGAGCCGATGGAGATGATGCCGATGCCGTGCTTGCCCGCCAGCGTCATGCCGGACGGGCTGATCTGCGAGGCGACGGCGAACGGCATCTCCTCCTGCAGCGGCAGCAGTTGCAGCGCCGCGTCCTGCAGGGTGAACCACTCGCTCCGCGCCGTGACCCGCTCGCCCCGGAACAGCCGGCGGATGACGCCGATCGCCTCGTCCTGGCGGTCGCGCTGGGTCATCGGGTCGATGCCGAGCGTATGGGCGTCCGACGCCAACGCGCCCGGCCCCGAGCCGAAGATCGCCCGGCCGCCAGTCATGTGGTCAAGCTGCACCATGCGCTGCGCGACGTTGAACGGGTGGTGGTAGGGCAGGGAGACCACGCCGGTGGCGAGCTTGATGCGCTTCGTCCGCTCCCCGGCGGCGGCCAGGAACATCTCGGGCGAGGCGATCATCTCCCAGCCGGTGGAATGGTGCTCGCCGCACCAGAACTCATCGTAGCCGAGCCGGTCCAGCTGCTCGACGAAGTCGAGGTCACGGCGGAACTGCAGCATCGGGTGCTCGCCGATCGGGTGGTGCGGGGCGAGAAAGGCGCCGAAGTTCAAACGTGCCACGCAGAAGACTCCTGGACAGGTGGGGACATCATAGCCGACTGGGTGAACGACAGGGGGTAGGCCAGTGTTTCGTCGCAAAGTGACACGCCAGGCTGCTTGTTCGGCATCACGGCCCCGTGGGCGCCAGCTGCGTCACTTCCAGGAAGTGGATCGCAACCGGTCCGACAGCCTCCACCGCGAGGCGGTCAGGGGGTGCTGCGAAGAAGTGCAGGAACGTGCCGGACGCCTCTCCCCCGAACCCCAGCACCTCCAACGTGCAGCGGTCGAGCACGAGGTGCAGGTCGATCTCAAGCGTGCCGGGTGGGCCGGCGCAGGCGAACCTGTCGGTGAAGAGGCCGTGGGAGAAGCCGCGGGCGCCGCCCCGGTCAACGAAAAGCTGGGCGGCGGCCTGGTCGAAGCCGACCTCCAGCGCCTCCCCGGCGCCGTTCGTCCAGCGCAGGGT
>CAXUJE010000322.1:0-6550 GCA_964251035.1 uncultured Acetobacteraceae bacterium
GGCCGCATCCGCGCGGGGTGCGATGTAGCCCCAGCA
Organism: uncultured Acetobacteraceae bacterium; assembly: GCA_964251035.1. Classification (GTDB taxonomy): domain Bacteria; phylum Pseudomonadota; class Alphaproteobacteria; order Acetobacterales; family Acetobacteraceae; genus CAHJXG01. Next base: position 37 of record CAXUJE010000322.1, read on the forward strand.
CATGCTGGTGCCGATCATCGCGACGTGCTGGCCTTGCCGGGTGGCGCCTGCGGCCAGCGTCGCGACCGCGGCGTCCACGCCGCCCGCGATCACCGGCGTGCCGGCGGCGAGGCCGAGGCGCCCGGCCCACTCGGCCCGCAGCGGGCCGACGGGCGCGCTGGACTCCACCAGCCGGTCCGGCATCATCGCCCGGGGAATGCCGAGCAGGCCCAGCATCTCGTCGGACCAGGCGCGGGCGCGCATGTCATACACGCCGCCGATGTTGCCGGCGGAGGAATGGTCCACCGCCAGCTCGCCGGTCAGCGCGTGCGCGACATAGGCGTTGGGCGGCAACAGGTAGCGCGTGCGCGCCCAAACCTCCGGGCGGTGCCGCTTCAGCCACAGCATCTTGGTGTAGCCGTAGTAGCTGTCGACGCCGTTGCCGGTGATGTCGAACAGGCGGTCCCTGCCGATGGTGGCGCGCACCCAAGCGACTTCCTCCTCCGCCCGGCGGTCCATCCAGATCAGGCAAGGGTGCAGCGGCTGCATCGCCTCATCGACGGGGATGCCAGAGCCGCCATACAGGCTGCTGACGCAAAGCGCCGCGACCTCGCCCGGCGGCACCGCGGCCCGTTCCATGCAGCCGGCGATGCAGGCGGCCACGGCATCGAGCCATACCGAGGCGTGCTGCTCCGCCCACAGCGGCCGGGGCGTGTCGGGCTGGTAGCCGTGGGCGTGCTGCGCCGCGATCCGGCCGGACCCGGCGTCGATCAGCAGCGCCTTGGTGCTCTGCGTGCCGATGTCGACGCCCAAAACGTACGGCATCACGCCACCGGCCTCAGCAGGACCTTGACCGAATCGAGCGAGTTGGCGACGCGGATCGCCTCGTCCCACTCGTCGATGGCGTAGCCGTGCGTCACGATGCCCTGGGAGGTGACGAGGCCGCGGTCCAGCAGGTCGATGGCGATGGGATAGCAATAGGGGCCAAGGTGCGAGCCGCGCACGTCCAGCTCCTTGCGGTCGCCGATGATCGACCAGTCCACCGTGGTGTCGGCGCCGAACACCGAGAACTCGACGAAGCGGCCGAGTTTGCGGATCAGGTTCAGGCCCTGGGTCACGCCCGCCGGCGATCCCGTCGCCTCGATGTACACGTCGCAGCCGTAGCCGCCGGTCAGCCCCTGCACGATGGCCAGCGCGTCCTCTTCGCGCGGGTTGATCACCACGTCGGCGCCGAAGCCGCGGGCCAGCGCCAACCGCTCCGGCACCATGTCGATGACGACCAGCTTCTTCGGCGTCTTCAGCTTGGCGACCTGCACCATCATCAGCCCGATCGGCCCGGCGCCGGCTATCACCACCACGTCGTCGAGCTGCACGTCGCCACGCTGCACCGTGTGGATGGCGCAGGACAGCGGCTCGATGATCGCCGCGTCCTCCAGCCGCATGCTGGGCGGGATGACGTGGACGCGCGCCGTCCGGGGGATCAGCATGTACTCGGACATGCCGCCATCGGCGACCTGGCGCTGGAAGCCGAAGATGTTGTGCACCTCGCACATCCAGTACTGGCCGGAGCGGCAGAAGCGGCAGCGGTCGCAGGGCACGATCTGCTCGGCGATCACGGCATCGCCGGGCTTCACGCCGAAGTGCTCGGCGGCGTCGGGGCCGAGGTCATCGACCACGCCGAAGAACTCGTGGCCGGGGATCACCGGCGGCTTGACGTAGGCGGGCGTGCCGGTTGCCGCGTCGCCCCAGAACATCTTGGCGCCGCCCCAGCACTTGCAGTCGCTGGCGCAGATGCCGCAGGCGGAGATGCGGATGACCATCTCCCGCGCGCCGGGCTGCGGGCGTGCGACCTGCTCGACCCGGTAGTCCTCCGGCCCGTGGCAGACGACGGCGGTCATGCGGTTGTTCGGCTTGGTCTGGCTCATTTCCGGCGCTCACGTCCAATGTAGATGGCGAGCAGGATGATCCCGCCCTTCACGACCGTCTGCACGTAGGGATCGACCCCACCATGCGATGGCATAGACGCAGCGTCCGAACGGCGTCCGTTCCAGCGGCACCCAGGCCAGGATATACAGCACCACCAGCGTCATGCCGACGACGGTGGTCGCGTTGATCGAGACCTGGCGCAGGATGTTGGTGATGTTGCCGGCCGACAGGAACGTGTCGCTGGCGAACAAGGGTGATGCTGCCCTCGTCCGGCTGGTAGATGCCGGAAAGGATCTTCATCGGCGTGGACTTGCCGGCGCCGTTCTCCCCCAGCAGCGCGTGGGTTTCGCCCGCACGGATGTCGAGGTCCACGCCGTCCAGCGCGTGCGCGCCCCGAAAGCTCTTGCCGACGCCGCGCAGCGTCAGCAACGGGGCGCTGCTGCTGACAACCTGGGCTTCTCCGGCGTGCGTCGCGCTCATGGGCGAAGTCCTAATCAATGGCCCTATTACCAATGGAACGCCTTGGCGCCGGCCGCATCGACCAGCTTCACGTCCGCCGGGACCGAGGCCGGCACATTGGCGCCCCATTTCTTCGCCAGCGCAATGCCGATCGCGATCCGCACCTGGTCAGAGCCGGTGCCGCCGATGGCCTTGGCCAAGTACTCGCACGCCATCTGCCCGGCATCGACGTTCTTCGAGCCGACGCAGCTGTCCACCGGGCCGGAGGCGTTGGCGTCCACCGCCACGACGGCCACGCCCGCGTTGTGCGCCGAGGTGACGGCGGACTGGATGCCGGAGACCTGCTTCGACACGTCGTGATGCGCGTCGGTGACGACGACGGTGGCACCCATGGCCGCGGCGGCATCGCGCAGCGCCTTCTGCATTGTCACGAGGTATGGGCTGTTCAGTCCTGGAACGTCATGCCGATCTTGAGCGGCGCGGCCTGTGCGCCGGCGCCCAGCGCCAAGATGGCAACGCCCGCCATCGCCAAAGTCCTGATCTCCATAGCGTGTTCCTCTGGTTGATTACGATGTCGCGGCCCCGAGCGCCGCCTGGCCGCGGTGGTGGTTCCGGAAGGCCGAGGGCGGCATCGACTTCTGCGCCAGGAACTGGCGATTGAAATTGGACAGGTTGCTGAAGCCGACCTCGAAGCAGATGTCGGTGATGCGGCGCTGGCTGCCGACCAGCAATTCGCAGGCCCGGCTGATGCGCAGGCCGTTGACGTAGGACACGAAGGTCATGCCGGTGTGGCGCTGGAACGCCCGGCAGAACGCGCTGGGGCTGTAGCCGCTGAGCGCCGCCAAGTCCCCCTCGCGCAGGTCATGGGCGAGGTTGCGGCTGATGTGCGCCAGCACGTGGTTCAACGGCTGGCCCATGGTCTCCGCCGGCACCGGGCGGTAGCCGGCGCTGGCCAGGGGACGGCGCTGGCCGTCCGCCTGCAGCAGGCCGAGCAGCGCGAACAGCAGCTCAAGCCGCCGCCCGCCGGCGGCGGTGAGCAGCTCGTCCATGACCGGCCGCGCCGCGCGGCCGGTCTGCAGGGCGAACTCGACGCCGCGGGCGGCCTCGGCCAGCAGACCCTTGAGGAACGCCATCTCGGGAAACAGCGCCGCGACGCCCGCCGCGAACTCCTCCGTGAACTGCAGCACCAGGCATCGCTGGCTGACCTCGGCGCCCGCGGGCACGTCGCTGATCCAGTTGTGCGGCAGGTTCGGCCCGGCCAGCACGAGGTTGCCCGGCCGGAACGTGCCGATATGGTCGCCCACGAAGGCGCGGCCGGTGGTCGCCGTGATCAGGTGGATCTCGATTTCCGGGTGGAAGTGCCAGCGGACGGTGCGGAACGGGTAGCCGTGCGACCAGACCTTGAACGCCCCGTTGCGCGGCACCTCGACCAGTTCCAGGTCAGGTCCGGGCACGTGTCCACGCCGAGCGCAGGAAGCCGCCATGCCGGCCGCTAACGGCCCATGCTTGACGCAAGCGTGAACTGGCGGCGGAGGCTTGGTCGGCGCATTCTCATCCCCTTCTGCCGTGCTCATGGCGGAGGTCCGCTGGGCCGGCTGTTTGTTAGGCAAGAAATACGAAGGCATGGCAGAGATCGCAACGCCATTTTGCTGGGCGGACTGATACGATTTTGCCGTCCGAACGCCGGCAGAAGGCTGGCAATCAGGAAGGGAACGGAATGGACGTCACAGCCGGTGCCGCCATGATGCCAGAATTGGACTTCGACCCGTTCTCCCGCGAGTTCCTCGAAGACCCGTTCCCCCACCATGCCCGGCTGCGCGACGCCGGACCGGTCGCCTGGCTGCGGCGATACGGCGCGTACGCCGTGGGACGCCATGCGGAAGTGCGGGCGGCGCTGCAGGACTGGCAGGCGTTCTCCTCCGCGGCCGGGGTGGGCCTCGCTGACTTGCGGCGGGAGAAGTCGTGGCGGCTGCCGAGCCTGGTGCTGGAAACCGACCCGCCCCAGCATGGGCGGGCGCGCCGCGTGCTGTCGCGCGTGCTGTCGGGGGAGGCGGTCAGGGCGCTCCGCCCGCGCTTCCAACGGGATGCCGAGGAGATGGTGGCGGCGCTGGCGGCGCGCGGAACGTTCGACGCCGTGCCCGACCTGGCCGAGGCTTATCCGCTGCAGGTGTTCCCCGACGCGGTCGGCATGCCGCGGGGGAACCGGCGGCATCTGCTGCCGTACGGCAACATGCTGTTCAACTCCTTCGGCCCGCGCAACAGGCTCTTCGAGGACGCCGTGCAGGACGCCGCCCCGGTTCTGGACTGGGTGCAGGCGCAGTCGCAGCGGGAAAGCCTGGCGCCCGCCGGCTTCGGCGCCGAGATCCACGCCGCCGCCGATGCGGGCGAACTGACGCACGAGGAAGCGCCGATGGTGGTGCGCTCGCTGCTCAGCGCCGGGGTGGACACCACGGTGAGCGGGCTGGGCGCGGCGCTGTTCTGCCTGGCCACCCACCCTGAGCAGTTCCAGGCGCTGCGCGCCGACCCGTCCCTGGCCCGCGCCGCGTTCGAGGAGGCGGTGCGGTTCGAGACGCCGGTGCAGACCTTCTTCCGTACCACGGCACGGCCGGTCGAGCTCGGCGGCGCGGCGCTGGAAGAAGGACGCAAGGTGCTGGTGTTCATGGGCGCCGCCAACCGCGACCCGCGGCGCTGGGAGCATCCGGACCGCTACGACATCCGCAGGCCGGTCGCCGGGCATGTCGGCTGGGGTGTCGGCATCCACGCCTGCATCGGCATGCTGCTGGCGCGGCTGGAAGGCGAATGCGTGCTGACGGCGCTGGCGCAGCAGGTCGGGGCCATCGAGCTGGCCGGCCCGCCGGTGCGCCGCTGCAACAACACCCTGCGCGGCCTCGCCAGCCTGCCGCTTCGCCTGAAAGCGGCTTGAGGCTCGTGGCGCAAATCAGGCCGGAGGAGCTGTCCGACTGAGGACCGGCGATGCAGCGCCAGCGGGCCACGCCGTGCGGGGCTGGATTCCACGCCTTGACACGCAATACATGCGTGCGTATTGAACGCCCATGGCTCGGCAGTCCCTTCGCGAAAAACTCATCGAGTCCGGCGTGGCGACCCTGCACCAGCGAGGCTTCGCCGCCTCGGGCATTCGCGAGATCACCGGCGCCGCCGGCGTCCCGCAGGGATCGTTCACCAACCATTTCCGGTCCAAGGAAGCCTTCGGGGTCGCCGTCCTCGGTCGCTACCTCGAACGCACCGAGGCCCTCTTCGACGCGACGCTGCGCGACGGAACCCGGCCGCCCCTCGAACGGCTGCGCGCCTACTTCGACGCGGTCACAGCGCTCCTGGCGGGCGTCGGCTGGCGGCATGGCTGCATGATCAGCAACATGAGCCTGGAAGCGGCGGAGCACAGCGAACTCTTGCGGGAGCGCCTCGTGGAGGTCTTCGGCGCCTTGACGCAGCCCTTCGCCGAGGCCGTGCGCGCGGCGCAGGCCGCCGGGCAAGCGCGGGACGACATCGAGGCGGAAGACCTGGCCGACGTGCTGCTGGCGGCCTGGCACGGCGCCATGCTGCGGATGAAGGTGGACCGCAGCCCCGAGCCGCTCGACCGCTTCAAGCGCGTCTTCGTCGCGACGCTGCTGGCGCCTCCCGGTGCGGACCCGCACCGGACCCCCGCGGCGACGCCGGCCAGTTCTTAGCAAGCCACCCTGCGCCGTCAGGGCAGCCACGGGCGGACGCTGCGGTCGGCAGCAATCTTCAAGCAAGCGGGGAACAGCAATGGACATCTCGGCAAGCCGCCGCACCTACGAAAACTATCTCGTGGCCTGGTCGGCCATCAGCGCCGAGGACAGGCGCCGCGTGCTTGATGAGACCATCTCTGCCGAGGTCGCCTACTTCGACGCGATGGCCCGGCTGAGCGGGCGCGACGCCCTGGTCGCCCATCTCGCCGGCTTCCAGCAAAGGCGATCCAATTACAGCTTCTCCCTGGCGCACTACCTGCGGCACGACGACGCAGCACTCGCGAATTGGCTCATGAAGGATGACGGCGGCAAGGTCGTTGTCAGCGGATACGACAGCATCAGGCTCGACGAGGCCGGGCGCATCGCGAGCATCGTCGGCTTCTCCGACATCCCTGCCCAGGGCGGCGGGTCACGCGGCGGGT
>CAXUJE010000323.1:0-6543 GCA_964251035.1 uncultured Acetobacteraceae bacterium
GGATGGGGCCGGTCGAGCATCGGGTTTGCCTCGGGATGCAGGGTGCATATAACGCTTTGCCGAGAATGGACCCACCCATGGGCCTGAACAAGGGCGCGGAGACCGATCCAGCATGACCAGCCCCCAACCTTCCGGCCCGCTCGCGGGCCTGACTGTCTTTGATCTCACCCGCGTTTTGGCCGGGCCGACCTGCGTGCAGATGCTGGCCGACCTCGGCGCCGACGTGATCAAGATCGAGAAGCCCGGCTCCGGCGACGACACGCGCGGCTTCGCGCCGCCGTTCATGCCGGGCACCGGGGAAAGCGCCTACTTCGTCGGCGTGAACCGCAACAAGCGCTCGGTCACGCTCGACATCGCGAAGCCCGAGGGCCAGGCCATCGCGCTCGACCTGATCGCGCAGAGCGACATCCTGGTGGAGAACTTCAAGGTGGGCGCGCTGGCGAAGTACGGGCTGGGCTACGAGCAGTTGCACGAACGGTTCCCGGGCCTGGTGTACTGCTCGATCACCGGGTTCGGGCAGACCGGGCCGTACGCGCCGCGTCCGGGCTATGACAGCCTGATCCAGGCGATGGGGGGCGTGATGAGCCTGACCGGGGAGCCGGACGGCGCGCCGCAGAAGGTGGGCGTGCCGGTCGCCGACCTGTTCGCTGGGCTGTACGGCTGCATCGGCGTGCTGGCGGCGCTGCGCCACCGGGAAGCGACGGGGCAGGGCCAGCAGGTCGATATCGGCATGCTCGACACCTCGGTCGCGTGGCTGGCGAACCAGGGCATGAACTACCTGGCGACCGGGGAGAACCCGGTGCGCCTCGGCAACCAGCACCCGAACATCGTGCCGTACCAGGTGTTCCCGACCGCCGACGGCTACCTTGTATTGTCAATCGGCAACGACCCGACGTTCAAGCGCTTCTGCGACAGCTACGGCCTGTCGCACCTGCTGGACGACCCGCGCTTCGCCACCAACGCCGCCCGCGTCGGCAACCGCGAGCTGGTGACGGAGACGCTGACCCCCGTGCTGCGCCAGCACCCGACGGCCCGCTGGGTCGCGGAGCTTGAGGCCTTGAAGATCGGCTGCGGCCCGATCAATACGTTGGAAGACGTGTTCGCCGACCCGCAAGTGCAGGCGCGCGGCACGGTGCTGACGATGCCGCACCCGTCCAACCCAGATGGCGTGAAGGTGATCGCCAACCCGGTGCGCTTGTCGGAAACTCCCGCCGACTACCGCCTCGCTCCGCCGACATTAGGCCAGCATACCGATGACGTGCTGGGCGCCCGCCTGGGGCTGGCGCCGGAGCAGTTGGCGGGGTTGCGCGCAAAAGGCGTGATATAACTGGCGGCACGCCCTAGATGCAGGGCAAACCACGGCCCCGGACCCAAGCAGGACACCCATGAACGAGCAGACCCCGCCCGCCAGCCTGACCCGCTTCTTCTCGGCCAGCCTCGCCGAGACCGACCCGGAACTCGCCGCCGCCATCGGCGCCGAGCTGGTGCGGCAGCAGGACGGCATCGAGCTGATCGCCAGCGAGAACATCGTCTCCGCCGCCGTCTTGGAGGCGCAAGGCTCGGTGCTGACCAACAAGTACGCGGAGGGTTATCCCGGACGCCGCTACTACGGCGGCTGCTTCGAGGTGGACCGCGCGGAAACGCTCGCCATCGACCGTGCCAAGGCATTGTTCGATTGCGCCTACGCCAACGTGCAGCCGCACTCCGGCGCGCAGGCCAACCAGGCGGTGTTCCTCGCTTTGCTGCAGCCCGGCGACACCATCCTGGGCATGAGCCTCGCCGCCGGCGGGCACCTGACCCACGGCGCCGCCCCCAACCTGTCGGGCAAGTGGTTCCGCGCCGTCCAGTACGGCGTACGGCAGGAGGACGGCCTGCTGGACTACGAAGAGCTGGAACGCCTGGCCCGTGCGGAGAAGCCGCGCATGATCATCGCCGGCGGCTCGGCCTACCCGCGCGCCATCGACTTCGCCCGTATCCGCAAGGTGGCGGACGAGGTCGGCGCATGGTTCCTGGTGGACATGGCGCACTATGCCGGGCTGGTGGCGGCGGGCGTCTATCCCACGCCGCTGCCGCACGCCCACGTGGTGACGACGACGACCCACAAAACGCTGCGCGGCCCGCGCGGCGGCATGATCCTGTCGAACGACCTGGACCTCGGCAAGAAGTTCAACTCGGCGGTGTTCCCCGGCCTGCAGGGCGGCCCGCTGATGCACGTGATCGCCGCCAAGGCGGTGGCGTTCGGCGAGGCGCTGCGCCCGGAGTTCCGCACCTACCAGCGCGCGGTCATCGACAACGCCCGCCTGCTGGCCGAGACACTGATGGAGCAGGGTTGCGACATCGTGACCGGCGGCACCGACAGCCACCTGCTGCTGGTGGACCTGCGCCCCAAGGGCGTGACCGGCAAGGCGGCGGATGCGAGCCTTGAGCGCGCCCACATTACCGTCAACAAGAACGCCATCCCCTTCGACCCGGCCAAGCCCGCCGTCACGTCGGGCATCCGCCTCGGGACGCCTGCCGCCACCACCCGCGGCTTCGGCCCGGCCGAGTTCCGGGAGATCGGCTTGATGATCAACGAGGTGCTGGACGGCCTGTCCCACTCCAACGACGGCAGCAACGGCCTGGCGGAACAGGCGGTGTCGGCGCGGGTGCAGGCGATGTGCGCGCGCTTCCCGATCTACCCAGGCCTGCTCGCGGGCCACGCCGGACCCTAGCAATCATGCGCTGCCCGTTCTGCGGCAACGACGACACGCAGGTGAAGGACAGCCGGCCCACCGACGACGGGTCGGCAATCCGCCGCCGACGGTTCTGCGGCGGCTGCGGGCAGCGGTTCACCACCATCGAGCGCGTGCAGCTCCGCGAGCTGACGATGCTGAAGGCCGATGGCCGCCGGGTGCCGTTCGACCGGGAGAAGCTTGCCCGTTCCATCCGCATCGCGCTGCGCAAGCGCCCGGTGCAGGAGGAGCGGCTGGAGCGCATCGTCAACGGCATCGTGCGCCAACTGGAGGCTACGGGCGAGAACGACATCCCGAGCAAGCAGTTGGGCGAGCTGGTGATGGAAACGCTGAAGGATGTGGACGCGGTCGCCTACGTCCGCTTTGCCAGCGTGTACCGCGACTTCCGCGAAGCAAAGGACTTCGAGGCCTTCCTGGGGTCGCTTGAGGAGCCTACATAGCGCGGATGGGTGATGCGGGCACCATCGACGGAGACGCGGCGGCCGGAGAAACGGCAGACAGGGAGCACATGCGCGCCGCCCTGGCGCTCGCCCGGCGCGGCCTCGGCAACACCTGGCCGAACCCGGCCGTCGGATGCGTGCTGGTGCGGGACGGCCGGGTGGTCGGGCGCGGCACGACGGCGCCGGGCGGGCGGCCGCATGCGGAAACGGTGGCGCTGGCCCAGGCCGGCGGCCTGGCGCGCGGCGCCACGGCCTATGTGACGCTGGAGCCGTGCAGCCATTACGGCCGTACGCCGCCCTGCGCCGATGCGTTGGCTGCGGCCGGGGTAGCGCGGGTCGTTTTGGCGTGCGGCGACCCTGACCCGCGGGTGGATGGCCGTGGCGTCGCGGTGCTGCGGGCGGCGGGGATCGAGGTCGCCGTTGGATTGATGGCCGATGAGGCGGAAGCCTTGCAGGCCGGATTCCTGACACGGGTCCGCTTGGGCCGGCCCATGGTGACGCTGAAGCTGGCCAGCACGCTTGACGGCCGCATCGCGACGCGCACCGGGGAAAGCCAGTGGATCACCGGACCCGAGGCCCGCCGGGCGGCGCACGTGCTGCGCGGCCAGCACGACGCGGTGCTGGCCGGCGTTGGCACGGTTCAGGCGGACGATCCGGAACTGACGTGCCGCATCCCCGGCTACCGGAAGAACCCCGACCTGCGCATCGTGGTGGACAGCCGGCTCCGCACCCCTTCCACGGCGCGCGTTGTCGCGACGGCGGCGGCCGTGCCGACCTGGTTCCTGCACCGCGCCGATGCCGATCCGGGCCGAGCCGGGACGTTGCAGGAGGCCGGTGCGCATCTGATCGAGGTCGCGGGCGCGGAGCAGGGCGTTGACCTCGCGGCTGGAATGCAGGCCTTGGGCGCCGCCGGGCTGACCCGGGTGCTGGTGGAAGGCGGCGCGCAGATCGCGGGCGGGCTGCTGCGCGCCGGGCTGGTAGACCGTATCGCTTGGTTCCAAGCGCCCGCGGTGATGGGCGGCGACGGCCTGCCGGCGGTGCAGGCCTTCGGCACGTCGGCGCTGGACGGGATGCCGCGGTTCCGGCGCGTGGATGCGCGGCCGGTGGGGGACGACATGCTCACAGAATTCACCCGGCGCGATGCCGCGCCAAGCGAAGCCGAGCGGGCCGCCTGATGTTCACCGGCATCGTGACCGGCATGGGCGAGGTGCGCAGCCTGCGGCCCATCGGCGGCGGCCAGGACATGCGCCTGGTGATCGGCGCGCCGTGGCCCGACACGGGCAGCATCGCCTTGGGGGCGTCCATCGCCTGCGGCGGCTGCTGCCTGACCGCGGTCGAGGTCGGGCCGGACTGGTTCGCGGTGGAGGTGTCGGGCGAGACGCTGTCCAAGACCAAGCTGGGCGGCTGGGCCGTCGGCAGCCGGATGAACCTGGAACGCTCGCTGCGCCTCGGCGACGAGCTGGGCGGGCATCTCGTCTCCGGCCATGTCGACGGCCTGGGCCAGGTGCGGTCGGTGCTGCCGGAGAACGGCTCCTGGCGCGTGCAGGTCGAGGCGCCGCGCGAGCTGTCCCGCTTCATCGCCACGAAGGGCAGCGTGTCGCTCGACGGGGTGTCGCTGACGGTGAATGAGGTGGCGGGCAGCCTGTTCGGCGTCAACATCATCCCGCATACCTGGGACGTGACCACGCTGGGCCAGCTCAAGCCCGGCCATGCCGTGCACATCGAGATTGACATGCTGGCGCGTTACGTCGCCCGCCTGGCGGAGGTCCCATGAAGTCTGCCATCCTGTCCGACTACCTGTGCAGCGCCGAGGAGCTGATCGAGGAGGCGCGGGCCGGGCGCATGTTCGTGCTGGTCGATGACGAGGACCGGGAGAACGAGGGCGACCTGGTGATCCCCGCCCAGTTCGCGACGCCCGACGCCATCAATTTCATGGCCCGGCACGCCCGCGGCCTGATCTGCCTGGCGCTCACCCGCTCCCGGGTGGAGCAGCTCGGCCTGCCGCTGATGCGTCAGTCGAACAGCTCCCGGCACCACACGGCGTTCACCGTCTCGATCGAGGCGCGGGACGGGGTGACGACCGGGATTTCGGCAGCCGACCGGGCGCTGACGGTCGGCGTCGCGATCAACCCGGAGGCCGGCCCTGACCGGATCGTGACGCCGGGCCACGTGTTCCCGCTGATGGCGCGGGAGGGCGGCACCCTGGTGCGCGCCGGGCACACGGAGGCGGCGGTGGACATCGCGCGCCTGGCCGGCCTCACGCCCGCCGGCGTGATCTGCGAGATCATGAACGACGACGGCACGATGGCCCGCCTGTCGGACCTCGTCGCCTTTGCCCAGCACCATAACCTGAAGCTTGGCACCATCGCCGACCTCATCGGCCACCGCCGCCGCACCGAGCGTCTGGTCCGCCGGGTCCAGCAGGGCGCGACACAGCATGCGGAGGGCGGGGAGTGGAAGCTGAGCGTCTATGCCAACACGCTTGAGTATGCGGAACACTTGGTGCTGACCAAGGGCGACCTCACTGGGCCGCAGCCGGCGATGGTGCGGATGCACGCGGTGGACCTGGTGAGCGACACGCTCGGTGGGCCGCACTCTTTGGCGCTGCGCGCGTCGATGCGGATGATCGCGGCGGAGGGCCGGGGCGCCGTCGTGCTGATCCGCGACCCGAGGCCGACCGCGGTGTCCGAGCGGGTAGGCGCGCTGACGGCTGACGCCCGGCCTCAGCCGGTGCTGCGGGACTACGGCATCGGGGCGCAGATCCTGCTCGACCTGGGCGTGCGGGACATGATCCTGCTGTCCAACACGCCGCGCACCCTGATCGGCCTTGAGGGCTACGGGTTGAACATCGTCGAGCATCGGCCGATTGCCGGCGTTCCCGCAGAATGAGGACCGCCTGATGAGCACGGTTGATGCGCCCCTGCCCGCGGCTCCGGCTGTGCCCGGCGCGCCGCCACGTCTGCTGCTGGTGCGCGCGCCCTATTACCGGGAGGTCGTCGATGGCATGACCCGCGGCGCCGAGCGCATCCTGGGGGAGGCCGGCGCCACGCATGACATCCTGGACGTGGCCGGCGCGTTCGAGTTGGCCCAGGCGATCCGCCTGGTGCTGCGCGGGTCCCAGCGCTTCGACGGCTTCATCGCGCTGGGCTGCATCGTCCGAGGAGAGACCGACCATTACGACCATATCTGCCGCGAAAGCATGTCCGGCCTGATGCACGTCGCGCTGCAATACGGCCTGGCGATGGGCACCGGGCTGCTCACCGTGCACGACATCGGCCAGGCCGTCGCCCGGTCCGGCGCGGACGGCCACAACAAGGGGGCCGAGGCCGCGTCGGCGGCGTTGCGGCAGATCGCCGTCGCGCGCCAGATGG
>CAXUJE010000324.1:0-3037 GCA_964251035.1 uncultured Acetobacteraceae bacterium
CCACCCGCTTGGCCGGCCAACTCCTGACGGCCGCGCCGGGCGACGTGCTGACGCTCGGCCCCGACGCTTCCCTGGACGTGGGGAGCCTCGTGACCGTGGGCGGCGGCGGCACCCTCCGCAATGCCGGCGCGGTCGCGGTGCGGTCCGGGGGCACGCTGGCCGTGGCGCCCGGCACGGCGCTGGCTCAGGCCGGCGGCAGCCTCGCCGTCGCCGCCGGGGGCACGCTCTCGCTCGCCTGGACGGGCGGCGCCCCGCTGGACGGGCTGACGGGTGCTGCCATCGATGGGACCCTGGCGCTCTCGGGGCCGCTGACCGGCACGGCGTATGCGGCAGCGCTCGGCGGCGTCACCGGCGCGGGCGGGGTGAGCTTCAACGGCACCCTCGACAACACCGGCGCCACCTTGTCGCCGGGCGGGACGGTGGCGGGCCGGCTGACGCTTTCAGGCGTGCTGAAGGGGGGCACGGTCACGGCCGGCACGCTGACGCTCGGCCCGGCCACGGTGCTGGACGGCGTGGCCCTCCGCGGCCCTCTGACGCTGGCCGGCACGCCGAGCCTGTCCATCGATTCCCCGCCGCCCCAGACCTTCTTCCGCGGCGGCCTGTCCCTGCTCGGCGCGTCGGGCGCCGGGCCGGGTGCGCTGACGCTGAGCCGCCTGTCCTTGCAGGCGTCGGACACGGAGGCTTTAAGCAACGCCGCGGTGCACCTGGCAGACGCGACGCTCTCCGCCGCGGCCGGGTCGCGCCTGACGCTGGGCGCCGGGCTGGCGCTCGATGTGGCCGGCAACAGCGCGCTTGCCAACGTCACGAACGCAGGCAGCGTCACGGTGGAGGGCGGCAGCACGCTCACCGTGGATAGCAGCTTCGTCAACAGCGGGGCGCTGGTCCTCGGTTCCGGCGGCCGCCTGAGCCTGACGGGCACGACGACGGCGGGCCTGGCCGCCCTTGTCGGCGGGACAACCGGGCCGGGCACGGTGGATCTCGCGCCCAACGCCACCTGGGACAACGCCGGCGCCAGCCTGGTGCTGCTGGCCGGCAGCCGCCTCAACGGCATCGCGGCGCTCAACCCCACCCTGAAGGGCGGCACCGTCACGGATGCGGGCGGCAGCCTCCTTTTCACGGGCACGGCCGTGCTGGACGGCGTCGCCTGGCGCGGCGCCTTCGCGCCGACCGCCCGGGCGCGCTTCCAATGGAGGAATGGCACCGCCGTGCAGGGCCTGAACGGCGCGCGGGCGCTGATCGACCTGGCCGCCAGCGGCTCCAGCCTGGACCTGTCGGGACCGCTGGACAACACGGACCTGCGCATGGCTGGCGGCGCGCTCTCGACGGCGGCGTCCGGCCCGGTGCTGCTGGGGGCTGGGACCACGCTCGCCATCGCCGGCGGCTTCTCCACCCTGTCGCCCTCGCGCGGCATCGCTTCGGGGTTGAGCAACGCCGGCACGGTCACGCAGACCGGCGACGCCGACTATGCCGCGCTGGCCAACAGCGGCACGCTCGCCATCAGCCAGGGTACGGCCCGCGCGAGCACGCTGGCCAACACCGGCCTGATCAGCCTGGACGCCGCGACGCTCACGGTGGGGGCGCCCATGGCGCTCGGCGGCACCGTCGCCTTCCTGGACCCCACGGCCCGGCTGGTGTTCGGGGCCGGCGCCGGCATCTCCGCGACGCTTCGGGACTTCCAGAACGGCGACAGCATCGACCTTCAGGGCCTGGCCTACGGCCCCAGCCTTTCGGTCAGCCTGCAAGGCGACGCCGTGCAGGTCAGCCAGGGCGGCGCGCTGGCAGGGAGCTTCCGCTTTCTGGGCGGGACCTACGCCGCCGACCAGTTCAGCCTCGCCGCCGATGGCAACGGCGGCACGCTGCTGCGCACCACGCACCGGCTGAGCGCCCCGGTGTCCGCTGGAGCAGGCCGGGACTTCGACCCCGCCTACTACCTCGCCCACAACCCGGACGTGGCGGCGGCGCACCTTGACCCCTTGCAGCACTACCTCGACTACGGCTGGAAGGAGGGCCGCGACCCCAACGCCTATTTCAGCACAACCTGGTACTTGAACCAGAACCCGGACGTGGCCGCGGCCGGCGTCAACCCTTTGCAGCACTACGAGGACCACGGCTGGCGCGAGGGCCGCGACCCCGGCCCGAACTTCAGCACGGGCGCCTACCTTGCCGCCAACCCGGACGTGGCCGCGGGGGGCATCGACCCCTTGCAGCACTTCCTCGTCTATGGCCGCGCCGAGGGCCGCAGCGCCGCCCCGGCCGCCCCGCACCCGGTCGGCCCGCAGGACCCGCTGGTGGACCGCGCCTGGTACCTGGGGCAGCACCCGGACGTGGCGGCGTCGGGCGAGGACGCCAGCGCCCACTACCACCGCATCGGCTGGACGCTCGGCGACAACCCCGACCCGTTCTTCGACACCACGTACTACCTCAAGGCGAACCCCGACGTGGCCGCCGCCGGGCTGGACCCGCTGGCGCAGTTCGAGGCGTCGGGCTGGCGGGCGGGCCGGGAGCCGTCGCTTGCGTTCAGCGACCGCCAGTACCTCCTCGCGAACCCCGACGTGGCCGCGTCCGGGACGGACCCGCTGGCCCACTACCTGGCCTATGGCCGGTCGGAAGGCCGCCCGGCCTTCGTCAACGCCCCGCAGGCCCCGGGTGCCGCAACCGCCGCGCCGGACCCGCTGATCGACCGAGCCTTCTACTTCGCGCAGATGGCGACCATCGTGCCCGCCAGCGCCGACGCCGCGGCCAGCTATGACCAGGGGGGCTGGCAGAAGGGCCTGAACCCCGATGCGTTCTTCGACACGAACTACTACCTCGCCCACAATCCCGACGTGCGCGCCGCGGGGATGAACCCACTGCGCCATTTCGAAGACTACGGCTGGAAGGAGGGCCGCGACCCTTCCGCCGCGTTCTCCACCAGCAAGTACCTGGCGGCCTACCCGGACGTGCGGGCGAGCGGGACCGACCCGCTGGCGAGCTTTCTCGCCACCGGGCAGGCGGTGGGGCGGGTGGCGCTCGGGGTGTGAGCGGCGCGGCCTGCTAC
>CAXUJE010000324.1:3047-6524 GCA_964251035.1 uncultured Acetobacteraceae bacterium
GCCTGCTACCGTCCAGACGCGCTTGGAGGCGCCCAATCCTCGCGCAGCACCTCGGGGAACGGCCACACGCACTCCGGCGGGAGGCGCGCGATGTCGATGCCGGTCTCGCGCGCCGCCGCGATCCGCGCATCGCTCCACACGTCTTCGATGAAGTCCGGGTTCTCCAGTTCCGGCTGCAGGCTCGGTGTCCGCTTCAGGCGCCGCAGGACCTGCTTGCGCTGCTCGCGGATCGTGTCCTGCCAACTCGGGCTGCGGAGCAGCGGCTGGTATTCACACTTCAGCCAATGCGCCAAGAGCACGGCCATGCGGCTGGCCAGTTCGCGTGCCTCGCTCTTGCCTACGTCCTCGATCTCATCCGCGATGTGCTCGACATCAAGCCGGTCGAACAGCCCAGCGCGCAGCAAACGCGCCTGCTCAATCGACCACGCCACCACGTCATGCTCGTAGCTGCAATGCCCGGGACTGCGCGCTGCCTTCCAGACGGCCATGAGTGTCACCTTTGAGCCAGCTTCATACGCCGATCCGTTCCATATCGCCACGCACTGCTCGCCTGTCGGGTGGCCCGTGCCCAACCTCGATTCCGCCTTGACGCCCGCCCCCCTCGGCGCTACCTCACCCGCCACCGCACGGAATGCCCAGGTGGCGGAATTGGTAGACGCGCAGGTTTCAGGTACCTGTGACCGCAAGGTTGTGAAAGTTCGAGTCTTTTCCTGGGCACCACTGTGACGGTTCAATCCATGCCGAACGGCCCCATCCACCTGCACCGGCACGACCTGCCGGACGGTCTCTATCTTGGCCCCGTGGTCGCTATAGACACCGAGACCATGGGCCTCAACCCGCACCGCGACCGGCTGTGCCTCGTGCAGATGTCGGCGGGCGATGGCGTGGCCCACCTGGTGCAGATCATCCCCACCGCCCTTGGCGGGCGCGGCTACGACGCCCCGAACCTGGCGCGCCTCCTGGCCGATCCGGGCGTCACCAAGCTCATGCACTTCGCCCGGTTCGACGTGGCCGTGCTGCAGCATACCCTAGGCATCACTGTCGCGCCCACCAAGTGCACCAAGATCGCCGCCAAGCTGGTCCGCACCTTCACCGACCGCCACGGCCTCAAGGACCTATGCCGCGAACTGCTCGGCGTCGAGATCTCCAAGCAGCAGCAGACTTCGGACTGGGGCGCCCCTGAACTCACGGCGGAGCAGATGGCCTACGCCGCCTCCGACGTGCTGCACCTGCACGCCCTTTGGACCCGGCTGGAGGCGCTGCTGGTCCGCGAGGACCGCCTGGCGCTCGCCCAGGCCTGCTTCGACTTCCTGCCGACCCGCTGCCGCCTGGACCTGCTCGGCTACGAGGAACCTGATATCTTCGCCCACTAAGTCGCTGTTTATGTAAGATACCGGCGCGTGGCCGGTCGCTTTCCATTGACCCCCGCCATGCACCCGCCCATACAGGCCGGATGCCCGCGACCTCCATGCACGCCGCCCTCGCCTTGCCAACCCCCTCCGTAGCGCCCGACGCGCACGTTGCCGTGGCTCGTGCCGTGCTGGCCGCTGAGACTGCCGGCCTGCGCGCCCTCTCGGCCTCGCTTGGCCCGAGCTTCGATGACGCGGTGGAGCGCCTTGCCGCCTGCGCGGGCCGCGTCGTCGTATCAGGCATGGGCAAGTCCGGCCAGGTCGGGCGCAAGATCGCCTCCACCTTCGCCTCCACCGGCACCCCCGCCTTGTTCGTGCATCCGGCGGAGGCGTCGCACGGCGACCTCGGCATGATCCTGCCCGGCGACGCCGTGCTGATGCTGTCCAACAGCGGGGAAACGGCGGAGCTGGCCGACCTCGTCGCCCACGCCCGCCGATTCGGCCTGCCGCTGCTGGCGGTCACCGGGCGCGCCGCCTCCGCCCTCGCCCGCGCCGCCGACGTCGTCCTGCTGCTGCCGCCCGCGCCGGAAGCCTGCCCCATGGGCCTCGCCCCCACCACCAGCACCACCATGCAGCTCGCCCTCGGCGACGCCCTGGCCGTGGCGCTGCTGACCCGGCGCGGCTTCACCGCGGGGGACTTCTCCGCCAACCATCCCGGAGGAAAGCTCGGCGCGCAGCTTCGGCTCGTGTCCGACCTCATGCACCGCGGCGACGCCGTGCCGCTGGCCGAGGCCGGGCTGCCCATGGACCGGGCGCTGATCCTGATGACCGGCAAGGGCTTCGGCTGCCTGGGCGCGCTGGACGCGGAGGGGCGGCTTTCGGGCGTCTTGACCGACGGCGACCTGCGCCGCGCCATGGGGCCGGACCTCCTGGCCCGTAAGGTGGAGGACGTGATGAGCACCAACCCCCGCACCATCGGACCAGACGCCCTCGCCGTCGACGCGCTGCGCGCGATGAACGCGGGGCCGCGCCCGGTCACCAGCCTGTTCGTGCTGGACGCCGACCGCCGTCCGCTCGGCATCCTGCACGTGCACGACCTGCTGCGTGCGGGGGTTGCCTGATGGCCGTCGCCCCTCCCTTCGCCCAGCACGGCCCGGCTGATCGGGAGCCGACGCGCCTCGTCCGCCCGGACCGCCTTTCCGCTGCTGGCGCAGCCCGCATCCGCCAGGCGCCCACGGCGTCCCGGATCGCCCGGCGGCGCATCGCAGTGAACTTCACCAAGTGGCTGCTGCCGGTCGCGGCCCTCGCTTTGCTGTCCTCCGTCGCCTTGTGGCCGGAGATCGCGCAGATGCGGGACCAGGGCCGCATCGCCTTCCGCCGGGCGTTCAGCGTGGAGCCGGACAGCGGCCGGATGAAGCAGGCGCGCTACCGCGGCGTGGACGAGCGCGGCCGTCCCTTCACCGTCACCGCCGACACGGCGCTGCAGAACGGCCCCGTCCGCATCGACCTCACGGAACCCAAGGGCGACCTCGTGACCGAGAGCGGGAGCTGGGTCATGGTGGAGTCGCATGACGGCGTGTACATCCAGCGCGCCGGCCAACTCGACCTGTCGCACGACGTGGTGCTGTACCGCGACGACGGCACGGTGATGCGCACGCAGTCCGCCGCGGTGGACGTGCGCCAGGGCGCCGCCGCCAGCAGCGACATGACCCACGCCGAAGGCCCGTTCGGCGTCTTGGACGCCCAAGGCTTCACCCTGGTGGACAAGGGCGCCGCCATCCAGTTCCACGGCCCGGCCAAGCTCACCCTGAACGGGCACGAGTGATGCGCCGCCTGCTGCTGGCGCTGCTTCTGCTGCCGGGCGGCGCCCCCAAAACCGCACTGGCGCAGGCCATCGACTTCTCCAAGGGCGGCCCTATCGAGGTCACGTCCCGCGACGGCATGGAATGGCGGCAGAACGAGCAGGAGGTGATCGCCCAGGGCGCCGCCCGCGCCGTGCGCGGCGACGTGACCGTGACCGCCGACCGCCTCATCGCCCGCTACCGCCGCAAGGCCCCAACCGCCGGGGCGGCGCAAGCCGCGCCCGCCGGGGCCACCCCCGCCGCTGCGACGCCAGCCGCGGCCACCG
>CAXUJE010000325.1:0-6506 GCA_964251035.1 uncultured Acetobacteraceae bacterium
CGACCAAGGCGCGCCTCACCGTCGAGCGCGTCAAGGAGGTCTCACAACCTGACACTTACTTCCGGCGAGGCAACCCGATCCATCGCTGCTCGATATAAAGGCCGAGGCAAACGACGGTGACGAAGGGTATGCCGGCGATCACCAGGCGCTCGAACATCTCAAGCATCATCCTCTCCTCCGGTCTCCTGCGGAGAGATATACCCCATGATGCGAAGCGCCAATAGCTCGATCAGCGCCGCCACCAGCCCGCCGATGCCGACGGTCGCGGTGGTGGGGTGCAGGGCCGGGTTGAAGGAGGGGGCGACGATGGCGGCGGCGAAGACGCCGATCGCCACGAGCTGCGCGCCGCTGGCGAGCATCTTGCAGCGTTCCAGGCGCACGTCGGGGCGGCCCGTGCGGCCGATGAGCAGTCTGAGGATCATGCGGTCGTCTTTGTCCCTGTCCTGTTAATCCGAATCCTCCGTGCTGATAGAATTCTTGCAGGCCAGGCCCAAGCGTCTTTTGCGGCGGAATGTCCAGATATCGGAGCGGCCGCGATGGGCAGGGACCGCCGGCGTCAATACGCCGACGAGTGGCCGAACGTCGCCAGCGCTTCCCGGATCTGCTCGGCGTCGGACTGCTTCAAGACGTGCGCGGTCAGCCGCTGGCAATCGCTGATCGTCGTGCCGCGGACGGCCTGCTTCACCCGCGGCACCGCCGAGGCGTTGGTGCTGAAGCTCCGCAGCCCCAGGCCGAGCAGCAGCGGCGTCATGTCGGGGTTGGCGGCCATCTCGCCGCAGACCGACACCGGGATGCGGTGCGACGCCGCCCCCGAGATCGTCATCTGGATCAGCCGCAGCACGCCGGGATGCAGCGGATCGTAGAGTTCAGCCACCTCCATCCCCCCACGGTCCACGGCAAGGGTGTACATGCACAGGTCGTTGGTGCCGATGGCGAAGAACTCGGCCTCGGCCGCGAGCAAGTCGGCGCACAGGGCGGCCCCGGGCGTTTCAACCATGATCCCGAGCGGCGGCAAGGTGGCGGGCAGGGTGGCCCCGCGTTCCCGAAGGCGGTCCGCCACGCGCCGGTAGATCGCCTTCGCCGCCCGGATCTCGGCGACGTTCGTCACCATGGGCAGCAGGACCCGGACCGGCCCGGCGTAGGCCGCGCGCAGGATGGCGGCGAGTTGCGTCTCGAACAGCTCCGGCTGCCGGAGCAGGAGCCGGATGCCCCGGAGGCCGAGCGCCGGGTTGCTGTCGATCAGCTCCGGCACCAGGCCCGCGGTGACGAGGGCCTCGATCTCCTTCTCCCCGCCCCAGTCCAGGACGCGGATGGTGACGGCGTCGCCGGACATCGTCTCGACGACGTTGCGGTATGCCCGGGCCTGCTCGTCCTCCGTCGGCACCGTGTCGCGGTTCATGAACAGGAACTCGCTGCGCAGCAGGCCGATGCCGTTCGCGCCGGACTGCGCGATCATCGGAAGCTCGACCGGCAGCTCCAGGTTCGCCTGAAGGCTTACAGCCTCGCCGTCAAGGGTGACGCACTCCAGCCGGCGCAGGCGGCTCAGCCGCTGCCGGTCCCGCGCGAAGCTCGCCACCGCCCGGCGCGCGCTGGACAGGCTCGCGCCGCCTGGATTCAGGATCACGGTGCCCACCACCCCGTCCACCACCGCCGTGACCCCGGCGCGCAGGCCCGAAAGCAGGCCCGGCACGCCCAGCACCGAGGGGATGCCCAGCGCGCGCAAGAGGATCGCGGTGTGGCCGTCGGTCCCGCCCTCCTCCGTCGCGACGCCGGCGATCCGCGCGGGGTCGATCAGCGCGGCGTCGGAGGGGCGGAGGCTCTCGGCGATCAGCACGGCGCCCTGCACCGCCCCGGCGAAGCTGCGGAACGGCGCGCGGGTCAGGTTGCGGACCAGCCGGCGCCCGATCTCCCGCACCTCGTCGGCCTGCCGCGCCGCGTGCTCCTCCTCCGACGCCGCGGCGAGCGTGGCGGCGACGGCGTTCGCCTCCTCCATGACCGCGGTTTCCGCCGAGACGAGCCGGTCCTGGATGCGCGACCGCGCCCCGCGCACCAGCCGGGACGGGCCGAGCATCTGGATGTAGGCGTCGAGCAGTGGCGCGATCTCGCCCTGGCTTTCCTCTGGCAGCACGACGAGGCGGCTGCGCAGCTTCATCAGTTGCTTGCGCGACTGCAGGATCGCCGCATCCAGCCGGGCGCCCTCGGCCTCGATGTCGGCGGCGTGGATCTTGTGCCGGGTCACCTGGGCCGGCGCTTCCGTGGTGCGGAACACCGGGCCGATGGCCACGCCCGCGCAGGCGGCGATGCCGAACAGGCGCCGCTCCGCCGGCAGGCCCTCGCACCCGGCTTTCGCAGAAGGCGGGGGCGCCCCGGGGTCAGTCCCGTTCATGGAAGCCGTCTTCCACCAGGGCGGCCAAGGCGTCCACCGCCTCCTTGGCGTCCCAGCCGTCCGCCTGAAGCTCGAGCTGCGACCCCTTTCCGGCGCCCAGCATCATCAGGCCCATGATCGAGCGCGCCGAGACGACCTGCCCGTCGCGCACCACGTCGACCGATGCGCCGTACCGCTCGGCCAGCGTCACGAACTTCGCGGCGGCCCGGGCGTGAAGCCCACGGGCGTTCGAGATGGTCACGGTCCGCGTGACCAGCGTGGGGCTGCTCGGCGGCGGCTGCGGCTCGCTCACCGCCCTAACCGCAGGTGTTCGGCTTCTTGCACGACTGCAGGACGTGCGAGGCCGCGGCAATGTACTTGCGGCCCGCCGCCTGCGCGCAATCGACGCATTCGCCGAGCGTCTGGCTCGACCGCACCTTTGCCAGCTTGACGAGCATGGGAAGGTTGACGCCCGAGATCACCTCGACTCCGTCGCGGCACATCATGGAGATCGCGAGGTTGCTCGGCGTCCCGCCGTACATGTCGGTGAGCAGCACCACGCCATCCCCCGTATCGACCTGCGCGATGCTCTGACGGATGTTGGAGCGGCAGCCCTCCATGTCGTCGTCGGGGCCGATGCAGACGGTCGCGACGTTTCGTTGGGTCCCCACGACATGCTCCATTGCCAGACGAAGCTCATCGGCAAGGCGCCCATGGGTTACCAGCACAAGGCCGATCATCGCGTTGTTCTATACCTTCCTGATCGAACTGGGCCCCGGCATTTCCGAGAACTCAGGATCGCCCCCGGAAATGCCCTGGGGACCGCCATCGTCCACATGGGGAGCCGGCGTCAATCCTTCACGCTCCAGTTCGCGATGCGTCACGGTCACGCGCCACTCCATTTGCTCGTCCCCCTTGCCAGATGGCGCAGGCAGGCTGTGGGCCAAGAGATCCACGATATGCACGGAACGGTGCCGCCCGCCGGTGCATCCGACCGCGATGGTGGCGTACTTCTTGCCCTCTTGCACGAAGCGGGGCAGAACCAGGGTCAGCAAGCTTTTTATGCCGTTGACAAAACCCGGGAAATCCGGATCAGCCTCGATATAAGATGCCACGGCCTCATCCAAGCCCGTCCGCGGCCGCAGCACGGGATCATAGTGCGGATTGCGCAGGAACCGCGCATCGAACACCATGTCCGCCTCGCGGGGCAGACCTGCCGGAAACGCGAACGAGACGAGCGATACCGCCATCCCCGGTTGCTGGACGCCCGTTGCTAGATCGGGACGGAAGCGCGTCTCGATCACCTTGCGGAGTTCGGCCAAGGGGAGGTCGGAGGTGTCGATCACCAGGTCGGCCTGCTTGCGGAGCGGCCGGGTCAGCTCGGCCTCCTCGGCGATCCCGTCGAGCACGCGGCCCTGCGGCGAGAGCGGGTGTCGGCGGCGGGTCTCGGTGAACCGCCTGAGAAGTGCGGTCTCGTCCGCCCAGGCATAGACAAGCTCAGGCCGCAGCTTCGGGTTCTGGCAGAGCGTCGCGAGCGTCGAGAGCACCAGGTCAGGGTCGAAGCCCCGGCTGCGCGCGTCCAGCCCGATGGCCAACGGACGCTCGCTGCGGATGACGAGGTCGGGCACCATGGTCAAGGGCGGGTTATCGACCGCCTCATATCCGAGGTCCTCCAGCGTCCGCAGGATCGAGGCCTTGCCGGCGCCCGACAGGCCGCTCACCAGCACGACGCGCAGCACCGTCACGCAAAGGCCCCGGCGACTTGGGACACCCGCAGCAGGGCGCAATCCAGCGCCAAGGCGACCCGGATGGGCGCGGAGCACTCGGCCGGGTCGATTGACACGAGCGGCAGCGCCGTTTGCGCATGCCGGGCGGGGCTTGGCATCCGCGGCGCCTTCGCCAACTGGACGGCGAGCGCCAGCCGGGCCTGCTTCACGAAGGGCCACCGCATGATGCCAAGGCCGCGCACCTCCATCAGGCCCGCCAAGGGGGCAGGCGCCCATGCCAGGCCATCCGCGATGCAGACCTGGTCGTCCGCGACAAGTGAAAACCCATGATCAAGCAAACGCAACAAAAGATCAGACTTCCCAACGCCCGATGGCCCCAAGAGCAGCACGCCGTAGTCATCGCGGGCGGCGCAGCTTCCGTGAATCTGCATGATGGGCGTTGTGTGGCCCGAATTGGGCCCGAATGGAAGCGTCTTGTCACGCAGGCGGGGGAATGCTTCCGCACACCCCCTTGAACTCGGCTGTTCCACGCGGAACAGCAGCGTGTCTGGCGTGCGGGAGCCGCACGATGATCAGGCGTGCGGGAGCCGCACGATGAAGCGCGCGCCCAGGACCCGGCCCGCGTCGTCCACGCGGTTCTCCGCGGCGATGCGGCCTTTCAGGGCTTCCACGATCTGCCGGCTGATCGACAGGCCCAGGCCGGAATGCTGGCCGAACTGCTCGCCCGCCGGGCGCTCGGAGTAGAAGCGGTCGAAGACGTGCTCCAGCTTGGCCGCGGGAATGCCCGGGCCTTCGTCCGACACGCTGATCTCGACGATGGCGCCGGTTTCCCGCGCTTGCAGAAGAATCCGGCCGTCCGCCGGGGAGAAGCTGCGGGCGTTGCCGATCAGGTTGCGCAGCACCTGGACCAGGTGGCCCTCCACCGCCTGCACCAGCAGCGGCGCGCCGGGCACGTCGAGCACGATGACCGGGTCGTCGTCCCCCCGCGTGGCGTCGTGGATCTCGGCCAGCGTCGCCAGGATGGACCCGACATCGACCGGCTCCGTCTTGGTGCGGGACAGCTCGGCATCCACCCGGCTCGCGTCGCTGATGTCCGTGATCAGGCGGTCGAGGCGCACCACGTCTTCCGAGATGATGGACAGCAGGCGGCGCTGCTGGTCCGGGTTGTCGATGCGCCGCAGCGTCTCGATGGCGCTGCGGATACTGCTGAGCGGGTTCTTGATCTCGTGCGCGACGTCGGCCGCGAACCGCTCCGTCGCGTCCATCCGGCCCCAAAGCGCCACCGCGCTTTCCGTCAGGGCATGGGCCAACTGCCCGACCTCGTCCGTGCGGTGCAGCAGCACCGAGGGGACGGTGCCCGAGCGGCCGCGGCCTTCCCGCATCTCATGCGCGGCGCCGGCCAGGCGCAGGATCGGGCGCGCGATGGTCAGCGACAAGTACCAGGACAGCGCCACCGTCAGCACCAGCGCCAGGGCGAACAATCCCAAAATGCTCATCCGCACTGTCAGCAGGCTGTCGTCCACCTCCCGCGCCTCGCGGGTCAGCAGCACGATGCCGACCGTGCTGCGGTTGCGCAGCACCGGCTCCGCCACCGTCACCAGCAGCCGGTCGTCCTGGGTGCGCCGGATGTAGGGCGGCATTTCGCGCCCCGAGTTGGAACCGGTCATCCGCAGCTCCTCCTTGACGTTGGGCTGCCAGTCGATGCCGGCGGCGTTCGGGCTGACCTCGACGTAGGGTCCCTGCGCCTTGCGCGGCAGCCAGGACATCAGCCGGTCATA
This sequence comes from uncultured Acetobacteraceae bacterium, assembly GCA_964251035.1. GTDB lineage: Bacteria > Pseudomonadota > Alphaproteobacteria > Acetobacterales > Acetobacteraceae > CAHJXG01. The sequence goes on from CAXUJE010000325.1 coordinate 5,871, forward strand.
CACGGCGCCGACCGTGTCGAGCGTCCGGCTGCGGATCGCGGCGGGCGGTAGCGGCTCCGTCACCACCGCGTCGCCCGCGCCTTCCCGCACCCGGCTGTCCGCGATGAGCTGGCCGTCCGGCGCGTAAAGCCGCGCCTGGGCGTTCGGCGTCGGCTCCGTCAGCCGGCGGAGCAGCGGCCGGGCCAGGTCGGGCTGGATCGTCGGGGTGTCCGGACTCTGCTCGCGCACCGCGCTTTCGCCGAGCGCCCCGGCGTAGATGCGCGCCTGCTCCCGCAACGCCTGCACCTCGGCTTCCAGCAGCCCGTTCTGATACTGGTCGAGGTAGAGCAGCGCCGCCACCAGCAAAGCGAGCGGCAGCGCGTTGACCAGCAGGATGCGGCGCAGCAGCGGGGACGCCCATCGCGGCCCGGCGGCGCGCGACCGGCTGCTGGAGGGCGAGCAGGCGCATGCAGCGGGCCTCGATATCACGATTCATCGCGTCCACGACGTCGTCCTGCGCAATGACGGCCTCCGCCTCTGCCGTGTCCGACAGTTGAAGCGCGTCCACGGCCTGTGTCATCATGCGGCTGACAAGAGTGCCCATCTGGAGCATAAGGCGATCCAGCGCGGCCAGCTCATCGTGAAACTGCTGACGGG
>CAXUJE010000326.1:0-6491 GCA_964251035.1 uncultured Acetobacteraceae bacterium
CCAGCAGCACGGACGCGGAGCGCGCCGCCGGGCGGCGCGCGGCGGCGGGCGCGGTCCGCGACATGGCCATCGCGACCCCCTCCGGCGACCGGGCGGTGTCGGAGCTTTCGGGCGGCAACCAGCAGCGCGTGGTGATCGGGCGGTGGCTGCTGACCCGGGCGCGGGTGCTGGTGCTGAACGGCCCGACGGTGGGGGTGGACGTGGGCAGCAAGGGGGCGATCCACCGTACGCTGCGCGACCTGGCGCGGGAGCAGGGCTTGGCGGTGCTGATGGTGTCGGACGATGGGCCGGAGTTGGCGGAGAACTGCGGCCGGGTGCTGCTGGTACATCGCGGGCGGCTGGCGGGCGTGCTGGAAGGGGACGCCCTGACCGACGCCGCCATGACCGACCGCCTTTTGGCCCTGGCATGAAAACACCCAAATGAAAGCATGGGGGCTGCGCTCGCCGGAGGCCGTAGTGGCTGCCGTGCTGGTCGCCGCGGCGCTGCTGATCGGGGCGGCCAACCCGGCGTTCTGGGGGTGGGGCAACCTGTTCGGGTTGTTGCGCAGCGCGTCGGTCGAGGGCATCATGGCGCTGGGCGTGCTGGTGGTGCTGATCGCGGGCGGCATCGACGTGTCGTTCCCGGCCTTTGCCGCGGCGGCGATGTACCTTTCGGTGCGGGCGGTCGCGGACTGGGGCTGGCCCGGCAACGTCGGCTTCATGTTCCTGCTGGCCGCAGGCATCGGGCTGCTGCTCGGCGCCGTGAACGCGCTGTTCGTCCACGTCGTGCGGCTGGTGCCGCTGATCGTGACGCTTGGCACCGGCGCCGTGGTGCGCGGCTTCCTGCTGGGCGTGGTCGGCACCAGCGTCGTGAACGTCGGGCGGAGGCCGCCGGAGGCGGGGGCCTTCGGGCGCCTGTCGCTGGTCGGCTGGGAAGCGGGGGAGGGCCGGGTGCAGCTTTCGGCCGCCGTGCTGGTTTGGGCGGCGGCGGCGGCGCTGGTCCACCTTTTGCTGCGCGTGACGGTGCCGGGGCGCGGGCTGTACGCGCTGGGCGGCGATGCGGAGGCGGCGAAGCGGGTCGGCTTCGACGTGCGCGGGCTGACCTTCTTGGCCTACGGCTTGGCCGGCGCGCTGGCGGGCGTCGCGGGCCTGCTCCACGCCTGCCTCGCCTGGCAGGCCAGCCCGCGGGAGTTCATCGGGCTGGAGCTGGACGTGCTGGCGGCGGTGGTGCTGGGCGGCGCCAGCATCTTCGGCGGGCGCGGCAGCGTGCCCGGCACGGTGCTGGGCGTGCTGCTGCTGGTGATGGTCAACAACAGCCTCATCCTGCTTGGCGTGCCGACGACGTGGCAGCGGGTCTTGGTCGGGGCCATCCTGGTGGGCGCTGCGGCCACCACCGCGCTGCGCGAGCGCGGGCGGCGTCCGGCCCCCTCCATCACGGCCGGGGCCTGAGCGGTGGACGCACCGGCGGTCCCGACCGTGCCGCGCCGGGCGGCGATGCGGGTCCTGCGCCGCCAGGGCAACCTGCTGACGCTTGCGGTCCTGCTCGTGCTGGTGTTCGCGGCCATGGCCTGGTGGGTGCCGTCCGGGCGTTTCCTGCGGCCGGCGAACTTCGAGGGGCTGTCCTTTGTCGCGCCCGAACTGGGCCTCCTGGCCGTCGCCACCATGGCGGCGATGCTGACCGGCGGCATCGACCTGTCCTTGATCGGCGTCGCCAATCTTTCCGGCATCCTCGCCGGGCTGCTGTTCCATTGGGTGGCCGGCGTGTCGCGCGGACCGGAGCTGGCCGGGCTGGCGCTGCCCTGGGTCGCAGCCGGGGTCGGCTGCGCGCTGCTGGCCGGCGCGCTGGCCGGGCTGCTGAACGGGCTGCTGATCGCGCGGCTGCGGATCACGCCGATCCTCGCCACCATCGGCACCGGGCAGGCGTTCACCGGGCTGGCCTTGGTGCTGACCGGCGGCCCGGCCATCGTTGGGTTCCCGTCGGGATGGCAGGCGCTGGGCGGCGGCACGCTGGGGGGCGTCGCCGGGCCGCTTTGGGTGCTGCTCGCCTGCGCCTTGGGCGTGGGTGTGCTGCTGTCCCGCACGGTGTGGGGGCGGACGTTGACCTTGATCGGGTCGGGCGCGCGGGCGGCCGAGTTCGCGGGGCTGCGCACCGTGCGGGCGGTGACGCTGTCCTACGTGCTGACCGGGGTGCTGGCCGCGGTGGCCGGGGTGCTGCTGTCCGCGCGCACCAACGCGGCCAAGAGCGACTACGGCACCAGCTATCTGCTGCAAGCGATCCTGGTCGCGGTGCTGGCCGGCACCAACCCGGCGGGCGGGCGCGGCTCGGTGCCCGCCGTGCTGCTGGCGCTGTGCACGCTGATGCTGCTGTCGAGCGGGTTCCAGCTCATGCGGTTCAGCAACTTCCTCGTTGACTTCATCTGGGGCGCCACGCTGCTCGGCGCGATGGCCCTAGGCGCGGCGCTGCGCCGCGGGGGCCGTTGACCATCAAGCGGCGCGGCCCGGGCCGAAATAGGGCGTGGGACCGCGCCATCGTATTCACCTCCCGGCATTCCATTGTGGCATGATGCCGGCTATAGGATTTTTAGCTTTGCCGCCCACGCTTGGCTCCCGCGCCGCCCGGCAGGGAGGGGGCCGCACCCGGCCGCGCGCAACGCAAGCCATGGGCAACATGGCGTCGATTTGAACGGAGAGGACGCATGCACCACAGACGCACCCTTATCAAGACCGCAGCGCTTGGCGCTGCGGCCCTCGCCGCCCAGGCCGCCACGCCTTGGACCTTCGCGCCACGGGCTGCCGCCCAAGGCAAGGGCCTGGTCGGCGTCGCCATGCCCACCAAGTCCTCCGCGCGCTGGATCGCCGACGGCGACAACATGGTGAAGGTGCTGAAGTCGCGCGGCTACGCGACCGACCTGCAGTACGCCGAGGACGACGTGCCCAACCAGCTTTCGCAGATCGAGAACATGATCACCAAGGGCGCCCGCGTGCTGGTGGTCGCGGCCATCGACGGCACCACGCTGTCCGACGTGCTTGGCCAGGCGGCGCGGGGCGGCATCAAGGTGATCGCCTACGACCGGCTGATCCGCAGCACGCCCAACGTCGACTACTACGCCACCTTCGACAACTTCCAGGTCGGCGTGCTGCAAGCGTCGTCGCTGGAAACGGGGCTAGGGCTGAAGGACGGCAAGGGTCCCTTCAACATCGAGCTGTTCGGCGGGTCGCCCGACGACAACAACGCCTACTTCTTCTACGACGGCGCGATGTCGGTGCTGCAGCCCTACATCGACAAGGGCAAGCTGGTGGTCGCCAGCCGCCAGCTCGGCATGGACAAGGTGTCCACCCTGCGCTGGGACGGCGCCACCGCCCAGGCGCGCATGGACAACCTGCTCAGCGCCTACTACTCGAACAAGCGCCTCGATGCCGTGCTGTCGCCGTATGACGGGATTTCCATCGGCGTCATCTCCTCCCTCAAGGGCGTCGGCTATGGCAGCGGCGACCAGCCCATGCCGCTCGTCAGCGGGCAGGACTGCGAGATCTCCTCTGTCAAGGCGATCCTGGCGGGCGAGCAGTACTCCAGCATCTTCAAGGACACCCGCGACCTGGCGCGCGTGACCGTCGACATGGTGGACGCCGTGCTCAGCAACCAGCCGGTGCAGGTCAACGACACCAAAAGCTACAACAACGGCGTCAAGGTGGTGCCGGCCTACCTGCTCAAGCCCGTCATCGTGGACAAGTCGAACTGGCAGGCGGTGCTGATCGACAGCGGCTACTACACGAAGCAGCAAATCCAGTAGCAGCCCGCGGCAACGGGCGCGGACGCGGTTCCGCGTCCCAACCTTTCAGGGAGCAGAATGGCCGACATCCTGGAAATGCGCGGCATCACCAAGCGGTTCGGTCCCGTGACCGCGCTGCGCGACGTGAACCTCACCGTCCGCGCGGGCGAGATCCACGCGCTGGTCGGCGAGAACGGCGCGGGCAAGAGCACGCTGATGAAGGTGCTGAGCGGCGTCTATCCCACCGGCAGCTACGAGGGCAGCATCATCTATGAGGGGGAGGAGCGGCACTTCCGCGGCATCAACGACACGGAGGCGCTGGGGATCATCATCATCCACCAGGAACTCGCGCTGATCCCGCTGCTGTCCATCGCCGAGAACATCTTCCTGTCCAACCCGCCCTCCCGCTTCGGGGTGATCGACCGCGGCGCGGTGCATGCCCGCACCTTGGCGCTGCTGGCCAAGGTCGGCCTGCGCGAGTCGCCCGATACGCTTGTCACCGACCTCGGCGTCGGCAAGCAGCAGCTCGTGGAGATCGCCAAGGCGCTGTCGAAGCAGGTCCGCCTGCTGATCCTCGACGAGCCGACCGCAAGCCTGAACGAGCGGGACAGCGCGGCGCTGCTGGACCTTCTGGTCGAGTTCCGCGCCCAAGGCATCTCCTCCATCCTGATCTCCCACAAGCTGAACGAGGTCACCAAAGTCGCAGACCGCGTCACCGTGTTGCGCGACGGGCGGACGATCGAGACGGTGGACTGCCGCACGGCACCCATCGAGGAGGACCACATCATCCGGCGCATGGTGGACCGCGACCTCGACAGCCGCTTCCCGGACCACGCGCCGCAGGTCGGCGAGGTGGTGTTCCGCGTCGAGGACTGGTCGGTGGACCACCCGCAGCACCCTGGGCGGAAGATGGTGCGCGGCGTCGATTTCTACGTGCGGCGCGGCGAGATCGTGGGGATTGCCGGGCTGATGGGTGCCGGGCGCACCGAGTTCGCCATGAGCGTGTTCGGCCGGTCCTACGGGCGGGAGATCAGCGGACGCGCCTACATGGACGGCAAGCCGGTGGACCTGTCCACCGTGCCGCGCGCCATCGCCGCCGGCCTGGCCTACGTGACGGAGGACCGCAAGCACCTGGGCCTGATCCTGGGCGAGGACATCCGCAAGAACGTGACGCTCGCGAACCTCGGCGGCGTGTCCCGCAGTACGGTGATCGACGACATGCGGGAGCTGGCCGTCGCCGACGACTACCGCGGGCGCATGCGCATCCGCTGCTCCAGCGTGTACCAGGAGAGCGGCAACCTTTCGGGCGGCAACCAGCAGAAGGTCGTGCTGTCCAAGTGGCTGTTCTCCGACCCGGAGGTGCTGATCCTCGACGAGCCGACGCGGGGCATCGACGTGGGCGCCAAGTACGAGATCTACCAGATCATCAACGCGCTGGCCGACAGCGGCAAGGGCGTGGTCGTCATCTCGTCCGAGATGCCGGAACTGCTGGGCATGTGCGACCGCATCTGCGTGATGAACGAAGGCAGCTTCGTGGGGGAGTTCTCCCGAGCCGAGGCGTCCCAGGAAAAGATCATGCGCTCGATCATGCGCAAAGGGGAGCAACCATGAGCGACATCGCCGTCAAACCCATCGCGAGGCCTGGCCAGCGCGGCTTCCTCAAGGCGAACCTCCGCCAGTACGGCATGCTGCTGTCGCTGTTCGCGATCATGCTGTTCTTCGAGGTCGCGACCAACGGCACGCTGCTGCGCCCGCTCAACCTCACCAACCTCGTGCTGCAGAACAGCTACATCGCCATCATGGCGCTGGGCATGCTGCTGGTCATCGTCACCGGGCACATCGACCTGTCCATCGGCTCGGTCTCGGGCTTCGTCGGCGCGCTGGCGGCGGTGATGATGGTGGAGTACCACATCCCTGCCGTTCCCGCGGCGCTCATCTGCGTGGCCGCGGGCGCGCTGATCGGCGCGGCGCAGGGCTACTGGGTCGCCTACTTCAAGATCCCGTCCTTCATCGTGACGCTGGCGGGCATGCTGGTGTTCCGCGGGCTGATGCTGGCCGTGCTCAGCGGCCAGTCGGTCGGGCCGTTCCCGGTGGCGTTCCAGCGGCTTTCTTCGGGGTTCCTGCCGGAGTTCCTGCCGGAGGTCGGCGGCTTCCGCCTGTCCTCCATGCTGCTCGGCGTGCTGCTCGCGCTGGCGCTGGTCTACGTGAACGTCCGCAACCGCGCCCGGCGCGAGAAGCACGGGGTCGAGGCCGAGCCGTTCGGCTTCTTCGTTGCCAAGAACCTGCTGATGCTCGCCGCGATCTGCGCCCTCACCTACCTGATCGTCTCGCACCGGGGCTTGCCGAACGTGCTCGTGATCATGGCGGTGCTGATCGCGCTCTACGCCTTCGTCACCACCCGCACCACCGTGGGCCGCCAGGTCTACGCCGTGGGCGGCAACGAGAAGGCGGCGAAGCTCTCGGGCATCGGCACGGAGCGGCTGACGTTCCTCACCTTTGTCAACATGGGGGTGCTGGCGGCGCTGGCCGGCCTGATCTTCGCCGCCCGCCTCAACACCGCGACGCCCAAGGCCGGCGTCGGCTTCGAGCTGGACACCATCGCCGCCTGCTTCATCGGCGGCGCGTCGGCCTATGGCGGCGTGGGCCAGGTGACGGGCGCCATCATCGGGGCGTTCATCATGGGGGTGATGAACAACGGCATGTCGATCCTCGGCATCGGCATCGACTACCAGCAGGTCATCA
>CAXUJE010000327.1:0-6483 GCA_964251035.1 uncultured Acetobacteraceae bacterium
GGCCGGCGCGCTGGCAGGGGCGTCGAGCCGGGCCATGCGTCCAGCATCGAGCCGCATCAGGGAGATCGAGCACCCCGCCATCTCCAGCGCCGTGAGGAAGGCGCCGCACCAGGCGCGCTCGACCCGGATGCCGCGCGCCTCGCACGCCGCCACGGCCTCGCGCGCCGCGATCAGCATTTCCATGACGGGCGTGCCGCCCAGGTTGTTCACCAGCAGCGCCGCCTGCTCGCCTGGGCCGACCCCGCGGGCCGTCGCCACGGCCTCCACCCGCGTACGCACCAAGCCCCGCGCCGGGCCGAGCGGCACGCGGCGCACCCCGGCCTCGCCGTGGATGCCGAGGCCCAGCTCGACCTCCTCCGGCCCCAGCTCGAACCCCGGCACCCCGGCGGCGGGCACGATGCATGGGGTGAGCGCCACGCCCATGGTGCCGACCGCGGCAATGGCCGCCTCCGCTTCCCGCTTGACCGCTTCCAAATCCAGCCCGGCCGCCGCGGCGGCGCCCGCGACCTTGTGCACCAGCACCGTGCCGGCGACCCCGCGCCGCCCGGCCCCGCCGCCTGCGCCGAGCGCCACGTCGTCGTCCACGATCACGGTCGCGACCCGCAGGCCCTCCGTGCGCGCGATCTCGGCGGCCAGGCCGAAGTTGAGGCGGTCGCCGGTGTAGTTCTTCACGATCAGCAGCGCGCCCGGCCCGCCGGTCACGGCGCGGATCGCCGCCAGCACGGCATCGACGCTGGGCGAGGTGAACACGTCGCCGGCCACCGCGGCGGTCAAGAGGCCCGGGCCGACATAGCCCGCGTGCGCCGGCTCGTGCCCCGCGCCGCCGCCGGAGATCAGCGCGACGCTGTCTCGGTCCCAGCCGGCGCGGACCACCACCGTCTCCCCTTCCAGCAAGGCAAGGCCGGGGCTGATCGCGGTCAGCCCTTCCAGCATCTCGGGCACCACGGCACCGGGATCGTTGATCAGCTTCTTCATGCGGGCCTCCCTTGGACGGTCTTGCTTAGGATCAGGGCGCACCCGGACGGCGCCGCTTGACCGTGCGCAAGCTTTGTCACTACGGTCTCACTTAATAGAGTGTGCAACAAGCACATGCAGGGGGAACGCATGACGACCCAGCCGCCGGCCGACCTGGCAGGAGTGAACCGCCGCACGCTGCTGACGGGTGCTGCGGCGCTGGCCGCGGCGGCGGGGCTAACCTCCCCGCGGCACGTCTTCTCGCAGACCGAGAAGGGCCACCCGCTGGCCGGCAAGTCGGTCCGCATGGCGATCCTCGGCATCGCCGGCTGGCTGCCGAGCAAGCTCGGCGTCGATATGTCGCCCGACTTCGCCAAGTATGCCAAAGCGCGCTACGGCTACGACGTGTCGTTCTCTTTTGCCGACGCGCCGTTCGGGCAGTTGTTCCAGAAGGCCGCGACCTCGCTCGCCACCCGCAGCGCCGAGTACAACATCATCATCTCCGATAGCCAATGGCTGGGGGCGCTGGCGACGCCGAAGTGGATCGTGCCGCTCAACGACATCATCGCCAAGAACAAGGAGCTCGACATCGAGTGGTACGCGCCGGTGGTGCGCGCGGCCTACCAGACCTTTCCCGACGGCACTGCCAACCGCTACGGCTTCCCGCAGGAGGGCGACACCATCGCGCTGTTCATCCGCAAGGACCTGCTGGACGCGCCGGGCGAGGCGGAGGCGTTCAAGGCGCGCTACGGCACGGACATGCCCAAATCCTGGGAGGACTTCGAGAAGCTGTCCATCGAGGACTACACCAAGCTCGCCGAGTTCTTCACCCGGCCGGACAAGGGCTACCACGGCGCCGCGATGCAGTACTCGCGCGAATACGACTTCATCAGTTGCCCGCTGATGTCCTTCATGCGCAGCCAGGGCGGCGACGTGTGGGACCCGAAGACCGGCCAGGTCCAGGGCATCCTCGACAGCGACATCAACGCGAAGGCGATGGCGCAATACAAGGCGATGCTGAAATACCAGCCGCCCGGCGCCATCAACTACGGCATCGCTGAGATCGTCGATGTGTTCACGCAAGGCAAGGCGTTCTCCGCCTGGCAGTGGGCCGCCGTCGGCAAGGCGATGATCCCGGCCGCGATGCAGGGCAAGGTGCTGGTGGTGCCGCCGCCAGGCTTCAAGCAGGCGGACGGGTCGTTGAAGCGGGACTACATCATCGGCGGCCAGCCCTGGGTGCTGAATGCGTTCAACGACGACGCGCATGCCCGGGTGGCGCTCGATTTCATGAAATGGTGGTACTTGCCGGACACGCAGTTGGAGTTTGCCAAGCGCGGCGGCAATCCCTGCGACAAGGCGACGCTCACCGCCGAGGGCTTCGACGAGCTGCAGCCGTGGTACCGCGCCTACAAGTACATGCTGCCGCGCAGCTCCGACTTCTGGCACGACCCGAAGTACAGCGAGATGCTCGCGGTGCAGCAGGAAGCGTTCACCGCCTACGCCACCGGCCAGATCAACGACCCGGCCCACGCGCTGGCCTACGTCGCGTGCAAGCAGCAGGACATCCTGTTCGACAGCGGCACCGCGTCGAAGCAGCCGTCCGGCGCCTGCTCCGGCATCCGGCTCTAGGCTTGCCGAGCGAGGCCGCAGCACCTCGGCTGCCCGCGCCGGCCCTTGGGGGCGGCGTCGCCCGGTTCCTCGGGCGGCCCGCGGTGCTGCCGGGGCTGCTGCTGGTCCCGGTGCTGGCGTTCTTCATCGTTTGGAACACCATCCCGACGCTTTGGCTGCTGGGCCTGAGCTTCTACCGCTTCTCGCTCACCTCCGGACGGGCGCCGATCTACGCGGGCCTGCTGAACTTCCAGAACATCCTGAACGACAGCGGCGTCTGGCTCGACCTCAGCCGCACGCTGCTGTTCGTTGTGAGCGGCGTCGGCATCCAGACCGTGCTTGGGATGCTGTTGGGCCTGCTGTTCTGGAACAGCCAGGGACTGCCGGGCCGCCGGGTCGCGCTGACGATGCTGTTCGCGCCGATGGTGCTGACGCCGGTCGCCAGCGGCACGTTCTGGCGGCTGATCTACGACCCGACGTTTGGCGTTCTGAACGCGATGTTGCGCGGCATCGGCCTGTCGGGCGCCAATTTCCTGGGCGAGAGCAGCACCGCGTTTGCCGCCGTGCTCGTCGTCGATGTCTGGATGTGGACGCCGTTCATGGTGCTGATGACGCTCGCCGCCCTAGCGTCCGTGCCGAAGGCGGAGCTGGAGGCGGCCGAGATCGACCAGCTTTCCTCCATGCAGCGGCTGCGGCTCGTGCTGCTGCACCACGGCAAGTACATCCTGATGCTCGGCATCCTGCTGCGCACCATCGACTCCTTCAAGACGATGGACCTGATCTACAACATGACCTTCGGCGGACCCGGCACCACGACGCAACTCGTCGCCATCACGCTTTACCGCCGCGCGTTCGAGGCGTTCAACATGGGCTGGTCCTCGGCGCTCGCGGTGATCCTGCTGCTGATCTCCATCGCCTTCACCGCCACCTTCATCTTCGTGCTGCATTGGCGCGAGAAGGAATGGCGTGACAAGGGGGGCGCCTGATGCGCGCCTCGTGGCGGGAGCACGCCTACCACGCCGTGCTGTGGCTCGTGGCGCTGGTGTTCTTCGCGCCGATCGCCTGGATCATCCTGAGTTCCTTCAAGACCGCCGACCAGATCCTGGCGACGCCGCCGGTGCTGCTGTTCCGCCCGACGCTCGACAACTACGTCCAGCTTTTTGCCCGGGAAAGCTTCCTGCACCAGTTGTTCAACTCGCTTTTCCTGTCGGTCTCGGCGGTGCTGATCGCGGTCGCGGTGTCGTTCCTCGCCGCATTCTCCTTTTCCCGTTTCAAGCCGGCGGGCACCGACTTCCTTATGTTCCTGCTGCTGTCGATCCGCATGCTGCCGGGGTCGGCGGCGATCCTGCCGGTCTATCTGATGTATGTGGGGTTCGGCTGGAAGGACACCTACGCCGGCATGATCCTGTTCTATGCGATGTTCTCGATCCCGTTCTCGGTCTGGATCCTCAAGGGCTTCATCGACGGCGTGTCCCCGCGGTTCGACGAGACCGGGCGGGTGAACGGCGCGTCCTGGCTCAGGATCATCACCCGCACCATCCTGCCGCAGGTCATGCCCGGCGTGATCGCGGCGCTGATCTTCAACTTCATCTTCGTGTGGAACGAGTTCCTGTTCAACTACATCATCGGCGGCCTGCAGACCTCGAACGTGCCGGTGGCGCTGAGCACCGGCCTGTATAGCAGCGGCGGCGTCGATTGGACGTTCATCTCGGCCTTGACCTCGGTCTATCTCGTGCCGCCGGTGCTGGCGGTGTATGTCTTCCAGCGCTATTTGCTGGTCGGCATGACCTTCGGCACCGTGCGCGGGGAGGTCTGATGTCCCGCCTCGTCGCCCGCGCCGAGCTGGCGCTGATCTGCATCATGGCCCTGGGCTTCGTGCTGATCGCGCAGCAGGCGGCGTTCGGGCTGTATCAGGTCGGGCTGCTGACCGTGATCGCCAGCACACTGCTGCACATCGCGGTCGGCAACCTGCCGCCGGACGCCGGGCTGGGGCGAGCACTGGTTTTGACGACGGCGATCCTTGGCGTCGTCGCCGCGGTGTTCGGCGCCGGCATCCTCTTGGTGCCGGTGCTGGCGCAACTGGGCCGATGAGCCGCATCCGGTTCGAGGGGCTGACCAAGGCCTACAAGGGCATCGTGGCGCTCGACCGCGTGGACCTGGACGTGGCGCCCGGCAGCTTCACCGTGCTGTGCGGCCCGCCCCGCAGCGGCAAGTCGGTGCTGTTCCGCCTGCTGGCCGGGCTGGAGGCGCCGGACACCGGGCGCATCTTGTTCGACAGGCGGGACATCACCGCGGTGCCGGCGGCGGAGCGGACGCTCGGCTACGTGCCGCAATCCTTTGCGCTGTTCCCACACCTCAACGTGTTTGACAACATCGCCTACCCGCTCGCCTTGCAGCGCGTCACCCGGCCCGAGATCGCCCGGCGCGTGGGCGAGGCAGCCGAGTTGCTGCGCATCGGAACACTCCTGCAAAAGCGCCCGGCGCAGCTCAGCGGCGGCGAGAAGCAGCGCGCCGCCATCGCCCGCGGCATCCTGAAGAACGCCGACATCTTCATCCTCGATGACCCGCTGGTCGGCCTCGACTTCAAGCTGCGGGAGCGGCTGATGGACGACCTCAAGGAGATGCGCCGGGCGCTGAACGCGACGTTCCTGTATGCCACGTCGGACAGCCTGGAGGCGCTGACGATGGCCCAGGACTTGGCTGTGCTCGACGCCGGGCGGCTGATCCAAGCGGGGCCGGCCGCATCGGTCTATCTGCGGCCCGCGCATGTCCGGAGTGCCGAGCTGATCGGCTTCCCCCGCTGCAACGTGCTGCCGGGGCATGTTGCCGAGGGACGCTGCACGACGGCGGCGGCGAGCTTCCCGGTGGCGGCGGACGTGGCCGCCGGGCCGGTGCTGGCGGCGGTCCGGCCGGAGCACCTGATGCCCGCGGACGACGCGGACGCGGATGGCGTGGGCGAGGTGACGCTGATCGAGGACTTGGGCGCGGAGTGCGTGATCTATTTCACCGTCTCGGGCCAAGGCCTGGTGACGCTGCTTCCCGCCGCGCAGGCGGCATCGCTCGACCTCGGCAGCCGCTTCGCCTACGCCCTGCGGCCCGGCACCGCGGCGCTGTTCAGCCCGGCGACCGGCCAGCGCGTCGGCGAGGCGCAGGCAGCGGAGGCGGCGCTTGCCTGACATCCGCCTGGAGGGCCTGACCCGCCGCTTCGGCGCCGCCACGGCCGTGGACGACGTGAGCATGGTGTTCGCGGAGGGCACGGTGACATGCCTGCTCGGCCCGTCCGGCTGTGGCAAGACGACGCTGATGCGGATGATCGCCGGGCTGGAGGTGCCGACCGCCGGGCGCATCCGCTTCGGCGGGCGCGACGTGACCCGGCTCTCCGCCCGGCAGCGCGGCGTCGCCATGGTGTTCCAATACCCCGTTATGTACCGCACGCTGACGGTGGCCGAGAACATCGCCCTGCCGCTCGCCCGCGACCGCGGCCTGTCCCCTGCCGAGCGCCGCGCCCGGGTGGACGAGGTGCTGGACGTGCTGGACCTGTCGGCGCAGCGGGGCGAGCGGATCGGCGGCCTCGACATGGGCGCGCGGCAGAAGGTCGCGGTCGGCCGCGCCATCGCCCGGCGCTGCGACGTGGTGCTGTTCGACGAGCCGACCACCAACGTCGAGGTGCACGCCAAGCTGCAGCTCATCCGCGCGTTCAAGGAGTTCCGCCGCCGGATGCGGCAGACGGTCGTGTACGTGACGCACGACCAGACGGAGGCGATGACGCTGGCCGACCAGATCGCGCTGATGCAGGCCGGGGTGCTGTCGCAGTGCGCAGCGCCGCGGGTTTTGTATGACCAGCCGGAGAGCGAATTTGGGGGGTGGTTTTTGGGGAGGCCGGGGATGAACTTTCTCGATCCGGTGGGCGAGGATGAGGGG
>CAXUJE010000328.1:0-6467 GCA_964251035.1 uncultured Acetobacteraceae bacterium
CCCTGGAACCCACCAACCGTTTCCTCTACCGGGTGAACGACGTCCTCGACACCAACGTGCTGAGGCCGGTGGCCCAGGGCTACCGGTATGTCGTTCCGGCCGTGGTGCGCCGCTCGATCGGCAATGCGCTCAGGAACGTGGCGAGCCCCGTGGTCTTCGCCAACGACGTCCTGCAAGGGCACCCGCGCTACGCGGCGGAGACGGTCACCCGCTTCGCGGTGAACTCGACAGCCGGCGTGGGCGGGCTGTTCGACGTGGCGGACGACCTGGGACTGCCGCCGCACCGAGGGGCCAATTTCAGTACGACGCTCGGCGTTTGGGGCGTGGGGGAAGGACCGTTCCTGTTCTTGCCGCTGCTTGGCCCGTCGAATGTGCGGGACACCGGGGGGTATGCCGGCAATATCCTGCTTGATCCCTTCACCTGGGTGAGCTTTGGCGGGGTCAACACCCTTGAGGGGTCGCGCTTCGGCGTGGGCGCGGTGGACACGCGGGAGCAACTGCTGGACCCGGTGGACCAGATCAAGCGGGACTCGCTCGACCCCTATGCGACGTTCCGCAGCGCCTACCGCCAGAGCCGCGCCGCGGAGATCGAGGCGGCCCGCCATGACGGCAAGCCGTTGCCGCCGCCGCAATAGGTTCCGCGTAGCCGGCACCGTGGGACAAGCCCGCAGGCGCCGCCGCTTCAGATCGAGCTGACGACGTGGCCGCCATCGACCGGCAGCACGGCTCCGGTGATGAACCGCCCCGCATCCGACGCCAGCAGCAGCAGCGCCCCGTCCAGGTCCTCAAGCTGACCCAGGCGCCCCAACGGCACGCGGCTGGCGATGCGGGCGCCGGCAGGCCCTTGCAGGAACGCCCGGTTCAAGTCCGTCTCGACATAGCCCGGCGCCAGCGCGTTCACCGTGATGCCGCGCGGCCCCAATTCCAGCGCCAGCACCGCGGTCATGTGGCACAGCCCGGCCTTCGACGCGCTGTACGGGACCACGCCCTTGATGGTGCGCAGCCCCAGGATGGACGCGACGTTCACGATCCGCCCGCCCTGCCCGGCCGCGATGGCCGCCCGCGCGAACTCCCGGCACATCAGGAACGCCCCGCGCAGGTTGGTGTCGAGCACGCTGTCCCATTCCTCGGCGCTCGCGTCCAGGAACGGCTTGCCCCCGGTGACGCCGGAATTGTTGACCAGGACATCCAACGTGCCGAGTTCGGCCGCCGCACGGCCGGCCGCATCCACGATCGAGGCCTCGTCCGTCACGTCGCAGGCCACCGCGAGCGCCGTGCCGCCGGCCGCCTCGATCTCCCGGACCACTGCTTCCAAGCGGTCCAGGCGCCGGGCGGCCAGGGCCACCTTGGCGCCCTGGGCGGCCAGCAGCCGCGCGAAGTGCGCGCCAAGCCCCGACGAGGCCCCGGTGACCAAGGCACACCGGCCATTCATCGCAAATTGCTGATCCAAGGTCCGTCTCCCAGGTTTTTCGCAGATAACATCATAGAGAACACCACGCGATGGTGGGTGCCAACTGCCCGCCCTAGGGATCGCGCGCCCAAGCAGCGCGTTGCTTTCCTCCGAACCGCTATCGTAGGGAGACCAGCATGGCTGGCACGATTTCGATGAACCGCCGGGTCGCGCTGATCGGCGCTGCCGGCGTCACTGGGACCTTGCTCGCACGGGGCGCCGCCGCGGCGGTGCCGGAGATCGACACCGGCCGGGTGCAGGGTGGCCGGGTGGAGTTCCCGGCCTGGACCGCGCCTACCGAGCGGCCATCCAGCGGCCCGCCCAACCCGATGCCGGTAAACGAGCGGGTCGGCTTCGCCGTCGTCGGCCTGGGACGCCTGGCGCTTGAGGAAATCCTGCCGGCATTCGGCGAGGCGAAGCGGTCCCGCCTGGTCGCCCTGGTGAGCGGCACGCCGGACAAGGCCCGGCAGGTCGCCGCCCAGTACGGCGTCCGGCCGGAGGCGGTTTACGACTACGCGGGCTTCGACCGCATCCGCGACAACCCGGAGATCCAGGCCGTGTACGTCGTGCTGCCCAATTCCATGCACAAGGAGTACACGATCCGCGCCGCCCAGGCCGGCAAGGACGTATTATGCGAGAAGCCGATGGCGGTGTCCTCAGCCGAGGGACAGGCCATGGTTGACGCCTGCCGGGCTGCGGGGCGCAAGCTGATGATCGCCTACCGCTGCCAATACGAGCCGTATAACCGCGAAGTGCTGCGCACCGTGCGCGAGAAAACGTTCGGACCCGCCCGCTTCATCAACGCCGTGAACGTGCAGAACCAGGGCGACGGCGAGCAGTGGCGCTTCAAGCGGGCGCTCGCCGGCGGCGGATCGCTGCCGGACGTAGGGCTGTATTGCTTGAACGCGGCCCGCTTCCTGACCGGGGAGGAGCCGGTCGAGGTCATTGCCCGCAGCTTCAGCCCGCCGGACGACCCGCGCTATGCCGAGGTGGAAGAGACCGTGAACTTCATGCTCCGCTTCCCCGGCGGCGTCACCGCCAACTGCGCGACGAGCTACGGCATGCACGAAAGCCGGCTGTTGCGCGTGCATACGCCGGCCGCCGCCATCAGCCTGGACAACGCTTTCGCCTACCACGGCCAACAGCTCCGTATCGCCCGCCGTGACGGCCGGGCCGAGGGCGTGGAGGAGCGCCGCATCCCCATGCAGAACCAGTTCGCGCTGGAGATGGACCATATGGCCGAATGCGTCCTGTCCAACCGCGAGCCGCACACCCCCGGCGAGGAGGGCGTGCAGGACCACCGGATCATGGAGGCGATCTACCAATCCGCCGCCAGCGGCCAGCCGGTGGCCCTGCCGCGCGTCGAGGGGCTGGACCGCACGCGCGGCCCGGCGCCGACGCCGTCATGACGCGCTGATTGCGCTCGCTCCGCGCCCGCCTGCTGGCACTCTGGGCGTTCTCGCTCGCAGCCTGCGTCGCGGCCGGGACGCTGCTGGTGCAGATCTCCGGCCAATCGACGGCGGCGCAGGTGCAGCGTGGCGAGGCGGTGGCGGCGCGGGCCTGCGACCTGATCCGCGAGCGGTATGCGTTCTACGCCACGGATTGGCGCGGCCCGGTGCCGCCGCTTGATGACGCCGGGCTGCGGGCCGACCTGGAGGCGTCGGTGTCCCTCGCCCTTTCAGGGCAAACCGGGGTGGAGGGCGGCATCTGGCAAGTGGAGGCAGGATCGCTCGCCTATGCGTTCCCGACCTATCCCGGCACCGGCCCGAAGACCGATCTGCCCGCAGCCGAGGCCGCCAACGTCCGGGCAGCCAACGAGCAGGCCGCCCGGGACGAGGCCGCCGTCGCCCGCATGTCGGGCGCCAGCACGCAAACCCTGCTGCTGCACGCCTGCCCCCTGCCCGGCCCCATCGAGGGCCTGACCGCCTGGACCATGATCCGGGTGCCGGTGGCGAGTGCTGCGGACGGCTTGCGCGGCGGATTGCTGCTGCTGTTCGCGCTGATGCTGGCCATGTCGGCTTGGCTCGCTTGGCTGCTGCGCGCGTGGTCGCGCCGGGTGGGTGCCGTGGAGGCCGGGTTGGCGCAGCATCAGGACGACCTGCCCCCCATGCTGCCGCGCACCGGGGAGCGCGACCTGGACCGCATCGTCGATGCGCTGAACCAGGCTGGCCAGCGCCTGACCGAGGCCCGGCGGCGGTCGGCGGAGCTTGGGACCCGCGTCGTCGCGGCGGAGCGGCTGGCGGCGCTCGGCCGGGGCGCGGCCGGGGTGGCGCATGAGGTCCGCAACCCGCTCGCCGCCATGCGGCTGCGGGCGGAGAACGGCCTTGCGGGCGATGATGACCGCCGCCGGCGCGCCCTCGCCGCGGTGCTGGAGCAGATCGGGCGGCTCGACCGCCTGCTGGCCGAACTGCTGGCAATGACCCAGCGCCGCGACCCGGCGCCGGCGCCGACCGAGATCGGGGCGCTGCTGTCTTCTTGCGTGGAGCGCCATGCCGACCAAGCCGCGGCGGCACAGGTGGGGCTTGCGTCCGAAGGCGCGGGGGCCGCCCTGGTCGACGCTTCGCTCATTGGCCGGGCGCTGGACAACCTGACGAGCAACGCCGTCCGGCACACGCCTCCCGGCGGCCAGGTCACGCTGCGGGCCGAACGCTGTGGGGCGGCCCTGCGCCTGGTCGTGGAGGACACCGGACCCGGCGTCGCGCCCAGCCTGCGCGAATCGCTGTTCGAGCCGTTCGTGACCGGCCGGGCAGACGGCACCGGCCTGGGCCTCGCCATCGCGCGGGAGCTGGTGGAGGCGCATGGCGGGCGGCTGAGCCTTGCCGCGTCCGAGCAAGGGGCGCGGTTCGTCATTGAGCTTGGAGAGACGGCCTGATGGCGACGGTCCTGATCGTGGACGACGACGCGGCGCTGCGGGAGGGCCTGGCGGAAACGCTGGGCGACCTGGGCCACCGGACGGAGGAGGCGGAGGACGGCGCCGCCGCGCTGCGCCGGCTCGCCCGGCCCGGCGTCGATGCCGTGCTGCTGGACCTGCGCATGCCCGGGCTGGACGGGCTGGAGGTGCTGCGCCGCATCCGCGCCCTGCCGGCGCCCCCGCCCGTCGCGGTGCTGACCGCCGTGCCCACCGCGGCCAACACGATCGAGGCCATGCGGCTCGGCGCCGTCGACCACCTGGCCAAGCCGGTCGGCCGCGCGGACCTGGCGGCGTTGCTGTCCACCCTGCTGGCCGAGCCGGACACGGCGCCCCCGCCTGCCCAAGCCCTCGCACCTGCGGGAGAGATGGTGGGGGCGAGCGCCGCGCTGCGTGCGGTGCAGAAGACGATCGGCCTTCTGGCCGACAGCGACGCGACCGTGCTGATCACCGGGGAGACCGGGACCGGCAAGGAGGTGGTGGCCCGCGCGCTGCACCGGCACGGGCGCCGCTCCGGTGGCCCGTTCATCGCGGTGAACTGCGCCGCCATCCCGGCGGAGCTGCTGGAAAGCCTGTTGTTCGGCCATGTGCGCGGCGCGTTCACCGGGGCGGTCGCGGACCGCGCCGGGTCGTTCCGGGAGGCCGACCACGGCACCCTGTTCCTCGACGAGATCGGCGACATGCCGCCGGCGATGCAGGCCAAGCTGCTGCGGGTGCTGGGCGACCGCACCGTGACGCCGGTGGGTGGCCGGCCGGTTGCCGTGGATGTCCGCGTGCTCGCCGCGACGCATCGCGACCTGGCGCGCGCTGTGCAGGAGGGCGGCTTCCGGGAGGACCTGTTCTACCGGCTCGGCGTCGTGCCGCTGCACCTGCCGCCGCTGCGGGAACGGCTGGCCGACATCGTGCCGCTGGCGGAGCATGTGCTGGCGCTGTCCGCCGGGCCGGAAGGCTCGCCCAAGCGGCTGTCGGCGGCGGCGGCGGCCCGGCTGATCGAGCATCCCTGGCCCGGCAACGCCCGGGAACTGCGCAACGCCATGGAGCGCGTCGCGGCCCTGGTGCGCCACCCGGTCGTGTCCGCCGCCGACCTGCAATTCCTGGGTTCCCCGGCTCCGTCCGCGACCGATGCGCCCGACTGGCTCGCCGGCGACCTGCCCACGGCGCTGGCGCGGCTGGAGGCCGAGATGATCCGCCGGGCGCTGGCGGCCAGCCGCGGCAACCGGGCCGAGGCGGCGCGGCGGCTCGGCATTCACCGGCAGCTCCTGCACACCAAGCTGGCCCGGCTGGACCTGTCGGGGAACCGGACACCCTCCGTCGGCTCCGCAGACGGGGAGAGCGTGCCCAACGAAAAATAACTGAGCTTAAACAGCGTCCTGCATTATGGCACGGCGGATGCAGAACACCGGGCGTGGGCACACCGCCCACCACGACGGAGAACATCATGGCACATTCAACCAAGCGCCTTCGCCTGGCCCTGCTCGGCGCCACGCTGATCGCCGGCGGGGCGGCCGCGGCGGCAGTCGCGCAGACCGCGCCGACCTACGACCCGGCGCAGTTGCCGGCCATCAAGGGGCGCGTCGCGCAGTACAGCCTCACCCCGCGCGGCGACGTGGACGGCCTGATCCTGGATGACGGGACCGAAGTCCACATGCCGCCGCACCTGGGCGCGCAGCTCGCCTTTGCCGTCAAGCCCGGCGATCAGGTCACGGTGCACGGCCTGCGCGCCCGCGAGGTCCCGATGGTGCAGGCCATGCAGGTCACCAACGACGCGAGCAACCAGAGCGTGACCGACGTCGGCCCTGGCGGCCCGCGCGGCCCTGGACCCGGCCGCCATGCTGACGCGGCGCGGCAGCCGCTTGAGGATCAAGGGATCATCAAGGCCCAGTTGCACGGCCCCCGCGGCGACCTCAACGGCGTGCTGCTGGCCGACGGCACCATCGCCCGCATGCCGCCGCCGGAAGCGCGACGGCTGGCGCCCACGCTCGCGGTGGGCCAAACCGTGTTCGTGCGCGGCGAGGGCGTGGCGAGCGGCCTGGGCCGGGTGATCGGCGTGCGGGCCATCGGCCCCAATCCGCAGCAGTTGACGGAGATCGCCGGGCCGCCGCCGCGCCC
>CAXUJE010000329.1:0-6454 GCA_964251035.1 uncultured Acetobacteraceae bacterium
GAGCCAAGCTTCCGGCAAGGGGCAACGCGCAACAAAATTGCTCAACAGCCTCTAACAGAAGCGGCCAGGGCCGTGCTTGGCCGACCAGGCGGCCTCGGGATTGGTGGGGGAGGTGTACTTGGGCGGGGTCGGCTCGCGCTCGTCTGGCCCCGGCGGCAGCGCGGCGTCGAGCGCAGCGAGGTACTCGCGCGCCGGCCGCGTCACCCGGTCCTGCCCGCTCCAGGCTTCCGCGCCGGCAGCGCCCGGATGCTTGCGCTCGCGGCCGGCGTCCGCCTCGACCACGCTCGCATCGACAGCCACATCGCGTCCGTCGATGAGGCCAGCGGCGGCGCACGCGCGCACGACCTCCTCAAACAGCAGCCGGTGCACGTCGCCGTCCCGGAAGCGGCCATGCCGGTTCTTGGAGAAGGTCGAGTGGTTCGGCACGCGCCCTTCCAGCCCGAGGCGGCAAAACCAGCGGTAAGCAAGGTTGAGGCGCACGTCCTCGCACAGCCGCCGCTCGGACCGGATGCCTTGGAGATAGCCGATCAACAGCATGCGCAGCATCAGTTCGGGATCGACCGATGACCTGCCGGTCGAGCTGTAGCGCCCGGCCAGCGCCGCATGGACAAATCCGAAGTCGAGCGCCGCGTCCACACGCCTGAGCCGGTGATCCGCCGGCACGTGGTCCTCCAACCGGAACTCGAAAGACGACGGCACCTATCCCGACAACCTGCCCATCATGGCTACGCTCCTGCCCTGCTGCCCAGAGAACGGCATCGCGGGCAGGAAGCGATCACAAA
This sequence comes from uncultured Acetobacteraceae bacterium, assembly GCA_964251035.1. Taxonomy (GTDB): domain Bacteria; phylum Pseudomonadota; class Alphaproteobacteria; order Acetobacterales; family Acetobacteraceae; genus CAHJXG01. The sequence continues at coordinate 783 of CAXUJE010000329.1, forward strand.
CCGAGTTTTTCAACAGTCTCGGTCGTTCGACGGACAGCTATCCGATGCGTCACCAGCCCTTTTTCATTTTCCAAAGTCGGCTCAGCGGAATGCCAAGTTGAGTTTCTTGGATCATCTGGTGAATGATCATTCAAAGAAAGCCGTCAACTTGGCGGCGACCCATGACGGATTATCGTAGCCGATGGTATGGCCGCTATTGGGAACGAGTTGCGCCTCAACGTCGCCTGCGACTTGGCGCACGCAGCCAAGCGTCTGATCTTGAGGGATCCCGCGCTCCCCGTTAAGCACCAGCACAGGCATGGGGAGCTTGGACTGGAACGTGGCGCGGTTATCCTTGCCGTCTTCTAGCAGCGTCCCGTAGTGCTGAAAACCTGCGCGCATTCCACCAGGCGCGATATAGTGCGGCAGGAAAACGGTTTCGGCAATTTCAGCGCCGTCAGGTGCGGCGGACATCATCCTCATCGTCGGCAGCAGGTAGGCCGCCTCCTTGCCAGCGGTCAGCATCTCGGCAACGGGAACTTGCATGTGAAAGCCGAAATGCCAGTAGCCGCCCGTCGCCGGGTTCATCAGCTCCTCAAGTCCGAAGCCCGGAATCAAGGACTCGGCCAAGACCAAACGGCGTACTTCGCCAGGGTGTCGCGACGCGTAAGCATAGGCAATCATCGTGCCGATATCGACGCCAGCCAAGCTGATTGTCTCAAAGCCGTGGCTTTTCACGATTTGCCGCACATCCTCCGCGACATTGGTTTTGGCATAGCCGCCTTCGGCCTTGTCCGAATCGCCAAGCCCGCGCAGGTCCGGCGCAACCACCGTGAAACCCGCCTCCGCCAGCAGCGGCATCAGCTTGCGCCATAACGCCCAGGTATAGGGCCAGCCATGCAGCAGCACCACCGCTGGACCTTCGCCGCCGATAACGTAATGAATGCGCGTCCCGTTCACCTGCGCGTAGCGGTGAGTGAATGTTTCAAGGCCCGGAACAGGCCCTTCGACGGCGGGATCGAGCGCGGGTACAGCTTTCGACATAGCACAATTTCATCCTGTATGGAGTAACTGAGACACCCGTTGACCGAAGCTGCAAAGGGGTACGCCACCCTGGAGGCCGGGCGCACCACAGGCAGCATCCTTCTCATCCCGTAAGGCACGGTATGGCGACGCCAGGATGCAAAGGTGACGGAGGTTAGGCGAAGTATCCGCTCTCCTGCATGTCGGCGAGCAGGCCCTTCTGCTGCGGTTCCCAGCTCATGGTCTTGCGGGTGAGCGTGCTGGAAGTCGGTTTGTCAATTTGCACGAAGCGCGCCATCCAAGTGAAATGCGCCGGCGCTTCCTCCTTGCTGAGGCTCCGGATCGGAAGCCCGAGTTCCTGCCCGATCGTCTCAGCCATCGCGCGCATGGCAATACCCTCCTCGGCGACGGCGTGAAGCACGGTGCCGGGCGCAGCTCCCTCTACGGCTAGGCGAAACAGCCGTGCGGCATCCAGCCGGTGAACGGCCGGCCAGCGGTTGGCGCCGTCGCCGACATAGGCGGCGACGCCCGTCTGTCGGGCGGTGGCGATCAGTTGGGGCACGAAGCCATGGTCGCCTTTGCCGTGGACAGTGGGCGACAGCCGCATCACCACGCCTCGCACGCCGTGCCCGGCGGCTGCCATGACCACGGTCTCGGTGGCGCCCCGGCCGTTCGCTCCCTCGCCTGTATCGGCCACATCGGCTTCCGTGCCGGTCCGTCCGGATGAGAGAAGGACCCCCGATGCGATGACGAGGGGTTTGTTCGAGCCGTGCAGCGCGTCCGCCATGGACCGCACCGCCCTGCGGTCGGCGGCGATGTTCTCCAGGAACCGGGAGAAGTCGTGGTTGAAGGCCAGGTGAATCACGCCGTCGCATGATCGCGCACTGCGGGCGAGGCCATCGGGGTCGCTCAGGTCGCCCCGATGCACCGCGACATCTTGTTGGGCCAGAGTCTGCGCGGCCTTGTCGCTGCGGGCCAGCCCGAGAACCTCGTGCCCGGCCGCGTGCAGCTCGCGCACGACGGCGCTGCCGATGAATCCCGTGGCTCCCGTCATGAAAAACCGCATGATTGTCTCCTCTTCGCCGCTTCTTTGCCGCCCGGAATGGTTATCGCAGAACCGTCTGCCTTTGTGCAGCGCCGAGAGCTGCCGAGTGCCGAACAGCTTTCGACTTATCGAGAGACGCCGCGGGCAATGGATGCGCCTGCGTCGCAACTGGGATCGTCAGAGAAAAAGATCGCACGACGGCGGCCACGGCGGGAGACGCCCCGCCTTTCCTTAGATACAGCTCCGCCAGAATCGCGTTTGGCACCCAGCAAAGCCACGCGATAGCCGGGTAGGCACGCATAAGGTCGAAGCCCAGCACCCCGGCCAGCGGCATGTAGATCCTGAGCGTGACGGCCGCGAAGGTCATGGCAAACGAGCGGACCATCCATCGCCGGTGTTCCGGCCATCGACGCGCGCGCGCCGTGCGCCAGCCCCGACCGGTCACATACATCCACACGACGCCCAAGGCTCCGAAACCCGCCCCGGCGATCATGCCCGAGGATATTCCTGCCGCGAGGACGAGGGCAGAGGCTCCGCCGGCCAGGCAGCCAACGACGTATGTCCGCCCTGTCCAGCGATGGACCCTGGGCCAGCGCCGCCGCACCGCCGGCAGGAACTGAACCGGGCCGAGCAGGAGCGCGGTTGCCGCGCTGGCGGCATGGACGATGATCCAGGGAGTGAGGAACCGGTTCAACGCCACGTTTGGCGGCACCGGGCCAGCTTTTGCCAAATAGCGGTAGGAGAACAGCGCCACGCTAGCGCTGAGCACCGCACCTCCGAGCCACGCCATTTTCGGGAGCTTACGTCTTGCACCGGCCCCGGCCGGCGCAACCGACGCCGCACCCTGGGCAAGCTCGATCATAGCGCGACGACCAGCTTCTTGGCCGAGACTCCCTTCTTCTGGGCTTCCAGCGCTGCCGGTATCTGGTCGAGCCTGCGTCCCACGACCAGCGGATCGGGAGCGGCGACGTAGCGGCCGTCAGCAAGTGCGCTCGGCAGGAACTCGGCGTAGATCATCGGGCCGACCTCATTGTCGAAGAGGGTGGTGCCGAAGATGAACTTTGTGCGGATTCCCCTCGTCTTCGCTTTGATCGTCATACCGGCAGTCGCTGCAATCATGCGTGCCATGGTCGGAATCAACCACAGGGTCCTGCGGCGACCGTTGGGCGCCTTGTCGAACGGAACCGGGGCCGTGGCGATCGAGACAAATTTGTTGCCCTTGCACGCATGAACGATGTCCAGGCAGGCCCCGGTTGATCCGACGCCGATGGCGAGAGCGCCCGCGATCAACCGCCTATCAAGAGCCTTGATGATATCCCTGACGGCTGTCCTGCTCCGGTAGTCGAACACCTGGGCGGCGCCAAGCCTCTTCACATAGTCGAAGTTCTTCGGCGAAGCTGTCGCGATAACCTCGTAGCCGGCGGCGACGGCAAGCTGGATGGCGTTGCTGCCAAGACTGGTGGAACCTCCCCAGACAATGAGGGTCTTGCCCTTGGGCTCGGGATGTGCCGAAGGATGTTGCAGCGCCAACTGGTCCTTCTGGAACAGGCCACAGGCCGCGGTGGACAGGGTCAATGGCAAGACGGCGGCGTTCTCGTAGGCCATGGCGTCCGGGATCGGGGAGGCCATGTGAGCGAGCAGGACCGTATATTCCTGAAAGGCGCCTTCCGCCGAGCTGTTGCGCTTCTTGTCTGCGCCGACCGCGTGGCCGAGGACACGATCGCCCACTCTGAACCGGGAGACAGCGGTCCCGACCTCGACCACCTCGCCCGCCACGTCCGAACCGGCGATGAACGGGTACTTGATCCATGGAAAGAAGATGTCGCCCATGGATTGTGTCAGCCAGTCCAGTGGATTGATGGCCACTACACGGTTCTTGACCACGATCTCGTTTTCACGAGGAGGTGTGTACGGGGCGGGCCTGACCTCAAGTCCGGCACGCTTCGCCGGCAACCAGACGGCGCTGTTGGAAGGCGACTGCGCGCCGGGCACGTTATGCAGCGGTGCACCGTCTAAACCAATGTCCATAGCCTTCACCCCATTTTGACAATGTCAAAATAGGTTGCAGAGGCCTTACACCCTCGTCAAGCTAAATCTTGTCGGTGTAAGGATTAAGCATGGCCCAGCCCTATCATCACGGCGCGTTGCGTGCGGCCTTGCTCAAAGCGGCGGAGGCGATCCTTGAGCGGGATGGGATCGCGGCGTTAACCCTACGAGCCGCAGCGCGCGAGGCGGGAGTGTCGCATGCAGCACCTGCCCACCACTTCGGGAGTCTCTCCGGGTTGTTGAGTGAACTGGCAGCGTCCGGCTTCGTCCGGTTCCGTGCGCGCATGCAGACCGAAGCCGAGGCTGCTGGCTCAGAGCCTAGAGCACGCATCACGGGGCTCAGCCGGGGCTACGTTGGCTTCGCACGGGCCTGCCCCGGACTGTTCCTGCTGATGTTCCGTTCGGAGCAACTGGATTGGGCAAATCCGGCATTGTCGATCGCAGGGGCCGCAGCGTTCGCGTTCCTGATGCAGGCCGAAGCTGAGCCCACCGCCGCACGACACGCCTCACCTGACTTCGGAAGCCTTCTTGCGGCCACAGCGCGATGGTCGCTAGTGCATGGCCTGTCCAGGCTGCTTATCGATGGCAGACTTGAAGGAGTGGTGGACAGGGTGCTGCCCGGCACCGACATCGAGACGCTCATCGAGGGAGTACTGAACAACGGTCTTCATCCCGGTCAGGCGAACCGTTAATGGAGGTCCGGGGGAGCAACAGCTCCTGGGTCCACGAGCCGGATACGCCTACGTCAGCATCGATAACTTGAATTTGTGCTTCAGCGCCGGGCGCTGCACGAGGCGAGCTGCTCCAAACCGTCCCTTCCGAACCGAGAGGAAGACACGGACGCCGCCTTTGCAGCGACAGCTTGCTGCAACGCAATTCCGGATGCTCTAGCGTGCTGTTTGAGTAAATGGTGAGCTGATCCTATGAACCGAAAACTCGACCTTGCCGTCATCGACTTCGAGCGCGGCAGCGATTACCCGCCGCCATTCGACGCCCCCTGTCGCGACCGCGAGCGGAAGCGCCTCGGCGACGCCGCGGGTCTGAGCCAGTTCGGCGTCAACCTCCTCCGCCTCCCGCCCGGAACCTGGTCAAGCCAGCGACACTGGCAGATCGCAAGCGACGAGTTCGTCTACGTCGTCAGCGGGGAGGTCGTTCTGATAACAGGTGCCGGCGAGGAAACGCTGCGCGCGGGCGACGCCGCAGGCTTCAAGGCAGGCACCCCCGACGGGCATCACCTACAGAACCGCAGCACGTCGGAAGCACTGGTCCTCGAGGTCGGCACGCGGCTTCCCGGCGACGGTTGCTACTACTCGGACATCGACATGATGATCATCGACGATAGCTCGGATGGCTACACCAAGCGGGACGGGTCGCCCTATGCCCGTCGCTCCTTCAATGGCGAAGCCGAATGACAGACTGCGATCACGCCGGAATCGGGATGTCGGCTTTCGGCCATCAGGCGAGTTGGAGCAAATAGCGTGGTTGGGTCGAAAGCGGCGGCCGGGCCCGGCCGAAATGCAGTTTCGGTTCCGTTGCTTCTGTAATGGGCCGTTGGTCGTCAAGCGCCAAAGTGCATCCA
>CAXUJE010000330.1:0-6449 GCA_964251035.1 uncultured Acetobacteraceae bacterium
CCCGCCACCCCTGCTGCAGGAGGCGGAGCAGCGCCACCGCAAGCATGCAGCCGATGCCGGCCAGCAGGGCGGCGGCGCGGATGCTGCCGGGCCAGCTCAGGGCCGGCGTCTCGATGAAGGACTGGTCATCGACGTAGTCGAGCGCCGGGTTGATCAGCAAGGCGAGGAACAGCAGCGGCACGCCCACCGCCAGCGCGTCCATCCGCGCCCGCCACGCCGGCGACATCATCGCGGCCACCGTGGTCAGCCGCATGTGCGCGCCCCGGCGCAGCGCGATGGCGGCCCCCAGCATCGCCAGCCACAGGAACAGCAGGGAGGCGACCTCGTCGCTCCACACCAGCGGGCGGTCGAACACGAAGCGCGACACGACGCCCATGAACAGGATCACCACCTCGGCGACCACAAGGACCGCGGCCGGGATTTCCGTCAGCCAGCCGAGCGCGCGGTCGGCCAGGTGCAGGAGTCCATGGCCCGCCCGCGCCGGGACGGCGCCCGCGACCTGGCTCACGCCAGCCTGCCGGAGGTCTTCTCCAGCATGGCCCAGGGCGCGTCGCCGTACTTCGCCTGCCAGTCCCTGTAGTAGCTGGACGCGCGCAGCGCCTCGCGGAACGGCGCGCGGTCCACGTCGTGGAACGCCATGCCCTTGGCCGCCAAGTCCTGGCGCAGGCTGACGCTGAGCCGGGCGATGTCCGCCCGCTGGTCCTGCCCGGACCGCGCCAGCTCGCGCTGCACGACCTCCTTGAGGTCGGGCGGCAGCTTTTCCCAGGCCCGGCGGTTGCCGACGATCTGGTAGCCGTCCCAGACATGCCCGGTGGTGCTCAGCGACTTCTGCACCTCATAAAGCTTCGTGGTCGCGATGATGGCGAGCGGGTTCTCCTGGCCCTCCACCACCTTGGTCTGCAGCGCGGAGTACAGCTCGTTGAAGTTGATCGGCGTGGGCGATGCGCCCAGCGCCTGGAACAAGGAGGTCAGGATCGGCGCGGGCGGCACACGGAGCTTGAAGCCTTTCAGGTCCGCAGGCGTCAGGATGTCGCGCGTGGAGGACGTGACCTGGCGGAAACCGTTGTCCCAGAGATTGGTGACGGAGACGAGGCCCACCTTGGCGATCTGGCCCGCGACGTACTGGCCCAATTCGCCGTCCACCGCCCGCCACACCGCGTCATAGTCCGGGAAGGCGAAGCCGATGTTGACGATGCCCACGGCCGCCACCAGCGTGTTGAGGATGGAGGTCGAGATGTTCAGGAACTCGACCCCGCCGTTGCGCACCTGGCTGATGAGGTCGGTGTCGGAGCCGAGCTGGTTCGCCGGGAACAGCTTCATGTCGAGCCGCCCGCCCGAGGCGTCGCGGATGCGCGCCAATGCCTCCCCGGCGCGGACGTTGACGGGGTGGGTGGGGTCCTGGCCGGTGGCGAACTTGTAGGTGAACTCGGCCGCGTCGCCGCGGCGGGACAGGACCGCGGCCAGCGGCAGGGCGGCGGTGGAGGCGAGCAGCGCGCGCCGGGCCAGGTCCGGCCCGCTTTCCTTGTGGTCCATGAGTCCCCCCGTTCTCATTTATGATACAGCGAAGGCTTGGACGGCTACGGCTTCTCCGCCGTGCCGTTCAGTTGGTCGTAGGTGCGCATCAACTGGCTGTCGTCCGCCTTGCCATGACCCTGGCCCGACGCCGCCAGGAAAAGCTGGTGCGCCACCGCGGCCAGCGGCAGCGCCGCCTTCGCGTCGCGCCCAGCCTCCATGACGATGCCCAGGTCTTTCACGAAGATATCCACGGCGCTCCGCACCTCCGGCTCTGCCTCCAGCATCCGCGGCCCGCGGTCCCGCAGCATCCAGCTCGACGCGGCCGAGCCACCCACGATGTCCAGCACCGCCGCCGTGTCGATGCCGAGCTTGGCCGCAAGCGCCAAGGCCTCCGCCGCGGCGGCGATGTGCACGCCGCAAAGCAACTGGTTCACGGTCTTGACCACCGCCCCCTGCCCCGGCTTCTCCCCGACATGCACGACCTTGCCGCCCATGGCGTCCAGCAGCGGGCGCACCGCGGCGAAGTGCTCGCCTGGCGCCGCCGCCATGACGGTCAGCGACGCGGCGACCGCGCCGGCGACCCCGCCCGACACCGGCGCGTCGATCAGGCGGCGGCCCATCGCCTCCACCCGGCTCGCCATGGCGGCGACCGCTTGCGGCGGGCAGGTGGCCATGACGACGACGGAGCCGCCTTCGGGCAGCGCCTCGGCCGCGCCCGCCTCGAACAGCACGGCCTCCGCCTGCGCCGCGTTGACCACCATCAGCACCCGCGGGGCGGCGCCCGCCGCCACCTCGGGCGCGGAGGCGGCGCCGATGCCGCCGGCCTGGCCCAGCGCCGCGAGCGCCGCCGGGTTCAGGTCGAAGCCTCGGACGGTGTAGCCGGCCTTCAGCAGGTTCAGCGCCATCGGCAGCCCCATGGCGCCCAGGCCGACGAAGCCGACCATGCCGGCGGTGTTCGTGCCGCTCATGCCATCCATTCCTTCACAGCGGAGACCATCGCGGCCGTCGAGATGCCGTAGCGGTCATGCAGCGTCGGCAGCGCGCCGGCGGCCAGGAACTCGTCGGGCAGGCCGATCTGCCGGAACGCCGCATGCACGCCGGAGCGCATCAAGAAGCCCGCGACCGCCTCCCCCAGCCCGCCGATGACGGAGTGGTTCTCCGCCACGACCACCAAGCGCCCGGGTTTCGCGGCCTCCCGCAGGATTGCCGCCTCGTCCAGCGGCTTGATCGTGGGGCTGTGCAGCACCGCGGCCTCGATCCGGTCGGCCTGCAGGGCCTTCGCCGCCTCCAGCGCCCGCATGGTCATGAAGCCGGACGCGATGACCAGCACGTCCGCGCCGTCGCGCAGCAGCGCCGCGCGGCCGAGCACAAACTTGTAGTCGTATTCGTCCAGCACCACGGGCACGCTGCCGCGCAGCAGCCGCAGATAGACCGGCCCGGGATGGTCGGCGATGGCCGGCACCGCGCCCTCGATATCGACGGCGTCGCAGGGATCGACGATGACCATGTTCGGCAGGCCGCGGAAGATCGCCACGTCCTCCGTCGCCTGGTGGCTCGGGCCGTAGCCGCTGGTCAGGCCGGGCAGGCCGCAGGCGATCTTGACCGGCAGGTTCTCCTCGGCGATGGCCATGGCGATGAAGTCGTAGGCCCGGCGCGCGGCGAACACGGCGTAGGTCGTGGCAAACGGCAGGAACCCCTCCCGCGCGAACCCGGCGGCGGCGCCCAGCAAGATCTGCTCGGCCATGCCCATCTGGTAGAACCGGTCCGGGAATGCCTGGGCGAAGACGTGCAGGTCAGTGTACTTGGCGAGGTCGGCGGTGAGGCCGACGATCTCCGGCCGGTCCTGCGCCAGCCGGGCCAAGGCGTGCCCGAACGGCGCCGGGCGGGTGCGCTGCCCTTCGGCGGCGATGGAGGCGATCATGGCGGAGGTGGTGAGGCGCGGCTTGGCGGGCGGCAAAGTCTCGCTCATGGGGTCCTCCCGGCTTCAAGGGCGTCGAGCGCCAGGCTCCATTCGGCTGGGTCCACACGGATGAAGTGCGTCTTCTCCCGCGCTTCCAGGAACGGCACGCCGCGGCCCATCAGGGTGTCGCAGATCAGCACGCGCGGCTTCGGCGCATCGAGCGACCGGGCCTGGTCGAAGGCGGCGGCGAGCGCCGGGATGTCGTGGCCGTCCACCCGCTGCGCGTGCCATCCGAACGCTTCCCACCGCGCGGCCAGCGGCTCGAACCCCAAGACGCCGGACGACGCGCCGTCCGCCTGCTGGTTGTTCACGTCCACCAGCGCGATCAGGTTGTCGAGCCGCCAATGCGCGGCGCTCATCGCCGCTTCCCAGGTGGAGCCTTCGTTCAGCTCCCCGTCCGAGAGCAGGTTGTACACGAGGGCGCCCGATGCCTTGCGCTTCAAGGCAAGGGCCATGCCGACGGCGATGGGGAGGCCCTGGCCCAGCGAGCCGCCGCTGATCTCCATGCCCGGCGTGTAGGACGCCATGCCGGACATCGGCCGCCGGCTGCCGTCCGCGCCGTAGGTCTCGATCTCCTCCTCCGGCAGGATGCCGGCCTCGATCAGGGCGGCGTACAGCGCGATGGCGTAGTGGCCGATGGACAGCAGGAAGCGGTCCCGCCCGTCCCACGCCGGGTCATCGGGCCGGTAGCGCAGGGCGTGGAAGTAGGCGACCGCCAGCACGTCGGCGACGCCGAGCGCCTGGCCGACGTAGCCCTGGCCCTGCACCTCGCCCATGCGCAGCGCGTGGCGGCGGATGCGGAGCGCCCGCTCGGCCAGGCTCGTGTTGGACAGCATCGCGTCACCCATGGATCAGCATGCCGCCGTTCACGTCGATGGCCGTGCCGGTCAGGTATGATGAGAGGTCGGAGGCCAGGAACAGGCACACGCCGGCCACGTCCGCCGCCTCGCCCAGGCGGTTCAGCGGGATGCCGCGCAGGATGTCCGCGCGCATGGCGTCGGTGAGCTTGCCGGCCGTGATATCCGTTTGGATCAGGCCCGGCGTGACCGCGTTCACCCGGATGCCGTCTGGCCCAAACTCCCGCGCCATCGCCTTGGCAAGGCCGAGCACCCCGGCCTTGGCTGCCGAGTAATGCGGCCCGCCGAAGATGCCGCCCCCGCGCTGCGCCGACACCGACGACAGGCAGATGACCGAGCCGCGGCGCCGCTCGCGCATGGACGGGATGAAGGCCTGGCTGAGATACAGCGTGCCGCGCAGGCTCACGTCCATCACGGCGTCGTAGTTCTCGGGCGCGATGTCGAGGAACTTGATGGGCTGGGTGATGCCGGCGTTGTTGACCAGGATGTCGGCGCCGCCGAAGGCCGCCAGCACGTCCCTCGCCGCCGCAAGGCACGCTTCCCGGTCGGTCACGTCGCAGGCCAGGCCCATGTGCCCCTCGCCCGGCAACGACGCCGCCGCCTCCGACGCGCCCGCGCGGTCCAGGTCCAGGATGGCGACGCGGGCGCCATGCTCGGCGAACAGGCGGGCAGTGGCGCGGCCGATGCCGCGCGTGCTGGCGGCGCCGGAGATCACGGCGGCCTTGCCGGTCAGAAGCATGAAGCGTGTCCTCCCTTTTGCGATATTTGTCGGCCGAAGGCGGGGCGCTGGCAAACAGAAATTCGCTTGAGGTCCGGCGGGGGTAAAGCTCCCGCCGCGACCCGCGGAGAGTGACACACGTCCTACACGATCCTCCGGGCACGTGACACGCCATGACCATATCAGAAAGGATTTGACATCAATCAAAGGTTGATGCTGACGAAAATAACCAGTTGCTCAAGATCGGAACTGAGACCCCGGCTGTCTTCTTCGCACCTCCTCACTCCGCGGGAGGGAAGAAGGCATAGTCGTGTCTACCGTCCAGGGCTATCTGCCGTGCGCCTTCGATAAACTCGTGGATGATTTACCATGCGAGACTACGCATACGCATTAACCCGTATCGTTCACTGGGCAGCGACGAAGGGCCGTACTGTGCAGCCGGTGCCGGATCACGAGACGCGACAACAGGAGTGGCGGGACAATTACCTTTTCGCCATTCATGGCTACGAGCGCGACTTTCTGGACAACAGGATCACCGAACGACTTCTCGCCATCATGCGCGACGGCCTCGTAAACGCGACTCGCAGCCGGAAAATGCGTGGCGACGCCGCGAAGACCACATGCACGTTCGGGCGCGCATACGCCCCTTGGCACGGTATGCTCTCGGTTAGGGTGCAAGACACCTATCTCGCCGCCGAACACAGGGAACCGTCGGTTCGCGCTTACGTCGGCGATTTTTAGGGACGAGCAGTTGTCTTACTTCGTGGAGCGTTGGCGGGTCTACCAGAACCACGGCGACATCCCTTCGACCGTCACGCTGATAGACAGGACGACCGACAAGGAGGTGGCCGCTAGGCCCCCAAAGCCGAGTTTCGGGCGCAAGGTCGCCGAATTCGTCCAGGGGGCGTTTTGGCTTGCCTTCATTGTGGCCAGCGCCGCCGTTGCCTATCCGCTGTACGTCGGCGGCGGCAGTCTCGCCGCGGCTGTGGCGCCGCTTCTGGTCGACATCGCGCCCGACGCCGCCGCAGTGGCCGTGTCGCGCCATCCCGAGTGGACGTTTGGCACGAAAATCAAGGTGACGGCATACGCCGAGACCCTGAAGGCCATGCCGGCAGGCGTCACCACCGCACTCCTCGGCGGCTCCACCAATACCACGGGCTCGCTTGAGCTCGTGCTGATGTTCTGGCCCCTCAAGATCGCCAAGCGGCCGGACCAAGTCAAGTTCATGGCGAAGTTCATCGAGAGCCAGATCGAGCAGAGCCAGCAATAGCATCCTCACGGCAAAACCGACCAACAGCGGATAAAGACGCAAGGAATTTAGATGGACGAGGAAACGAGACGCGTCCTCGTGACGCGGCTAGCCACCGGGGAGATCGACACCGCGGAATATGACCGCATC
>CAXUJE010000331.1:0-6433 GCA_964251035.1 uncultured Acetobacteraceae bacterium
GTGTCGCGGAGGTCATGGGCGCGATGTAGCGGGGCGGGCGGATGGGTTCAATCTTCGTTCCCGTGTCCATTCCGAGCCTGGGCCGCTCTTGCAACGCCCCGCGGCGCTGCCAACATCGGGTAGGTCGGGATGCCACGCCGGGTCCCGCGTCATTGCTTCGCTCGCAGGAGGGGGCCACTGCCATGTCGTCCACGCGTATGTTCACGTCGCCGCTGTTCCTGGGATTCGACCACCTGGAGCAGATGCTGGAGCGGGCCGCGAAGTCGCCCGCAGACGGGTACCCGCCGTACAACATCGAGCAGACGCACCCCACGGGACTGCGCATCACGCTGGCAGTCGCCGGCTTCACCATGGGCGACCTGCAGATCACCCAGGAGGACAACCAGCTTGTCGTGCGCGGGCGGCAGTCCGACGACACGCAGGGCCGGGTCTACCTGCACCGCGGCATCGCCGCCCGGCAGTTCCAGCGCGCCTTCGTGCTCGCGGAGGGCATTGAGGTGAAGGGTGCCTGGCTTGACAACGGGTTGCTGCACATCGATCTCGCGCGCCCGCAGCCTGAGATCCGGGTGCGGACCATCGAAATAACCAAGCCGAATCCCACCGGTCGCGATCAGGTGATGGATTCGACCTCAGAAACAACTTGATTGCCAAGCTGCAACGGCATTTAAATCAGTTGCGTAGCGTCGGGTCTTCGCATCCGGCGTTATAAGCTTGGGACGGGCCGCTCACAGGCTGCTGGTTCACCGTGGCTTGCATCGTTTGACATTGGGGCGGCCGGGCCGCCTGGGAGATATGGCCATGGACACGATCTTGAAGGATTTCGGAGCCGAAGACGAGCTGGACCAGGACCTGGCGCAGGATGACATCGACATCCGCAAGCTGACGCAGGCGCAGCTCATGCAGCTCGGCATGTCGCAGCTCGCCTACGTCAAGCCGGTTTGGATGGACGGGGAGACGGCGTTCGCGATCTTCGCGGCGGACGGCTCGCCGATGGCGGTGGCGGCCGACTGCGACTTGGCGGTGGCGGCGATCGTGCAGCACGAGATGGTGCCGGCGCTGGTGCATTAGGCCGGCTGTGCTGCGTCGTCCCGCTCGCCGCGCTGGGAAGCGACCAGCCGGTTGAACTCGGTGCCGCGGCAAGGGCGGCCGAGCAAATAGCCTTGGGCCTCGTCGCAGTCCATGGTGCCCAGCATTCTGAATTGCGCTTCGGTTTCGACGCCTTCGGCAATGATGCGCATGGACAGGCTGCGGCCGAGCGTCACCACCGCCTGCACGATGGCGGCGGTCGCTGCGTCGCCGGCCATCGAGGCTACGAAGCTGCGGTCCACCTTCAGCTTGGTGAAGGGATAGCGGCGCAGGTAGCTTAGGCTGGAGAAGCCGGTGCCGAAGTCGTCAAGCGCGATGCTCACGCCCAAGGCGCGCAGCCGGGTCAGCGTCGTCAGCGTCTGCGGCGTCTCGTGCAGCAGGCAGCCCTCCGTGACCTCCAGCTCCAGGCGGGACGGCGGCAGGCCGGTTTCCCGCAGGATGCCGGCGACCTGCTCGACGATGCCGGGGCGGCGCACCTGCTCCGGCGAAAGGTTGACCGCGAGGCACAGGCCCTCTTCCCACTGCGCGGCCTCCGCGCAGGCGGCGCGCAGCACCCAGGCGCCCAGCTCGCCGATCAGCCCAGCGCTTTCCGCGAGCGGGATGAACTCCGAAGGCGGCACCGTGCCGTGCACCGGATGCGACCACCGCGCCAGCGCCTCCGCGCCCACGATGCGGCGGGAGTTGATCGCTGTGGTCGGCTGGAAATGCACCTCCAGCCCACCCTCCGCCAGGGCGCGGCGCAGGTCGCGCTCCATTTCCTTCCGCCGGTGGAGCGCTGCGTGCATGATGGGCTGGAAGAAGCAGGAGCCACCGCGGTTCTTCGTCTTGGCTTGGTAGAGCGCGAGATCGGCCTGGCTGAGCAGCAGCGCCGGGTCGGTGATCCCGTCCCCGCGGGCGCAGAGGGTGATGCCGGCGCTGATACCGACCACTGCCTCGTGCCCGTCGAGCTCATAAGGGAGCGCGGCAGCGTCGATGACCTGGCGCGCCAGATCCGCCGCCTGCTGCGCCGTCGCCACCTGTTCAAGCAGCACCGCGAACTCGTCGCTGCCGAGCCGGGCCAGGGTGTCCGCGGGGCACAGGCAACGGCCGATCCGCTCGGCCACCAGCTTCAGCAGCGCGTCGCCCGCTATGTGGCCCAGGGTGTCGTTCACGTCCTTGAAGTGGTCGAGGTCGAAAATCAGCACCGCAGCCAGCCAGTCGCCCGCCGGCAGCGGCGTCCGGTGGTCTTCTAGCTGGTCTTCCCCACGCAGCCGGGCCAGGGCGCTTTCCAGCTTGCCGGTGAACTGCGCGCGGTTGGGCAGGCCGGTCAGCATGTCATGAAGCGCCATGTGCCGGATGTGCGCCTCCGCCCGGCGGCGTTCGGTCACGTCTTCGAGGGTGGCGACCCAGCCGCCGCCCATGGTCGGTTCATGGTGGGTGATGTGCACGCGGCCGTTGCGCAGCGTCACCTCGGTATCGGTGACCTGGTCGGAGACGTTGATCCGATCGCGCCAGCGCTTGAACTCCTCTGGCGGCATGTCCGGCCCGGTTCCGGCGGCGTATCGCAGGTCCACCACGTCGCGCAGGGTCATGCCGAGGCGGAGCTGGCTGGGCTTGATGTCGTACATCTCCGCATACCGACGGTTGAACAGCAGCAAACGCTGCTCCTTGTCGTACACGCACAAGCCCTGCTTGATCCGGTCCAGGGCAAAATCCCGCAGCTTGAGTTCGCGGAACAGGGTCAGCAGGTCGGTGTCCCGCGCCAAGGCGGTCCGCCCATCCGGCGCAGCGGGCAGCGGAAGGCGCTCCAAACTTGGTTGCATTGTGCTCATGGGCGTGACCAACGGCTGATACCCGGTCAACATACCAGCTTATGGTTAAGCGGAACAAAAGTTTTTCAACCAAGAAGTTTTATAGCGGATGCATCACCCGCGCTGACAAGCAGCCGGCTCGTTTCCGCGTGGCGTGCCGTGGGTATGGCGCGGCGAAGCGCCGGCTAACGTGGCGCGGCCGGGTCGATCCAGCCGATGTTGCCGTCGGGGCGGCGGTAGATCACGTTGAACTCCGCGGTGGCGCTGTTGCGGAACATCAGCACCTGCTGGTCCGCGAGGTCCATGCGCATCACGGCCTCCCCCACCGAGAGCGTGTCGATCTCGGCAGTGCTCTCGGCGATGACGGTGGCGTAGGCGGGCAGGTCGCCGCGGCTTTCCTCCCCGCCGGCAGGGTGGGCATCATGATCCTGGCTCAGCACGTATTGCCGCGCCGCTTCCGGCCGGGCGCGCACGGTCATGTCGCGGGCGTGGTCATTGACCCGGCGGCGGTAGCGGCGCAGGCGCTTGGCGATGTGCTCGGCCGCGTCATCGAAGGCGCTGTGCGCGTCGGCCGCCTCCCCCTCGCCGCGCAGCGTCAGGCCGCGGCCGGCGTGCAGGTTGATGTCGCAGGTGAAGAAGCTGCGGGCGCGGCTGAAGGTCACGCTGGCGTCGAGCGCGCCGTCGAAGTATTTCTGGGAGATCAGGTCCAACTGCTCGGACACGCGGACCCTGAGAGCGTCCGAAAGCTCCATCTGCTTGCCCGCGACCGTGATCTGCATGTGCTTTCTCCGCTTGCACTTGAACCCGCCGCTGCCGGCCGGACGCGCGCTCTGCGGGCGCGGGCTTAGGCCGGCAACGCCTTCTCCCTTTTGCGCTGCACCGAGCTTGGGATTCGCAGCGCTTCCCGGTATTTGGCCACGGTCCGCCGGGCGATGTCCACGCCTTCTCGTCTTAAAGCCGCAACAATCGCGTCGTCGGACAGCACATCATCGGGATGTTCGGCCTGCACGAGGCTGCGGATACGGTGGCGCACGGATTCGGCGCTGTGGCTTTCGCCCCCGGCCACGGCGCTGATCGCCGTGGTGAAGAAGTACTTCAGCTCGAACACGCCGCGCGGCGTCGCGATGTACTTGTTGGCGGTGACGCGGCTCACCGTGCTCTCGTGCATCTCCACGGCTTCCGCGATGTCGCGCAGGATCAGGGGGCGCAGGTGGCCGACGCCGCCGCGGAAGAAGGCGTCCTGCTGGCGCACCACCTCGGCGGCGACGCGCAGGATGGTGTTGGCGCGCTGCTGCAGCGACTTCACCAGCCAGTTGGCGCTGGACAGGCTTTCGCCCAGGAAGGTCTTCTCCTCCCGCCCGGCGCGCACGCTGATGCGGGCGTGGTAGGCCTCGTTGACCAGGACGCGCGGCATGGTGTCGGGGTTGAGCTCCAGCAGCCAGGCGTCGTCGGGGCCGCGGCGCATCAGCACGTCCGGGATGACCTGGTGCAGCGGCCCGCCGTCGCCGGCGCCGGGCTTGGGGTCGAGCGCCCGGACCTCGGCGATCATGTCGGCCAGGTCCTCGCTGTCCACGCCGCAGACCGCCATGAGGCCGCGCAGGTCGCGGCGGGCCAGCATCTCCAGGTTGTCGAGCAGCGTTGCCATGGCCGGGTCGAGCCGGTTGCGGTCGGCGAGCTGGGCGGCGAGGCAGTCGCGCAGGTTCTCGGCGAACAGCCCGGCGGGGTCGAAGCGCATCATGGCGGCGCGCACCCGCCCCACCTGGGCGGAGTCGAGGCCCATGGCGCGGGCCAGCTCCTCCGTCGAGTGCGGGACGCGGCCGGCGGGGTCGAGCAGCGCGATCAGGTGGGCGCCGACCATGCGGTCCACGGGGTCGGCGAAGCCCAGGCGGAGCTGCTCGCCGAGGCGCACGCGCAAGGAGCGCGGGGCGTCCGCCAGGTCATCGATGCCCGACAGGTCCGTGTCGTCGCGCGCGCCGCCGCCGCGGGGCAGGCTGGCGTAGCCGCCCTCCGCGCCGAAGCCGTTGATCCCGTCGCCGGCGCCGCCGGCGTCGTAGCTGTTGCTATGATCGGCCTCGATTGCGTCCGGCAGCTTCTCCCGGCGCAGCAGGGCGACGGCGTCAAGCTCGCCCAAGCCCTCCGGCCGCTGGTCGGGCGCCGGGCGCTCGGGCGAGGCGTCCATCCGCTCGTCGCGCTCCAGCAACGGGTTGCGCTGCAGCTCCTCCTCGACGAAGGCGGCGGCTTCGAGGTTGGTGAATTGCAACAGCTTGATGGCCTGACGCAATTGCGGCGTCATGACCAGGGACTGCGTCTGCCGGAACTCTAAGCGGGGGCCCATCGCCATGAGGGCAATCTACAGGCTAAACCTTTCGCCAAGATAGACCCGGCGCACATCTTCGTGGGCCACGACCTCGTTCGGCCGGCCCTCCATCAGCACCTGGCCGTCGTGCATGATGTACGCACGGTCGGTGATCTGCAACGTTTCGCGCACGTTGTGGTCGGTGATCAGCAC
The DNA here is from genome assembly GCA_964251035.1 of uncultured Acetobacteraceae bacterium. Lineage (GTDB taxonomy): Bacteria > Pseudomonadota > Alphaproteobacteria > Acetobacterales > Acetobacteraceae > CAHJXG01. The sequence goes on from CAXUJE010000331.1 coordinate 5,386, forward strand.
GCCGATGCCGCGGTCCTTCAGGTGTCCCACCAAGTCGCGGATTTCGCCCACCGCGATCGGGTCGATGCCGGCCAGCGGCTCGTCCAGCAGGATGTAGTTGGGCTGGGTCGCGAGTGCCCTCGCGATCTCCACCCGGCGGCGCTCCCCGCCCGAAAGGGCGAGGGCCGGGGTGCGGCGCAGGTGGGCGATGCCGAACTCGGCCAGCAGCTCGTCCAGCATCAGGCGGCGGCGGTCGGGGTCGCGCTCCACCACCTCCAGCGCCGCCATGACGTTGCGCTCGACGTTGAGGCCGCGGAACACGCTGGCCTCCTGCGGCAGGTAGCCGATGCCGAGCCGCGCCCGGCGGTACATCGGCAGGCCCGTGATGTCCTGGCCGTCCAGGCTGATCATGCCGGTGTCAGGGCGGACGAGGCCGGTGATCATGTAGAAGGTGGTGGTCTTGCCCGCGCCGTTCGGGCCGAGCAGGCCGACCGCCTCCCCCCGGTGCACGCGCACGGTGACGTTGCGGACGACGGGGCGCTTCTTGTAGGTCTTGCCGACGCCGGTGGCGACGAGGCCGCCGTCGCCCTGGATCACGCGGTGGGTCGGGGTCGTGGATGCCGGGTTCGGGGACGCCGGCACGGCCGCCGCGTTCATGGGCGTCGCGTTCATGGAGATGAAGCCGGGAGAGATGAAGCCGGGAGAGATGAAGCCTGGGGCGGCGCGGCCTTGGCGGCGGGCGGCTTCTTCGAGTCTGGGGCCGAGCCGGCGGTGGCTTCGTTCGGCACCACCAGGCCCTCGACGCGCTTGCCGGGGTTGCGGGACAGGGTGGAGATGCCGGTCCGCATGTTGACGATGGCCTCGTCGCCGTTGAGCTGGCTTTGGCCGCGGGTGATGTGCACGTCGCCGGCGAGGCGGGCGATGCCGGTGTCGGCGACGTAAACGCCGCGGTCGCCGCGGATGGTCTCGGTGGCGGTGCGGACCTCGACGTGGCCGAAGCCCTCGACGCGCTGCAGCTTGCCGGAGGACATCAGCGGGTCCGCGCCGGGACGGGCGGGCGGCTTCGCGG
>CAXUJE010000332.1:0-6398 GCA_964251035.1 uncultured Acetobacteraceae bacterium
CCCGGTGCAGGATGCGCGGGTTGAGCTGCGACGACAGGATGAACGCCCCGGCGCTGGCGCCGAACAGCATGCCGTACTGCGCCGGGCTGAACGCGAAGCGCTGGATCAGGACAGGCGGCGAGCCGCCGGTATAGGTGAACATGCCAAACATCCCTCAGCCGCTCATCAGGGCATAGGACAGGAACACCCGGTCCCGCAGCACCCCGGCGTAGCGGACCGCGAGATCGCTAAGGCCGAGCTGCATCCGCCGATGCCGCGGCAGCGTGTCCGGCAGCAGGCGCCAGACCAGCACGCAGTAGACGCCGCCATAGACCGCAGTCAGCCAAAAGATCGCATGCCAGGGGGCAACGCCGAGAATGAGGCCGCCCAGCGTCGGCCCCAGGGCGCAGCCGGCATTGGCCAGCGTGTAGATGGCCGTGCCCACCACCAGCGGCCTTCGCCGGCCGTAACGGTCGGACAGCGACGCCGGATAGGTCATTGCGGCACCATGCCAGTCTGCCGCACCGCAGCGAAGCGCCGATGGCGCATGCCCGCCATTGCGGGCGTTGCAGTCAGTCCAATGGGACGAGCAAGTCGCCCAGCCGCACCTCGCCGCCCTCCAGCACCCGCGCGGTGATGCCGCCATGGCCGCGGACGGCGTTATAGCCGCCCACGCCCAGCAGCAGCTCCATCTTGGAGCAGGGATGGCACTCGCCGCTGCATTCGAGCAGCGCCCCGCCCAGGCGGAAGCGCCGCGCCTTCAGGGCGCCCAGGTTGATCCCGCGCACGACGACGTTCCGCCGCAGCAGCCCGGGCGGCGCGCTGCCCTGACCGAGGTAGCTGCCGATGGCCGCCAGGTGCTCGGCCGCGATCACCGTGACCTGGCGGGTGCCCTGTGCGGCGCTGCTGTAATGGTCGCCCTCGACGCCCTGGCCCGGCGTCAGCGTCAGGACCGAAGGCGACAGCATCGGCGCGAGGCGGGCCGGGCGCACGCCGAGCCACGCGACGACGCCAGGCCGCATCGGCGCGGCCATCAGCCGGGCCAGCGGGGAGGCCGGGTTGAGCACGGCTCAGAGCGACGAGGTGGAAACCGCCTGGCTCGTGGTCGGCCCCGTGCTGGGCGGCCCGGCGACCGAAACCTCCGGCGCCTTGCTCCCGGAGGTGCCGAAGATGCTGGAGAACGCGACCTCCCCGGCGTCCCGGCCGAAGCCGATGCGGATCAGGCCGTCGATCGCGGACTTGCGGGTGGCGTCGAACAAGTACCAGGCGCCGCCGTCCGGCCCTTCCAGCCAGGCCTCGAACACCGCATGGAAGTCGGGCGGCTCAAGGCGCCAGGCATAGGCGCTGACATACCGCGCCGGGATGCCCAGCGCCCGGCACAGCGCGATGGCCAAATGGGCGAAGTCCCGGCACACGCCCTGGCGCTCGATCAGGGTGTCCGCCGCCGAGGTCATCGCGTCCGTGGTGCCGCTGCGGTAATCGACGTGGTCGCAGATCCAGTTGCAGATCATCCCCACCCGCTGGTGCCCCGGCGCCATGCCGCCGAACGAGCGTTGCGCGAACAGCGCCAGGCGGTCGGATTGGCAGTAGCGGCTGGGGTTGAGGTAGGTCAGCACCGGAAAGGGCAGGCGGCTGGCCGGGACCTCGCCCACCTCCGCCGGATCGCACAGCACGGGGTCCAACGTCACCTCGGCCCGGTATCCCACCCGGAGCGGGCCGGGCTGCGCGAGGACGCGCAGGATGCGGTTGCCGCTTTCCGGCAAGGTGAACCGCTCGGCGTTGAGCGTCGGGGAGAACTCCAGCGTCTCGTTCCGCACCACCTGCCGGTCGAAGCGGGCGATCTCGAAGTTGAACACAAAGGCTGTCGGACCCTTGACGTCATACTGCAGCGTGCAGCCAACCTGGAATTCGATGGCGAAGCTCCTTACTCGTCGTCGTCGTTGCGGGTGGATCGGGTCAGCACCTCGCGCTTGCCCACGTGGTTCGCGGCGGTCACGACGCCCTCCTTCTCCATCTGCTCGATCAGCTTGGCCGCGCGGTTGTAGCCGATGCCGAGGTGCCGTTGGATGAAGCTGGTGCTCGCCTTGCCCTCGCGGGAGACCAGGGCGACCGCCTGGTCGAACAATCCTTTCTCGCCGTCCCCGGCGGCGGCGATGCCGGACAGGGCGGAGTTCGCGCCGTCGTCGTCGGCATCCGCGCCCTCCGTCACCTCGTCGTCATAGGTCGGCTCGGCCTGGGCGCGCAAAAAGGCGACGATGTCCTCCACCTCGCGGTCGGCGACGAAGGGGCCGTGCACGCGGGCGATGCGCCCGCCGCCCTGCATGTGCAGAAGGTCGCCCTGGCCCAGCAACTGCTCGGCGCCCTGCTCGCCCAGGATGGTGCGGCTGTCGAACTTGCTGATGACCTGGAAGCTGATGCGGGTGGGGAAGTTGGCCTTGATCGTGCCGGTGATCACGTCCACGGACGGACGCTGCGTCGCCATGATGACGTGGATGCCGGCGGCGCGCGCCATCTGCGCCAGGCGCTGCACCGCGGCTTCGACCTCCTTGCCCGCGACCATCATCAGGTCCGCCATCTCGTCGATCACCACGACGATGTAGGGCAGGGGCTTCAGCGTCAGCGGCTGCTCCTCGTAGGTCGGGCGCCCGGTCTCGCTGTCGAAGCCGGTCTGCACGCGCCGGGTCACGGTCTCGTTCCGGGCCAGCGCCTCGGCCACGCGGTCGTTGTAGCCGCCGACGTTGCGCACGCCGAGCTGGCTCATCGCGCGGTAGCGCCGCTCCATCTCCCGCGTCGTCCATTTCAGCGCGGTCACCGCCTTGGACGGCTCCGTCACCACGGGCGCCAGCAGATGCGGGATGCCCTCATAGACCGAGAGTTCCAGCATCTTCGGGTCGATCATGATCAGCCGGCACTGGTCGGGCGACAGGCGGAACAGGATCGACAGGATCATGGCGTTGATGCCGACCGACTTGCCGGACCCGGTGGTGCCCGCGATCAGCAAATGCGGCATGCGCGCCAGGTCGGCGATGACCGGCGTGCCGCCGATGTCCTTGCCCAGCGCCAAGGCGAGGCGGCCGGGATGGCCGCGCCAGTCCTCGCTGCCCAGCAGCTCCGACAGGAACACGGTTTCGCGCTTCTCGTTCGGCACTTCGATGCCGATCACGTTGCGGCCGGGGACGGTGGCGATGCGGACGGCGGTGACGCACAGGCTGCGCGCCACGTCGTCCGCCAGGCCGATCACCCGGGCGCTGCGGATGCCGGGAGCCGGCTCCAGCTCATACAGCGTGACCACCGGGCCGGGCCGGATGTCGCGGATCGCGCCCTGCACGCCGTAGTCGCCCAGCACGGTTTCCAGCAGGCGGGCATTGGCCTGCAGCGCGTCCTCGCTGGGTCCTGACCCGGCGCGCACCGGCACCGGGCTGAGCAGGGAAAGCGGCGGGAACTGCCAGCCCTCGGACGGCGATGGGGTTTCTGTCCGTGGTGGCGGGCGCTTGGCCTCGGCAACAACCGAAGCGGCGATGACCGGGATCGAGATGCCGCTCGGGTCCGGACGGGCAGGCTGACGGACAGGTTCGGGCGCCACCTCCCGTTTCGCCGTGGGAGAGCCGGGGCTGGACACCCGGGTGGTGGGCGGCGGCGAACGGCGTAGGACGGGTTCCACGGCCACGCGCCCGACTTCGGCGGCGCGTAGCCCCACGCGGGCCAGCAGCCCGGCGGCGCGTCCGCCGCCGCGCACCGAGCCACGGGCAGCGCCCATCGCGCCCTGGCCCGCCGCGCGCCACTCCCCGGCCGAAAGCCCAAGGCCCAGCACAACCAAGACCAGCGCCAACGCCAGCCCCGCCGCTTGGACCAGGATCATCCCAACCGTGCCAAGCAGCCCGTTCCCCATGCGGACAGCCTGCTCGGCAAGCAAGCGCCCAATGGCGCCGCCCGGCCCGGCCGTGGTCGGCCAGCCCGGTCCCGGCGCCGCCGTCAGCACGGCGGCCAGCGTCGGCAACGCCAGCAAGGTGCACAGCAGACGGACCGTCAGCCGCAGGGGACGCCGGGTGGCGGTGCGGAAGCTCCAGGCGAGCATGGCAAGGACGGGCAGCGCCGCCGCCATCCCGAAGCACTGCAGCAACACATCGGCTGCCACCGCGCCCGGCACGCCCGCCAGGTTGGTGGGCGGATGCGACGTGGCGGTGTTCAGCGACGGGTCATGCGGGTTGTAGGATGCCAGCGCCACCAGGAGCAGCAGCGCGCCGATGGCGAACGCGATGCCGCCGAGCTGCCCCAGGCGCGCCAGCACGATGTTGCGCACCTCCGGCGAGGCAAAGCGGCGGCCTTGGGCGATTGATGCCATCGTGGTGTCCGGTCAGCTTGAAGGAAAGCCGGAGCTTAAGGCAGGAACTCATGGAATTGGAACGGAAAACCGGGGCCGCCCGCATTTGGCGGCCCCGGTGTGTCGTTTCGGCTTCTAGCCGAGCTGCTCGCCGTGCAGCACGACATCCAGGCCCTCGCGCTCCTCATCGACGGAAACGCGCAGGCCGACGATGACATCGACGACCTTGAGCAGGATGAACGTCGCGACGGCGCTGTAGGCGATCGTCGCGCCCACCGCGATGGCCTGCGAGGTCAGCAACGGGATGCCGCCGATATAGACGCCCTCGGCCTTGTCCGGCGTGGCCGAAAGCGGGCCGTAGGCGAACACGCCCGTCAGCAGCGCGCCGATGATGCCGCCGATCCCGTGCACGCCGAAGGCGTCCAGGCTGTCGTCATAACCGAGCAGGTGCTTCAGCCCGGTCGCCGACCAGAAGCAGACGACGCCCGCCACCACGCCGATGATCAGCGCCGGCCCCGGCAGCACGAAGCCGGACGCCGGCGTGATCGCCACCAGCCCGGCCACCGCGCCGGAGATCACGCCGAGCACGCTCGGCTTGCCTTTCGCGACCCACTCCGCCGCGACCCCGCCCAGCGCCGCGGCGCCCGTCGCGACCTGCGTCGCCAGCATCGCCATGCCGGCCCGGCCGCCGGCGCCCACCGCCGAACCGGCGTTGAAGCCGAACCAGCCGACCCAGAGCAGCGACGCCCCGATCACCGCGTAGGCGAGGTTGTAGGGCGCCATGTTGTCTTGCCCGTAGCCGACCCGCTTGCCCAGCACGAGAGCGCAGATCAGCCCGGCAACGCCCGCGTTGATGTGCACCACCGTGCCGCCGGCGAAGTCCGCCGCACCCAGGGCGTTGATCCAGCCCAAGGGACTCCAGACCCAATGCGCGATCGGCGAATATACCAGCAGCGACCAGAACGTCATGAACAGCATCAGCGCCGAGAACTTCATCCGGTCGGCGAACGCACCGGCGATCAGCGCCGGGGTGATGATCGCGAACGTCATCTGGAACATCAGGTACACGGTCTCGGGAATCGTGTTCACCGTGCTGTTGTCGGTCCCCAGGCCCAGGGTGAAGGGCTTGTCCCAGTTCGTCGCGATGCCGTTCAGGAACAGGCGCGAGAAGTCGCCGATGTAGGCGTTGCCGTTGGTGAAGGCGAGGCTGTAGCCCGCGACCATCCATACGATCGTGACCAGCGCGCAGATGCTGAAGGACTGCATCAGGGTCGCCAGCACGTTCTTCTTGCGCACCATCCCGGCGTAGAACAGCGCCAGCCCCGGCACCGTCATCATCAGCACCAGCGCCGTGCTGGTCAGCATCCAGGCGGTATCGCCCGTGTCGACCTTGGCCTCGGTCGCCGCGTTCTGCGCCCAGGCCGGAAGTGCCGCGAACAAAACGATTGGCAGCGGAGCGAGCCGCCAGGCTTGTGTCCTCATAGTGCTTCCTCGTTGGTTTCGCCGGTTCGGATGCGCACCGCGCGCTCGATGTCCATCACGAAAATCTTGCCGTCGCCGATCTTTCCGGTGTGGGCCGCCTTCATGATGGCTTCCACCACCTGCTCCGCGAGGTCGTCCGCAACCGCGACCTCCACCTTCACCTTGGGCAGGAAGTTCACGTGGTACTCGGCGCCGCGGTAAATTTCCGTCTGGCCTTTCTGGCGGCCGAACCCCTTCACCTCCGACACGGTCAGTCCCTGCACACCCAATGGCGTCAAAGCCTCCCTGACATCGTCGAGCTTGAAGGGCTTGATGACGGCTACGATCAGCTTCATCGAACCTTCCTCTTTCCAAATCCGCGCCTCGCGCCACATTCGGCAGGCCGCGTCGGGCGAGCATATTCAAGAACCGTGCCGGTCGGCTCCAACAACCATGCCGGGCAGACGGGGTGACGCGCTGTGATCCGAGGCACGGTCTGTGCCCGTGGCATGGGCAACTCCTGCCTCGCGCTGTAACTTCGGCGCAACGGATCGCTGCTTTATTATTGTGCAATCAGGGAGAGGGCCGATGGCTGACCTGGCCGTGGATGTCTGCGTGGTGGGGGCCGGGCCGGTGG
>CAXUJE010000333.1:0-6369 GCA_964251035.1 uncultured Acetobacteraceae bacterium
ACCCAGCACTGGACCGTGCGGAAACCGGCAGCGGCCGGGCGGCGCGGCATGGTGGTGTCGCAGTCCCGGGACGCGGCGCTGGCCGGGGTCGCGGTGCTGGACGCTGGCGGCAACGCGGTGGACGCGGCGGTGGCGACGGCGCTGGCGCTGGCGGCGGCCGAGCCGTGGAACAGCGGGCTGGGCGGCATCGGCTTCGCGCTGGTGCATCGCGCCGGCGCGGCCCGGGCGGAGGTTGTGGATTTCGGCCCGCGCGCCCCGGGGCGGCTCGACCCGGCGCGCTTCAAGCTGACCGGGCGCACCGCGGCGGACCTGTTTGCCTGGCCCGAGGTGGAGGGCGACGCCAACGTCCACGGCCCGTTGTCCTTTGCCGTGCCGTCCGCCGTCGCGGGCTATGCGCACCTGCACGGCCGGTTCGGCACCCTGCCGCTCCGGGACGTGATGGCGCCGGCCATCGCCCTGGCGCAGCGCGGGCTGCCGCAGGACTGGTTCACCACGCTCAAGGTCGCCAATGCCGCCGCAATCCTGCGGCTCTATCCCGAAAGCGCGCGCATCTACCTGCCTGGCGGCTTGCCACCGGTGCCGCCCTACCAAGGCAACCCCGGCGCGTTCCGGCTGGGCCGCCTCCCGGACACGCTGGAGCGGTTGGCGCACGCCGGGCTGCGCGACTTCTACGAGGGCGACGTGGCCGCAAGCATCGCCGCCGACGTGGCAGCGATGGGCGGCGTGCTGGACGCCGACGACCTGCGTCGGTGCGAGGCGCAAATGCTGCCTTGCCAGGACGCGCCATGGCAGGGCCGGACCTTGCAGCTTGCCGGCGGGCTGACCGCCGCGCCGACCCTGGCCCGCGTCCTGGAGGGCATGGCCCCGCCCTCGGGCAGCGCGCCGGACGCTGGGTGGTTCACGTCCCTGGCCCGCGCCATGAAGGCCGCCTACGCCGAGCGCCTGGCCGGCCTGGGCGACGCCGAACCCCGCGCGGCCGAAAGCTGCACCACGCACCTGACGGTGTGCGACGAGGCGGGCACGATGGTATCGATGACCACGACCCTGCTGTCCTCCATGGGCAGCCGGGTGGTGCTTCCCGGCTCCGGCGTGCTGATGAACAACGGGGTGATGTGGTTCGACCCGCGCCCTGGCCAGGCGAACTCGGTCGGACCGCGCAAGCGCCCGCTGACCAACATGTGCCCGGTGATCCTGCGCGACGGGGACCGCCCGGTGCTGGCGGCGGGCGCGTCCGGCGGGCGCCGCATCCTCGCCGCCGTGGTGCAGATGCTGGCCTTCGTCGATGGCTTCGGCATGGACCCGGAGGCCGCGGCGCAGCACCCGCGCATCGACGTGTCGGACCCGGCGACCGTCCACGCCGACGCGCGCCTGCCGGAGGACGTGCTGGCGGCGCTGCGGGCGGACGGCCCGGTCGAGGTGATGGAGCACGCGGTCCTGCCGGTCAACTTCGCCTGCCCCAACCTGATCCAGGACCGGGACGGGAGCCGCATTGGGATCAGCGACGCGCTGTCCCCCTGGTCCGCCGCAGTGGCCCAAGCATGACGGACCCCGGCGTGACCGACCCGGCGCTGATGTCGGCGGAAACGCTGCTGGCGCACTACGCCCGCGGCCGGCTCAGCCCGGTGGAGACCTTGCAGGCGGTGATCGAGCGCATCGCCCGGCACAACCCGGCGGTCAACGCCTTCGCCGTGATGAACCCGGGCGCGCTGCAAGCCGCCGGCGAAAGCGCGCAGCGTTGGCGGGCGGGCCGCCCGCTGGGCGCGCTTGACGGCGTGCCCTGCACGGTGAAGGATCTGGTGGACCTCGCGGGCTTGCCGACGCGGCGGGGCAGCCGCACCACCTCGCCCGACCCGGTGCCGGACGACGCGCCTGCCGTGCTGGGCCTGAAGGCGGCAGGTGCTGTGATCGTGGGCAAGACCACGACGACGGAGTTCGGCTGGAAGACGCCGGGCGACTGCCCGCTGCACGGCATCACCCGCAACCCGTTCGACCTGTCGCGCACGCCGGGCGGCTCGTCCTCCGGAGCGGCGGCTGCGGCGGCAGCCGGGTTCGGGCCGCTGCACGTGGGCACGGACGCGGGCGGCAGCATCCGCATCCCGGCGGCCTGGTGCGGCGCGGTCGGGCTGAAGCCGACGTTCGGGCGCGTGCCGCAATGGCCCATCGGCGCGTTCGGCGCGGTGGCCGTGGCCGGGCCGATCACCCGCACCGTGCGGGACGCGGCGCTCATGCTGTCGGCGCTCGCGCGCTTCGATGGGCGCGACCCGTTCTGCCTGCCGGACGACGCCCGGGATTGGCGGGACGGCATCGAGCAGGGTGTGGCGGGGCTGCGCGTCTCGGTGCTGCGGCGCCCCGGGTTCGAGGCTCCGGTCGATCCTGACGGCATCGCCGCCGTGGAACAAGCCGCTGCGGTCCTGGCCGACGCGGGTGCTTCGATCGAGGACGAGGACCCAGGCCTGCCGGACACCGGCGCGGCCTTCACCCGGGTCTGGGGCGTGGCGCTGGCGGCGCTGGTCGAGGGATTGCCGGAGGGGAAGCGCGGCCTGACCGATCCCGGCATCCAGGAGGTCGCGGCAGAGCAGGCGGGCCTGTCCGCCGCGCCGATGATGCAGATCGAGGCCATGCGGGTGGAGGCGGCGCACCGGATGGCCCTGTTCCACCGCCGGTTCGACCTCGTGCTGTGTCCCACGGTGCCGGGTCCGCCCATGCTGGCCGACGCGCCCACGGCGGAGCCGTTGCGGGCGCTGATGCGGGACTGGGCGCCGTGGACCGCGCTGTTCAACCTGACCCGGCAACCGGCGGTCACCGTGCCGCTCGGGCTGGGCGCCGCCGGGCTGCCGCACAGCGTGCAACTGGCGGCGGCGCTGTACCGGGACGACCTTGTGCTGCGCGCCGCCCGGGTGCTGGAGCAGGCGGTGCCCTTCCCGGCGGCCCGGCTGGGCTAAAGCTGGCGCGCGCGGGCGAGGAAGGCGGCGCGCATCGGCTTCAGGAGCGCCAGCGCCAGCACCGCCGTGAGCAGGTCGGCGCCGATGGCCAGGCCGAACACCGGGGACCAACTGCCGGTTTGCTCGTGCAGCAGCGACGCCACCGGGCCGCCGAGGATCGCGCCGATGCCCTGGGCGATATACAGGCAGCCGTAGTTCTTGGTGGCGTGCGTCGCGCCGAACGTGTCGGTCAGGGTCGCGGGAAACAGCGAGAAGATCTCGCCCCAGCCGAAGAACACGATGCCGGACAGCAGCACGAACAGCAGCGGGTTGCCGGCCGAGGCCAGCCAGGCCGCCATCGCCAGGCCCTCCAGCCCGAAGGCCAGCGCCATGGTGTTCTCCCGCCCGATGCGGTCGGACACCCAGCCGAAGAACGGCCGGGTCAGGCCGTTGCAGAAGCGGTCGATGGTCAGCGCGAGCGGCAGGGCGGCGAAGCCCCAGACCGTCAGCTTGGCGATGCCGAAGTCCCCGGCGAACGCGCCGATCTGCGATGTCACCATCAGGCCGGAGGTGGACATCATCGACATCATCGCGAACATCAGCCAGAAGACCGGGCTGCGCAGCATGGAGGCGGTATCGGCATCTGCGGTCCCGCCCGCCAAACGCGCTTGCGCCGCGGTGGCCGGCGGCGCGCGGAGGCCGAAGGCCGCGAGCACCCCAACCGCGCCGAAGATCAGGCCGAACTTCAGCAGCGTCGCCCCGTAGCCGTCCGCCGCCAGGCTGTCGGCGACGGGGAAGGTGGTGACGATGGCGCCCATGCCGTATCCGGCGGCGACGGTGCCGGCCGCGAAGCCGCGGCGGTCCGGGAACCAGCCCACCATCTGCCCGACCACGCCGATATAGACGATCCCGGTGCCCAAGCCGCCCAGCAGCCCGTAGGTCAAGTAGAGCCCGGCCAGCGAGGTGGCGGAGGCGGCGAGGACCCAGCTCAGCCCGGTCAGCCCGGCCCCGAACGCGATCAGCCAGCGTGGGCCGAACCGCTCGACGAGCCAGCCCTGGAACGGGCTGAAAAACGTTTGCAGGACGACGAGGATGCTGAACGTGACCTGCACGCCGGCGGCCGAGGCGCCCAGCGCGGCGCCGAGCGGCTTGGTGAACAATGCCCACACGTATTGGGGGCTGGAGATCGCCATCATGCAGACCAGGCCCAGGCCCAGTTGCACCCACCGGGTGCTGGCGACAGGCACGGCGGCAGTCGGTCGAAGCGTTGCGCTCATGGTGGTTCCCGAGACGGTTCGCCTCGGGCCAAGCAAGACAGGTGCCAGGATGCGGGGCGGGGCGCTACTCCGCTGTCCTGGCCGCTACTTCGCGGCCGCAGCGGTCAGGCGCTTCGCCGTCTTGCAGATGTTCGCCAGCGTATAAGGCTTGCTGATGAACACGTCCTGCGCGGAGGCACCCGTTTCCTCGTCCGGACCGCCCGTCATGAAGATGATGGGCAGCTTGGGCAGGTTCTCGCGGGCCTTCAGCGCCAGGGCATGGCCGTTGATCGTCCCAGGAAGTTGGATGTCAGTGAGCAGAAGGCTGATTTCCTGGTTGCTTTGCAGGATCGGCAGCGCGGCGTCGCCGGTTTCCGCCTCAAGGACCTGAAAACCCTCGTCGCTCAGCGCCTCTGCCAAGGTCAATCGAACAAGGAATTCATCCTCGACGATAAGTACCTTGGACCGCTTGCCACCTGCATCTGACATTCCTGCAACCTTGCGAATTCACGGCGCAATGGCAAGCCGTTCGCATATTTCTCACGATCAAGCACCCGTGATCAAAAATAAGTGCAGCACGTCGGCCAAAACAAGTTTGCTGCCGGTCCAAATAGTGTCGTAAGGACGCGGCCACGCCCGGATGGCGGCCCAGCCCGGCGCGGAAGTTGCACCTCAGCCGGATCAGGCATGGTAGCCTCCGTCCCGCGCCGATGCCACACGACGCGGCAGGGAGTCTTCGATGCGATTGCTTTTGTTGTTGATCTTGCTCGCGGCGTCCATGTCCAGCCCGGCATGGGCCGGCGGCCTCGCCATCGTGCTGAACTCCGGCGACGCGACCCTGAGCGTGCTCGACATGGCCCGGGAAACCGAGCTGCGCCGGGTGCCGGTGCTGCGGGAGCCGCACCACGTTGCCCTCAGCCCGGACGGGTCCGAGCTGCTGGTCGGCGACGCCGGCGCGAACGAGATGCTGTTCCTCGATCCGCGGACCGGGGACATCCGGCGCCGCGTGCCGATGGCCGACCCCTACCACCTGGCGTTCAGCCCCAATGGCAAGTGGCTGACCGTGACCGGCCTGGCGCGCAACCAGGTCGATGTTTACGATGCCGCCAGCATGACGTTGGCCAAGCGCTTCCCGCTCAGCTCGATGCCGAGCCACGTGGCCTACGCGCCGGACAGCAGCGCGGCCTACGTGACCTTGCAGGGCACCAACCGTCTGGCCGCCATCGACCTCCGGCATCAAGTGGTGAGCTGGACGGCGGAGGTCGGCGCGACGCCGGCCGGGGTGATCTGGCTGAACAACAAGCTGCTGGTGGCCAACATGGGGTCGGACCACTTCGCGGTGGTGGACCCCGTCGATGGCCGGGTCGAGCAGCGCATCCATACCGGCCGCGGCGCGCACCAGTTGTTCCTGTCGCCCGACCGCAAGACGCTTTGGGTCAACAACCGGGTGGACGGCACGACGGTGGCGCTGGACGCCGCGACGCTTGCCGTGGTCCGCAGCTACCGGGTGCCGGGCGGGCCTGACTGCATCGACTTCGCGCCGGACGGCAAGCTGTGGATCACCCAGCGCTTCATCCAGAAGGTCGGCGTGCTCGACCCGGCGACCGGCGCGCTGCAATCCATCCCCGTCGGCCGCTCGCCGCACGGCATTTTCCTCACGTCGGCGCGATGACGGACCCGTTCAGCCTGGCAGCCGGCTGGCTGCATGAGACCGTGCTGCTGCCGATGCTCTACGCCGTGGGCGGGATGGAGTGGGAGGAGATCGCCTTCGGCTGGGCGCTGTTCGCCTGCTACGGCGTGGCGCAGGTCGCGGTGACGTTCGCGGTCTGCCTGCCGTTGGAACGCTGGCGCCCGGTGGAGCGGTGGCCGGACCAGAAGGCCGTCTGGGTGGACGTGCTCTACACCCTGCTGTCCCGGGTGGGAGTGCTGCCGCTGGTGACGTTCGTGCTGTTCCACCAGCTCCAGGTGACGCTGAACGGGTGGCTGTCCGATCATGGCTGGGTGCCGCCGACGCTGGAACGGCTGGCGCCGGCGCTGCTGGGCCACCACCTGCTGACCTTCTTCCTGTATGCGGTGATCCTGGACTTCTCCGAGTACTGGCGGCACCGGCTGTCGCACCGGTTCGGCTGGTGGTGGGCGCTGCACTCGCTGCACCACGCGCAGCGGCAGATGACGTTCTGGTCCGACGACCG
>CAXUJE010000334.1:0-6352 GCA_964251035.1 uncultured Acetobacteraceae bacterium
GCCCGCGCGGCGTCGGCGACGCTGGCCAGCGCGCCCTTGGACCAGGCGGCGCTCGACATCGACCCGGCGCTCGGCGACCTGCTGGCCCGCGCGCTGGCCGACCCGCTGCCGGCGCGGCTCGACGACGGCGGGGTGATCGCCACGGGCTTCGATGGTGAATTGGATGCGGAGCGGCGGCTGCGGGACGACAGCCGCCGGGTGATCGCCGGCCTCACGCTCGACTACGCGCAGCGGTTCGGCGTGGCGTCGCTGAAGATCCGCCACCATGCGCAGCTCGGCTACGTCATCGAGGCGCCGGCGGCGGCCGTCGAGCGGCTGCAGGCGCATCCGGAGCTGACGCTGCGCCAGGCCATGGCCAACGGCGCCCGCTTCGGCTGCGCGGAGCTGGCCGACCTCGACCGCCGCATCAGCGAGGCCGCGGACCGGGCGGCGGCGCGGGAGCATCTGGTGTTCGCGACCCTCGTGCAGGCCGTGCTCGCGCGCTCCGACGCCATCACGGCCTGCGCCGACACGCTGGCCCGGCTGGACGCGCTGCAATCCTGCGCCTGCCTGGCCGAAGGCGGACGCTGGTGCCGCGCCACCGTGACGGACAACGACGAGTTCTCGATCCGCGCCGGCCGCCACCCCGTCGTCGAGGACGCGCTGCAAGGGACGGCGGCCTTCGTGCCGAACGACTGCGACCTGTCGGCTGCGCGGCGCGTGCTGCTGCTGACCGGGCCGAACATGGCGGGCAAGAGCACCTTCCTGCGGCAGAACGCGCTGATCGCCATCCTGGCGCAGGCCGGGCTGCCGGTGCCGGCGGAGAGCGCCCGGATCGGCGTGGTGGACCGCCTGTTCAGCCGGGTCGGCGCCGCCGACGACCTGGCGCGCGGGCGCAGCACCTTCATGGTCGAGATGACGGAGACCGCTGCCATCCTGCACCAGGCCGGCCCGCGGTCCCTGGTCATCGTGGACGAGATCGGCCGCGGCACCAGCACGCTGGACGGCCTGGCGATCGCCTGGGCGGTGCTGGAGGCGCTGCACGGCCAGATCCGTTGCCGGACGGTGTTCGCGACGCACTTCCACGAGCTTGCGGACCTCGCGGCGCAGATGCCGCGGCTGCGCCCCCACACCATGCGGGTCAAGGAGTGGCGCGGCGGCGTCGTGTTCCTGCACGAGGTCGCGGAGGGCGCGGCCGGCCGCAGTTGGGGCGTGCACGTGGCGCAGCTGGCCGGCGTGCCGCAAGCGACGGTGCGCCGGGCTGCGGCGCTGTTGAGCGCGCTGGAAAAAGGCCGCCACGGCAGGCCGGCGGAATTGCCGCTGTTCGCCCAGGCGTCCCCAGATCCCGTTCACGAACCTGCCCCGTTGCCCGATGCGCTGCGGGGGGCGTTGGAGGAGGTTGATCCTGACGGGCTGACGCCACGGGATGCCGTGGAGATTCTCTATCGCCTCAAGGCACTCGCTGCTGTTCCCCCGGCCCGTCCGGGGATAGCATCGCTGTAATGTCACAACCCCTTCCCCTGCCTGACCGGCCCGAGGAGGCCGTCACGCTCCTGACCACGGCGCTCCGCGGCGCTGCGGCCGGCGGCAGGCCGCCGCCCCGCGACGCCGCGCTCAGTGCCTTCCGCCGCTACCTGACCCGCGTGCAGCACCATGTGCAAGAACGGTTCGAGGCCGGAGGCATGAGCGGGCTGCAGGCCGGACGCCTGCTGGGCCGGCTGACAGACGGCGTGATCGGGGCTCTGCGCGACTATGCCTGCGCCAATGCGGCTGGCCTCGATGCGGACCCAGCCCGGCCCGAGCGGGTGGCCGTCCCGGCCCGGGCCGGGCGGATGGCCGTGGTCGCCACCGGCGGCTACGGGCGCGGCGTGCTGGCGCCGTTCAGCGACATCGACCTGCTGTTCATCACCGCGGACCGCCCCGCCGCGCCGACGCTCGCCGCGGTCGAGTTCATGCTGTACTTCCTTTGGGATCTCGGCCTCAAGGTCGGCCACGCCACGCGGTCGGTCGAGCAGTGCATCGCCGAGTCGGAGCGCGACCTCACGATCCGCACCTCGCTGCTCGACGCGCGGCTGCTTGCCGGCGACACGGGGCTGTTCGAGGCGTTCCAGGCGCGCTTCAAGCAATCCTGCGCCGATGCCGGCGCCGGCGGCTTCATCGCGGCCAAGCAGGCGGAGCGCGACGCCCGCCATCACCGCTACGGCGAGACGCCGTTCCTTGTCGAGCCCAACATCAAGGAGGGCCGCGGCGGCCTGCGCGACGTACAGACGCTCTACTGGATGTCACGCTACGTGTTCGGCACCCAGGTCATGGGCGAGCTGGTCGGTCCCGAAAGCCCCGGCGGCGGCATCCTGACCCATCAGGAAGCCAAGCATGGCCGGCGGTCCTGGGACTTCCTGTGGACCGTGCGCTTCCACCTGCACTACATCGCCGGGCGCGCCGAGGACCGGCTGACCTTCGACCTGCAGCCCGTCGTCGGCGCCCGCATGGGCTACATCCGGCATGGCCGGCAGGACGGCGTCGAGCGGTTCATGCGCCACTACTTCCTGACGGCCCGCGAGATCACCCGGATCACGATGGTGCTGGAGCCTGCCATCGTGCGCGCCGCCCTCGGCCCGCCGGCGCTGGCGGCCACAACCGACGCGGCGCTGCTGGAGCAGGGCTTCGTGCTGGCGGACGGCAAGCTGATGTCCGCCCCGGGCCGGCAGTTCGGCCACCATCCCATCGCCATGCTGCGCATCCTGCAGGTGGCGCGGGACCGGGCGCTGGAGCTGCACCCGCTGGCGCTGCGCGCGCTGATCCGCCACGAGCGCGGGGCGATCCAGCTCCGCGGCGACCCGGCGGCGGCGGAGGTGTTCCTCGACCTGCTCTGCGGACGCGACGGCGAGCACAGCCGGGCGGGCGGCGCGAAGTGGCTGGCCATCCTGAACGAGACCGGCTTCCTCGGGCGCTACGTCCCGGACTGGGCGCGCATCGTCGGGCAGATGCAGTTCGACACCTACCACGTCTTCACCGTGGACGAGCACACGATCGAGGCGGTGCGCGTGCTCAACGCCCTGGAACGGGGCGAGCTGTCGGACGTGGCGCCCATCGCCTCTGGCCTGGTCGAGGACCTGCAATCCCGCCGGGCGCTGTACGCCGCGACGCTGCTGCACGACATCGCCAAGGGCCGCGGCGGCGACCATTCCGAGCTCGGGGCCGAGCTTGCCACCCAGATCGGCCCGGCCATCGGCCTGTCGGCCGAGGAGACGGAAACGGTGAGCTGGCTGGTGCTGCACCACCTGATGCTGAGCCAGACGGCGTTCAAGCGCGACATCGACGATCCCAAGACCATCCTCGACCTCGCCGACACCATCCAGTCGCCGGAGCGGCTCAAGCTGCTGCTGGTGCTGACCGTCGCCGACATGCGCGCCGTCAGCGCCAAGGTCTGGAACGGCTGGAAGGCGACCTTGCTGCGGGAGCTGTACGCCCGGGTCGCCGACGTGCTGGCCGGCGGCCTCGCCACCACGGAGCGCGACGTGCGGGTGGCGCGCGCCAAGGAGGCGGCCGGGCATTACCTGACCGACTGGCCGGAGGCGGACCGAGACTTCTACTACGGCCTCGGCTACCCCGGCTACTGGCTCAGCTTCGATCCCGAGACGCATGCCCGGCACGCCCGGCTGATCCGCGACGCGGAGCGCCGGGGCGCGCCGCTCACCGTCGATACCGAGCCTTTGCCGGCCCGCGCGGTGACGGAGGTGACGGTCTACACCGCCGACCACGCCGGGCTGTTCAGCCGGATTGCCGGCGCCTTGGCGGTGGCGGGCGCCTCCATCGTGGACGCGCGCATCCACACGCTGACCAACGGCAGCGCGCTCGACACGTTCTGGGTCCAGGACACGGCCGGGGGCGCCTTCAACGCGCCGCACCGCCTGGCCCGGCTGCATGTGCTGATCGACCAGGCGCTGTCCGGCCAATTGGCGCTGGCCCCCGAGATCCGCCGGGCGTCCCGTGCGCTGCTGGGCCGCCGCATGCGGGCGATCCACGTGCCGCCGCGGGTCGTGGTGGATAACCGCGCCAGCAACACGCACACGGTGCTGGAAGTGAACGGGCGCGACCGCCCGGGGCTGCTGCACGACGTGACGGCCGCCATCAGCGAGCAGGGACTGCAGATCGCCTCCGCCCACGTCACGACCTACGGCGTGCGGGCGGTCGACGTGTTCTACGTCAAGGACGTGTTCGGGCTGAAGATCGAGAACGAGCGCAAGCTGGCCGCCTTGCGCAAGGCCCTGCTGACGGCTTTGCAAACGCCTGACGACAACGCGCCGGAGGCCGTGCTGCCCGGCCGCCGCAAGCGCGAAGCGGCGGCCTGACGGCGGCCCGCCGGCTCCGCAGGCCTGGGACGCCCAAGCCGGGGGCGCCCAGGCCGGGGCGCAGTCGATGCCATGCCGGAAGACCTCACGGGAGCCGACGCCGCAATGCCGCGTTGTGCCCTTATGACCAGAGCACGACGCGCGATCCAGGCCCCGGTTGGGCAACCGCCGATGGCACGCATGCTGCAATACATGATGCCGATGGCGCTGCTGCTCGGCTGGCAGCACGGCGACCATCTCAAACGGACACTCCGCCAATCGCAGGCGGCGCTGCGCGACATGACGGCCCAGCTCGGCGCCATCGTGGATTGCGCTCCGATCGGCATCGTGCAGACCGGGCTGGACGGGCGCATCCGTTTGGCGAACCGTTGCTATTGCCAGTTGACCGGCCACGGGGAGGCACGCCTGCGGACGCTCATGCTGCACGACCTGACGCATCCCGAGGACCAGCCGTGGCACCTGGAGCAGCACGCCCAGATGCTCGCCACCGGGGAGCCGTTCCGGATCGAGAGCCGCCTGGTGCGGGCCGATGCGAGCCATGTCTGGGCCGCCAGCCACTTGGCGCTTACGCGCGACGGCAATGGACGGCTGGCCGGCGTCGTCGTCGCCGTGCAGGACCTTTCGCACCGCCGGGCGGCGGAGGCCGCCGTGCAGGAGCTGGCGGCGACCCTGGAGCAGCGCGTCTCGGAGGCCGCGGCAGAGCGCGCCGCGGACCAGGAAGCCCTTTGGCAAGCGCAGCGCATGGAGGCGCTGGGCCAGTTGGCCGGCGGCGTCGCGCATGACTTCAACAACGTGCTGCAAGCCATCGCCGGGGGTGCCCGGCTGATCCAGCGGCGCCCGGACAACGCCGCCTCGGTGGAGCGGCTGGCCGGGCTGGTCGTGGATGCGGCCGAGCGCGGCGCCGTGGTCACGCGGCGCCTGCTGAGCTTTGCCCGGCGCGACGCCTTGCAAGCGGGTGCCGTCGATGTCGCCTCCCTGCTGACCGGCCTGCGCGATGTGCTTGCAGGCACCCTGGGCAGCCGGATTGCCGTCGAGCTCGACGTGCCCGATGCCATGCCTCCGGCCTGGGCGGACAAGGACCAGATCGGGACGGCGCTGGCCAACCTTGCGGACAACGCCCGGGACGCGATGGACGGCGATCAGCCGGCTGACGGGCCGCGAGAGCCGGTCCACACGCTCAGGCTATCGGCCGAGGCGGTCGACGGCGCCGCGGCCGGACTGAGGGCGGGGCGTTTCATCAGGATCGATGTCGGCGACACCGGCCCCGGCATGGACCCCGAGGTGCTGAAGCGCGCCACCGAGCCGTTCTTCAGCACCAAGGCACGGGGCCGCGGCACCGGCCTAGGCCTCGCGATGGCGCGCGGCTTCGCCGAGCAGTCCGGCGGCAGGCTGGTCCTGCGCAGCCAGGCTGGGCAGGGCACCACGGCGAGCCTGTTCCTCCCCCAATTCCGCGCCCAAGCAGCCCGCGCCCCGGCGGACGCGGCGGGCGGCGCCCCGGCCACCGCCGCCGTAGGCCCGCGCCGCATCATGCTGGTCGATGACGACGCCGAGGTGCTCGAAGCGGTGGGCGAGATGCTGGAAGCGTCCGGCTATGCCATCGCGAGCTTCGGCAGCACGGCTCTCGCCCTTGCGCATCTGGAGCACGGGGAGCCGGCCGACCTGCTCATCACCGACCTGTCCATGCCGGACACTGACGGCCTGGCGTTGATCCAAGAGGCGCAGCGGCGCTGGCCGGGGATCCCTTCCATCCTGCTGACCGGCTACAGCGGCGACGAGCTGGCGCCGGCCACAGCCTCCTTCACCGGCGGGCGGCTGGTCGTGCTGCAGAAGCCGATCCGTCTCGGCGCCTTGCTCAAGCAGGTCGCGGCCCTTTTGGCCGAATCGGGTGGCCCAGCGGCCTGATGGCACGCTGAGGGACGCTCCATGTGCCTTGGCCCCCGCATCGCGCCGGCCCGGCTTTCGGCATGGCGATGTTATACTTGACATACCCAGCGGTCGGAGGTAGCTTTCGGTCATAGGAG
>CAXUJE010000335.1:0-6342 GCA_964251035.1 uncultured Acetobacteraceae bacterium
GCTGTAGGCGAATTCGAGGGCGGCGGGCGACGCCTGCGGGTGCAGCAGCCCCGCGACGTGGCGGGCGTACTCCTCCACCAGCATTTCCAGCGCGTCGTGCGCCACCTCCGGCCCGGCGGCTTACGCCCGCAGCCGCCGCGCCATGTCCGCGCACGGCTCGGTCGCCGCCGGCACCATTAGCCTGGTGACGCTGGTCAGCGTGCTGATGGCGCTGAACATGCCGGAGTACGGCCGCAGCATCATCTACGGCGTGATCATCCTGGCGCTGCTGCTGCTGTATGGGCGGGAAGCCGGCGAGGCCTGACCCTCAGAACGTTTGGGCGCCGTTGGTGAACAGAAACACCGCATACAGCGAGGTCGTGGCGCAGACATACAGGCGGTTCCGCTTGGGGCCGCCGAAGCAGACGTTGGCCACGGTCTCCGGCACCCGGACCTTGCCGATCAGCGTGCCGTCGGGGTCGTAGCAATGCACGCCGTCCCCGGCGCTGGTCCAGATGCGCCCGGCCTCGTCCAAGCGGAAGCCGTCGAAGAACCCGGCGGTGCAGGCGGCGAACTCCCGCCCGTTCGCCAGCCGGCCGTCGTCCTGCACCTCGAAGACGCGCATGTGCGCCGGGAAGTGCTCGCCGTGGCTGCGCCCGGTATCGACGATGTAGAGCAGCCGCTCGTCGGGGGAGAACGCCAGCCCGTTCGGCTTGACGAAATCGTCCGCGACGACGGCGACCGTGCCCGTGGCCGGGTCGATGCGGTACACGTAGGAGGCGCCGATCTCGCTTTCGGCGCGGTCGCCCTCGTAGTCGCTGTCAATGCCGTAGGTCGGGTCGGTGAACCAGATGCTGCCGTCGCTTTTCACGACGACGTCGTTGGGGCTGTTCAGCCGCTTGCCGTCGTAGCGCTCGGCCAGGGTGACGACCCGGCCGTCATGCTCGGTCCGGCTGACCCGGCGCCCGCCATGCTCGCAGGTCACGAGGCGGCCCTGCCGGTCCACCGTGTTGCCGTTGGCGTGCCCGGACGGCTGCCGGAACGGTCCGGCGTGCCCCGTGCCCTCGTCAAAGCGCAGCAGCCGGTTGGACGGGATGTCGGACCACACGAGGCCGCGGCTGGCCGGGAAATAGGCCGGTCCCTCCGCCCAATGGCAGCCGGTGAAGAGCTTGTGGACATGGGCGGTCGGGTTGAACAGCCGCGAGAACCGCTTGTCCACCATTTCGTAGTCCTGCGCAGCCACGCGACCCTCCCCGGTTCGTTTGGATCGGAGCTTAGCCCGTCATGCGCCGGGTTGCGAGTTGGGACGGCGCCGAGCGCGCATGCAAACGACTCTGAAACTTCACGGAACCGTCCTAGGCTGGCTCTGGCGCGCAATGCCTGCGCTGGCCAAAAGGGCCGGGGCGAGGGGGTCAGGGCGCATACGGCTGACCGCAGCCGCGCCGCATCACCGGGAGGAACCCAACCCATGCGCTTCATCATCGCCTTGAGCCTGCTCCTCGCCGTCCCCGCCCTCGCCGCGCCCACCGATGAGTCGGCGGCCTGCACCGCCCGCCATGCCGAGGTCAGCAAGCAGGCGGCCACGTTCAACGGCGACGCCCGCACCAAGCGCCTGATCGACGCGGACCTCAAGCGGGCCTTGCGGGAGCAGGCCGAGGGCGACAGCGACGAGTGCATCGAGGCGCTCGACCACGCGACGAAGCTGCTCGCCGGCGACATGTGATCCCCGATGCGGCCTCGGGAAAGGCAGGCCGGGTTCACGTTGCTCGAGGTGCTCGTGGCCCTTGCCATCGCCGTCCCTGCGCTTGTCCTGCTCTATCGCCAGGGCGCGGTCGCGATGGGGAGCACGCGGACGGCTGCGACGTACCAGGAGGCCATCTCGCGCGCCCAGTCGCGGCTTGACGCGCTGACCGGCACGGGCCTGGCCGCGGGCGAGGGGGAGGGCGATGACGGCGGCGGCTTCCGGTGGCGGACCCGGATCGCGCCGGTCGCCTCGGCGCCGCCGCCGTCCCGCGCCCCGTCTCCTGCGGCCAGGTCCCCGGCCGCCGGCGGCACGCTCTACGCCGTGGCGGTCGAGATCTCGTGGCCCGGCCCCACGGGCTGGCGGCGTTTCCTGCTCCAAACGCGGCGCCTGGGCGCATCACCGGCCAGCCGTCCTTGAGAAGCGGGGGGCGCCGGGCGGCCGGCGACGCTGGCTTCACGTTGTTGGAAATCCTGGCGGCGGTGGCCGTGTTCGGCGTCGTGCTCGCGTTGCTGGGCCAGGGCGTGCAGTTCGGCCTCCGGGCGACGCGGCTGCAGGCCGAGGCCCAGGACCGGGGCGGCGAGCTGCCCGCCGTGGACCGCGCGCTGCGGCGCATGGTCGCCCTGGCAGACCCCGGAACCTACCCGGAACCCGCCACGCTGCATGGCACCGCGCAGCGCCTCTCGCTCACCACCGAGCTGCCGCTCCGTGGCGATGGGCAGGCGCAGCGGGCCGATGTCACCCTCTCGGCGGAGGCCGGGCGCCTGCTGCTGCGCTGGACGCCGCACCGCCACGCCGAGCTTTACGGTGGGACGCCCGAGGTGCAGGAGATGGTCATGCTCGACGGCGTCGAGCGGCTTGAGCTGGCGTATTGGGCATCTGGCGCTTGGGTCCCTGCCTGGAGCGCCGACAAGCTGCCGGCGCTGGTCCGCATCCGCATCGTGTTCCCCGGCGCCACAGGACGCCGCTGGCCGCCGCTGCTCGTCGAGCCGATGCGGGAGGCGACAGAAGAATGAGGCCGCCAGGGCCGCCGCGCGGCGGGGCCGATTCCGGATTTGCGCTGCTGATCGTCCTTTGGACGCTGGTCCTGGTCGCGCTGCTGTTTGCGATGCTCGTGGGGGCGTCGCGGTCGGACGCGCAGTTGACGGCGAACCTGCGCAGCGCCGCCGAGCTTGAGGCCATCGCGGACGGCGCCATCCACACGGCGCTGTTCGACCTGCTGCGGCGCGGCGGGACGGCCCGGGATTTCACGCCGGCGGTCGGCCAGTTGTCCGGCGCGGAGGTCGGCACCGAGGTCGTGGACCAGTCCGGGCTGCTGAACCCGAACACCGCACCGCCGGACCTGCTCGCCGCATTGATGCTCCGGCTCGGCGCCGATCCCGGACAGGCGGGGCGCATCGCGGCGGCGGTCGCGGAGTGGCGGGCGCCGGGCCGCCGCTCGGGGCGCCGCGGCTTGAAGGCCGCGCAGTACCAGGCGGCGGGGCTGCGCTACGGCCCGCCCGGCGCGCCGTTCGAGACCTTGGGCGAGCTGGGCGACGTGCTCGGCATGACGCCGGCCCTGCTCCTGGCCCTGGCGCCGCACCTGACGCTGTACTCGGACGGCGACCCAGACCCGGCGGCGGCCGACCCGGTCGTGCGGGCCGCGCTGCGCGACGCGGGCTACGGCGGGCGTGCGGACCGGGCGGCCTTGCAAACCGTCCGCATCACTGCCATCGCCCAGCGCGGCGGCGCCCGCGCCGTGCGAAGCGCCGTCATCAGGATCGGGGCCTCGTCGAACGGGCGCGGCTGGCGCATCCTAGCTTGGGAAACCGCGCCTTCGGAATGAGGGCGTTCATTGCAGCGCGTGATATTCGCCAAATATGCGCCAGGAACGGGGCCAGCACCTGGAATTTCTTTAAACTGTCTTTCTTCCGGTCAAGATTGATTGTCCATGGCTCGTTAGGAAGGGCTGGCTTGTTGGCTTGGGACCGGCTTCTCGCCTGCCAGGCCGGCCTGCTTACCAGAACGGAGAACGGATCATGGCGGCGCTTCAATACCGACGAATGCTGAGGGCGGGCCTGCTGGCCACCACATGGCTGGCAGCACCTCTGCTGGCGCACGCCGCGGACAACACGATCATCGACGGCAACAACGGCACCCTCCCGCTGCCGACCGGGCAGTACGTGACGCCGACGGCGCCGCTGACCAACGCGGTGCAGCAGGACCTGAACCCCGGCCTGACCGACTACCCGGGCTTCGTCGCCGGCGAGGCGGTGCGCTCGCAGCTCAGCCCGGACGGCACGACGCTTGCGATCATCTGCGCCGGGCAGAACACGCTGAACGACACGGCCGGCAAGACCGATGTGCTGAACTCGACGCAGTACGTCTTCCTCTATGACGTTTCGGGCGCCAACAAGACCTCGCCCAAGATGGTGCAGGCGATCAAGCAGACGAACGCCCATATCGGCCTGGTCTGGTCGCCGGACGGCAGCACGCTCTACGCCACGGGCGGCAACGACGACGCGGTCTATGCCTACACCCAGGCTGGCGGCACCTGGTCGCAGACGGCGAAGATCGACTTGGGCCACAAGCCCGCGTCGGTCGGCAGCGGCGCGACCAGCACGCCAGCCGGCCCCCCCGGCGGCGTCGGGCTCGCCGTGCAGCCGAACGCGAGCGGCCTCGGCATCTCCGGCGACGGCGCGACGCTGGTTGTCGCCAACAACTACAACGACTCCATCAGCGTGATCGACACTGCCAGCAAGAAGGTCCGCTACGAACACGACCTGCGCCCGTATTCCGCGGGCAACGAGGGCACGGACGGCGTGGCCGGCGGCGAGTACCCCCTCGCGGTGGCGGTCAAGGACGGCACCGCCTACGTGTCCTCCTACCGCGACCGCGAGGTGGTGGCGGTCGATGTCTCCTCGCCCTCGGCCGGCCGCCTCCTCACCCGCATCAAGCTCGACGGCAACGCGAGCGGGATGACCCTCAACAAGGCGCAATCGACCTTGTACGTGGCGCAGGACAACGCCGACCAGGTCGCGGTGATCGACACCGGAAGCAACCAGGTCACGGCCCGGATCGACGCGCGCGCGCCCTCCGGCGTCCTGACCGGTCCGCACTACACGGGCGCCGCCACCTTCGCCGTGACGCTCTCGCCCGATGAGAGCACGCTTTACGCGGTGAACAACGGCTCGAACTCGATTGCCGTGATCCCGCTTTCCGGCCCGGACGCCAACACGGTCGCCGGCCTGATCCCGACCGCCTACGCGCCCAAGGACGTCACCTTCAGCGCCGACGGCACCTGGATGTACGTCATCAACGGCAAGAGCGACACCGGCCCCAACCCCGGCAACCTGATGGGCAACACCGCGCTCATCACCAACATCACCTATCCCGGCGGCAACAAGGCCGCCGCCGCCGCCGCCAGCGCGTCGAACCAGTACCAGTTCCAGTTGGAGCACGCGACCCTGGTCAGCGCCCAGGTCCCGGGCAGCGCCGACCTGGCGGCCCTGACCGCCGCGGTGGCCCGCAACAACCTCTACAGCGTCCCTGCCGACACGAACGAAGCGGCGGTGATGGGCTTCCTGCACAAGAAGATCGAGCACGTGATCTACGTCGTGAAGGAGAACCGCACCTTCGACCAGATCCTGGGCGACCTCACCAACGGCGCGAACGGCGACCCGGCGCTCACGCAGTTCGGCCGGCGCGTCACGCCGAACTTCCACCGCATCGCCAGCAACTTCGTCACGCTCGACAACTTCATGGACCCCGGCGACGGCAGCATGGACGGCTGGTCCTGGACCATGCGCGGCCGGGTCACGAACACGGAGGAGGTGACGCAGCAGATCAACTACGCCGGCGTCAACCGCGGCCTGTCCTATGAGTCCGAGGGCTCGAACCGCTACGTGCCGGTCGGCCTGGCGGCCACGGCCGACCGTGACGCGGCCACCAAGGGCCAGTTCACCACCGGCTCGGCCAAGCTGCCCGGCGGCACCAGCAACCTCCTGCCGGGCATCGCCGACGTGGCGGGCGTCGACGCCCCGTTCGGCATCCAGCACGGCTACATCTTCGACGCCGCGCTGCAGGCGGGCCTGACCGTGCGGAACTACGGCTTCCTGGTGAACAACATCGGTCCCACCACCTACCCCAACGGCACCCCTATCGAGAACGCTGGGGAGGCCGGGGTCGTCCAGGTCGCGGCGCTCAACCCGACGCTGGCGCCGTTCACCGACGTGTATTTCCGCGGGTTCGACCAGACCTACTCGGACCAATGGACCTTCAACGAGTGGAACCGGGAGTTCATGGGCTATATCGCCAACAACAACCTCCCGAACCTGGAGACGGTCCGCCTGAGCCATGACCACACCGGCAGCTTCGCGACCGCGCTCGCCGGGGTGAACACGCCCGACACCCAGGAAGCGGACAACGACCTCGCCGTCGGCCGCCTGCTTGAGGCGGTGGCGCACAGCCCGTATGCCGACAACACCGTGATCATCGTGACCGAGGACGACTGCCAGGACGGCCCCGACCACGTCGACTCGCACCGTTCCACCACCTACGTCGCCGGCGCCTACGTGAAGAAACGGGCGGTGGTCAGCACGCGCTACAACCAGGTGAGCGTGCTGCGCACGATCGAGGACATC
>CAXUJE010000336.1:0-6294 GCA_964251035.1 uncultured Acetobacteraceae bacterium
GGGTGGTTTCGCCACGCAGGATACCCGCCAAACTAACCCGCAATCCGCTCTAGAGCCCGCTGTTCAGCCAAGAGTCGTTGGAACAAGCCGGCGCGGACAGGGGGCAGCAATCAGCCCAACCCAACCGCCATCCCATCCCGCTGCGGATCAACTCCCCCTCCAGCAGCCCGTCGAACAAGCTGATCCCGTGCACCCCCGCAAACGCATAGCTCAGCGCCGACCGCTTCACTACATACCCCATCCCCTCATACGGCGGCGCTGCTGCGCCAGATGCCGCAGCTCGAACCCGGGCGCAAGCGGGCTGCCCGCAGATTTTCGACCGTTGCCGGGCGGAGCGCCCGGTTTTGCAGGCCGTGGCGCCCGGGCAGCAGGCGGCGTGCCACCTGCATGGCGGCCCGGGGTCGGATCAGCCCTGATGTTCCGCCGGGTCGAAGGCCAACTCGACCTTCACCCGGGCGGGGTCGTGCAGCACCAGTTGCAGGATGCCCATCTCCGGCCGCCACACCTCACGCCAGGCAATGCCGGCCATGTCCAACCGCGATTCCGCATCGCTGAGGCCGCGGGTGCGGAAGGCGACGTGGTCGAACGCGCCGCCCTGCGCCGGCGTTTCGCCCTGTCCCAGGTTGCCGGCGACATGAACGACGGCCTGCTCGCCGACGTAAAGCCAGATGCCCGGGAACTTCAGGGGACGCGCCCCGGTGCGCAGGCCGAGCACGTCCTCGTAAAAGACGCGCAACGCCTCGACCTCCTCCGGCTGCACCCGTGTCGTCACATGGTCCACCCCGGTCACCTGTATCCTGCTCCCCTTCCCTGCTGCGGCTGGTCTTACGCCAAGCCGGCCACGGCGCGCCACTCCACGCTGCAACTTAACTCCTGGCCAACAAAAATCGACTTCGATACTATCATGCATGCGATGCAAAACGCAGCGTAGGAATTTCGGGAGACGGGTGGTTCGAACTCGCAATTATAAGTGCTTGTACTCACAAACAAAGCGCATTTCTGATCGGAGTATCTGATTATGGGGCGACACCTGTACTCACGACGGCTATCAAGGAGAAAGAGAACTGTCCTAATATTTTATGCTGGTCTGGCGGTCCTGTTGTCTGCCGCGCTATGCAATAACGCCTATGCGCAGTGGAGGACCGGTTACGCTAACGATCCGGAGACAGAACGGGCTGCTTGCCGGTTTGAGAATAGCAATGTTGATACAGGCCAGGTTGCGGTCAACGGGTTCCTCACGAGCGATCACCACGTCGGCGCCTTACGCCTGGACATGGGCATATTCGGGAGCGCGCTTATGAACCCGCCGCCGAGCGGCGTTAAGCGGACAATGCAGAAAACCCCTGCCAGCCTGATCTTCAAGTTTGATGAAGGAACAAGCATTCGGATGAACGGCGATCAAACCGGCGACAACATCTACGTGGAAGTTCCACCTGGCGAGGTTATGAAATCGGTCCATGGCTTCACAGCAGGTCATACAATGACCGTCACTGGCAAAGACGGCTTAATGCTCACCGTGCCGCTGGCCGGCACTTCCCGGCTTGTGGAAACGCTCAGCCGGTGTGTCGCCGACAACCAAGTAATCGGACTACCGAAGCCATTTGCATTAGGCGAGTAGCTGTTAGAGTAAAAATGCGCATGAGAGTTGTCGTGATAATGCTATCGCTGCACATGGCCATGCCAGCGGCGGCCAAGACTAGTATTTTGTGCAAGGCTGTAGGCCGAGCCGATGTGGTCATCACCTTGCAGGATCGCCGGGCATTCAATCGCTCCCTGGACTGTATACGTGGCGAGTTCATCGCCGACATGACTCCTTGCGCTCCGGATGGCGGGTATGGCCTGTCTGCTCCAACCGGAAATGCTGCGCTGGTCGGCTTAGCGATGCGATGGCAGGACTATGGCAGCCATTACGGGGCTGTTGTAGGGCACAGCACCTCAGCCGAGAGCATCCATTTCGATGGTGGCTTTATGGGTTCAGATGGCATGAAGCTCGAATGGGGGTTTGACGTGAACCGTCTTACCGGTGCTGGTATGCTCATGGAGGAGGGCAAGCCGAAAGTGGATTACACATGCTCTCGCGCCACTCAGAAATTCTAACGGCGTCACGCGGAGGCAGGTCGCCTGCTGACGAGGCCCACGGTGAACGGCACGACGAGCGAGAGCAACGACCCCGACGGCATCAGCAACACCATCGGCACCGACCTGCCGCCGAGCTACACGCGCGCCTATGGCCTGTCCCTGCCCCGCCTCGACGCGCTGCTGGCGGAGGGCCGGCGCACCTTCGCGCTCGGCCGGCGCCGGGCGATCTTGCGGAGCTGGAGCAGCTGGCGCTGCAGGAGGTGGCGACGCCGGGCCGGCCTGGCGCGACCAGGGCTACGCCATGGCGCGGGACTTGCAGAGCTTCACCAACATGCCGGGCGCGCTGACCTTCTATTCGGCCCGCACGCTGGAGACGGCGGAGTTCGCGTAGGGGCAAGCGGCTTGAGGGCCGGGGCGATAGGGGGCAAACGGAGCCGCACGCGCCGCGTCCGGGGCGCGCATGCCGCCACCCCGGCGCTGTCCACCACGCAAGGAGCCGCAAGCAATGAGTGACCGTAAGCCTGCCCCACAGGACGACGACGCCGAGAGCTTCGACCGCCTGGTCGAAGGCGTGCTGCACTTCAGCGAGCAGGTCTATCCCGAGCGCCGGGCGGAGTTCCAGCGCCTCGCCTCCGGCCAGCGCCCGCACACGCTGTTCATCACCTGCGCCGACAGCCGCGTGGTGCCGGAGATGATCACCCAAACCGACCCGGGCGAGCTGTTCGTGTGCCGCAACATCGGCAACATCGTGCCGGCCTATGGCGAGATGCTGGGCGGCGTGTCCGCCATCGTGGAGTTCGCCTGCACGGCGCTGGACGTGTCCCACGTGGTGGTCTGCGGCCATTCCGACTGCGGCGCGATGAAGGGCCTGCTCTACCCGGACGACCCCGGCCTGCGGCGCATGCCCACCGTCGCGTCCTGGCTGCGCAACGCCGAGGCCGCGCGCAGCGTCGTGGAGGTGATGCGGCCCGGGCTGGAGGGGGCGGAGAAGGTGCAGGCGCTGGTGGAGCAGAACGTGCGCACGCAGATGCAGCATTTGCGCACCCACCCGGCCGTCGCCGCCCGCCTGGCCGAGGGCAGCCTCTCCTTGCACGGCTGGGTCTATGAGATCGAGGACGGGACCGTGTGCACGGTGGACGAGGGGGGCGGCGGGCCGGTGTCCCTGGACCGCGCGGCGGCCAGGCGACGCGGCCGGTGATCGTCTCGCGGCGGCTCGACGCGCCCCGAATCCTGCGCTCGCCCTGTTGAACGGGGTGTTCTGGCAGCGGTGCGGCCAAGCGTTGTTGCGCGGTCGTGAGCCTAGGCTATAGCAGAGCCTCACTTCCAAGGACAGAGCACGGTATGTCGCTGTCGGCCCGCATCGAGAGGCTGCCGTTCACGCGGTTCCATTGGCACCTCCTGATGATGGGCGGCCTGGGCTACTCCTTTGACGGCCTGGATGGGGCGGTCATCGCCTTCGTGCTGCCGGTGCTGCGCCCGGCCTGGGGGCTGACCAGCATCCAGGTCGGCTTCCTCGGCAGCGCCACGTTCATCGGCTTCTTCTTCGGCGCGCTGCTTGCCGGGCTGATCGGCGACGCGATCGGGCGCAAGGCCGTGATGATGTGGGCGCTGGTGCTGTACAGCGCCGCCTCCATCGCCTGCGCCTTCACCCAGGACTGGCCGCAGTTCCTGGCCTGCCGCGTCGTCGCGGGCATGGGCACGGGCGCCGAGTCCGCGATCATCGCCCCGTTCCTCACCGAGTTCGTGGCGGGCCGCTTCCGCGGGCGGTTCACCGGGTCGCTGGCCGGCTTCTTCTCCTTCGGCTTCGTGGGGGCGGCGCTGCTGGGCTACTTCGTCGTGCCGCGGCATCCCAACGCCTGGCGCTGGGTGATGGTGCTCACCGCGACGCCGATCCTGATGTTGCTGTGGTGGCGCCGGTCGCTCCCGGAATCGCCGCGCTGGCTGGCAAGCGTCGGCCGGTCCGCGGAAGCCGATGCGGTCCTCACGCAGATCGAGGACAAGGCCCGGCGTGAGGGGCATACGCTCGGCCCCGTCACCGCCGGGCCGCCGGCCGTGGCCGTCCCGCAAGGCTCGTTCTTCGGCAGGCTGGGATTGCTGTGGGCGCCGGGGCTGCGCCGCGTCACGGCGATGGCCTGGCTGATGTGGCTGTCGATCACCTTCAGCTACTACGCCTTCTTCACCTGGATACCGAGCTTGCTGGTCGAGAGCGGCATGACGATCACCCGCAGCTTCGGCTACTCCATCGCGATCTACCTGGCGCAGATCCCCGGCTACTTCTCGGCGGCCTACCTGAACGAGCGGATCGGGCGGCAGGCCACCATCGCGGGCTACATGATCCTGGGCGGGCTGTCCGCCGTCGCCCTGGCGCTCAGCCACGCCGACACGACGGTCATGCTGGCCGGCATCTGCCTGTCGTTCTTCATGAACGGCACCTATGCTGGCGTCTACGCCTACACGCCGGAAATCTTCCCGACCGCCCTGCGCGCGACCGGGACGGGGACGGCGTCGGCCATCGGGCGCCTCGGCGCCATCGCGTCGCCGGTGCTGGTGGGCTGGCTGTACCCGCATTTCGGCTTCGGGGGCGTGTTCGGCACGACGACCGCGGTGCTGCTGACCGGCGCGCTCGCCGTGATGGTCATGGGGGTCAAGACCCGCAACCGGTCGCTTGAGGACATCACGGCCGAGGAACTCGCGCATGGAGGGGCCGTATGATGAAGGACATGACCCAGGCCCTGCAAAGGGTTGCCGCCGCCCAGGCCTCCGTGGGCCAGCCCGGCGCCACGCTGCAGGCCCTCGCGGACGCCCTGGCCGAGACGGTGGGCTTCAAGCTGTTCACCGTGCTGCTGCATGACCCGGCTGCGGGCCAGATCCGCCGGGCCTACAGCAACATGCCGGCGGAGTACCCTGTCGCCGGGGCGAAGCCGATCACTGATTCGCCTTGGATGCGGCAGGTCTTGCAGCGCGGCGAACCCTATGTCGGGCGGGACCGCGAGGACATCCGCGCCGTGTTCTTCGACTACGAGCTGATTTGGTCGCTCGGCTGCGAAAGCGTGCTCAACCTGTCCGTGCGGTGGGACGGGCAGGTGCTGGCCGTGCTGAACCTGCTGCATGAGAGCGGCTGGTACAACGACACCGATCCCGGGAGCCTGCTGCCCCTGGCGCAGCTCGCCGTGCCCGCCCTACAGTCCCTGCAGCGGAGGTGAGCCGAGCCATGCAGACACTGTTCCTGAACGCCGCCATCACGGACGCCACGCAATCGGAGCCGCGCGAGGGCCACGTCCTCGTGGAGGACGGCATGATCCGCGACACCGAGGCGCGTCCGGGGTCGGCGGAGGACCGGGAGGTCATCGACCTCCGGGGCCACACGCTGATGCCCGGGCTGATCGACTGCCACGTCCACGTGGTGGCGAGCATGATGAACCTGACGATGAACGCGCAGCTGCCGGACGCCATGGCGGTGCTGCGCTCGCTGCCGATCATGCGGGGGATGCTGGACCGCGGCTTCACCACGGTGCGCGACGTGGGCGGCGCGCCGTATGCGCTGGCGGAGGCGGTGGAGCAGGGTCTGGCGCCGGCGCCCCGGCTGGTGGTGTGCGGCAAGGCTCTGTCCAAGACTGGCGGCCACACCGACGGACGGCCCCGCTACGACACCCACGACCCCACGCGCTGGGAGCGGAACTTCGGCGCGCTCGGGCGGGTGGCGGACGGGGTGGACGAGGTGCGCCGTGCCTGCCGCCAGGAGCTGCGCCAGGGCGCGCAATTCATCAAGGTCATGGCCAACGGCGGCGTGTCCAGCCCGACCGACCCCATCGCCTGGCAGGGCTACTCCGTGGCGGAGATGACCGCGGCCGTGGAGGAGGCGCAGGACGCGCAGACCTACGTCTCGGCGCACCTCTACACGTCGGAGGCCATCGAGCGCGCCTTGCGCTGCGGCGTCCACTCGTTGGAGCACTGCAACCGCATCGACGCGCCGACCGCGCGCCTGGCGGCAAAGGCGGGGGCGGTCGCGGTGCCGACGCTTGTGACCTACGAGGCCTTGGCGCAGGACGGCGCCTCCTTCGGCCTCCCGCCGGAATCCATCGCCAAGATCGAGGACGTGCGCGCGGCCGGGCTGGGTAGCCTGTCCATCCTGCGGGACGCTGGCGTCACCATCGCGTTTGGCACGGACCTGCTGGGGGAGACGCATGTGCGGCAAAGCGAGGAGTTCGCCATCCG
>CAXUJE010000337.1:0-6292 GCA_964251035.1 uncultured Acetobacteraceae bacterium
GTGGTCCGTGTGCGGCGGGACGTTGGTGCCGTCGGGCGGCACCAATTGCACCGTCTCTCCAGCCTTCAGGAACGCCGGGACCGCGCTGTAGCTGAACACGTCGAAGCTGGCGTTGAACGCCTGCGCGTCGGTCCAGGACTCCTGCGGACGCGGCACCGTCGTGAAGTGGCCGTTGATGACGGAAGCGCTGATCTCGAACGTCATGAAGCCGTGGCGGCTGTCGATGCTGGACATCAGCCTCGCTTCCGTTTCCGGATCGCGATAGCCGTTGGCGGCGGCAAGGCGGTGCAGGTTCCAATAGCCGCCGTTGCCGATGACGAAGAACGGGACCGTGTGCCCGCCCAACTGCCGCTCGATGCGCTGGTAATTGTGCACGTGCGCGCTCAGCACCATGTTCGGCACGCGCCTGGATGCGTTGATCGCGTCCTCCAGTTCCTTTGCCATCGTCGGGCTGCCGCTGTGGTGGTCGTCGAACGAGTAGACCGGGTGGTGCACGGCGACGACCAGCGCCTTGGCCTGGTCCGCCGCCGCCATCTCGGCCTGGAACCAGGCGCGCTGCTGGCCGTCGAGGCGGCCATGCTCGGGGACGTTGCTGTATAGGCCGATGAGGGTGGCGAACGGCGTCGTCAGCGTCCAGTAGAAGAACGGCTGCGTCATTGCCGGGCGGCCACTGTCGCGCGACTCGTCGGTGTAGGCCGGCTCGACTGACGTCGCGGCCAGGAAGTTGCGGTAGAACCCTTCCAGCGTGGTGGCGTCCGCATCGACCGGCTCGCCGTCATGGTTGCCGGGAATGGCGAGGATGGGCAGCGGGTAATGCTCGTACGGCTCGTAGAACTGCGGAAAGTACTCCGAAACCTCGCCGTTGTAGTAGATGACGTCGCCCAGGTGGTAGCAGAACGCCGGCGCCATCGAGGCGCCGCGCAAGCTCGGCGCGATGTTGCCGCTTTGCAGCGACTGCTCCAGCCCGCGCTCCACCAATTTCTGCGGCTCCGGGTTCTTCACGCCGCCGGTGTCGCCCATGCAGCGCAGCGCCATGCTGCCGGCCTGAATGATCTCCTGGATCTCGCCCGCGGTCAGCACCTCGCTGAGGTCCATGCGGAACGGGGCCTTGCGCCCTTGGGCGAACTGGGCCGGGATCGGCTCGAACTTCGTGTTCCGGGGCGCTGCACGCTGCGCCAGCGAGGCCCCGGGCTGGCGGGGCCGATGGAAGGGCGCCATGCGTCGTCTCCCTTGAGCGTCCTGGGTCAGGCCGGGCAGTCTGCCACCTGGGCGGGACAGCGGAGATGAACCTTCGGTGTCAGCGAGGCTGCGGCGCGGCCAAAGCTTGAAGGCGGGGGCGGCGGGCCAAGCTATCCCCGTCCCTCGATGCGCCGCCAGCCTGAAAGCAGCCGGCGGCTCGCCCGGTCGAACGAGTAGACATGGCCGCCTCCGCCGCCGGGCTGGTCCGCGTCGCGGCTGATCGGCACGCCTGTCAGGTGGCAGAGCAGCAGGGCGCCGACGCCCCCGTGCGACACGATGGCCGCATCGCCTTCGGGGGCGAGGGAGACCGCCCGCTCGACGGCGCCTACGATCCTGCGCTGCGCATCGGCCGCGCGTTCCCATCCGCGCACGCTTTGCCCTGGCCGCGCGAAGAACTCGTCCGCGACCGCCTCGAACTCGGCTTTTGGCAAGTAGCCGGTCGCGGATCGGTCGTTTTCGCCCAAGCCTTCGATGATGACGGGGCTGATCCCGAGCCGTTCGGCCAACAGGCCCGCCGCGTCCGTCGCCTTCCGTTCCGCGCTCGTGAAGATGGACCGCACCCCCGCAAGCCAGGGCCGCCCGGCGGCAAGGCGCATCCGCCGCACCCCGACCGCTGAAAGCGGCCAGTCCGGAACCGGCACCGCCGGGTCGATCAGCACCTCCGGGTGCGTGATGAAGTGGACCGTCACCCCGGCGCAAACCGTTCCGGTTTCGCTGGCGCCACCGTCCCGCGCAGCACCGCCGCCCGCGCCTGCGCTTCCGGCATCGGCCGTCCGGTCAGGTAGCCCTGGACCAGCGTGCAACCCAGGCGGCGCAGCGTGTCGAGCTGCTCCTCGGTCTCCACCCCCTCGGCGACCACGGACAGCCGCAGCCGGGCGCCGAGCAGCAGCACCGCCTCCACGATGGCCAGCGAGCTGTCGTCATGGCCCATCTCCCCCACGAAGCTCTTGTCGATCTTGATGCGGTCGAACGGGAAGCGGCGGAGCGTGCTGAGGCTGGCATAGGCGGTGCCGAAGTCGTCCAGCGTGAGGCGCACCCCCTGCTCCTTCAGCGCCTGCATGGTTTGCAGCACCATGCCGGAGTTGCCGAGCAGCAAGCCCTCCGTCACCTCGATGTCCAGCCGCTCGCCGGGCAGCCCGGCCCGTTCCAGGACGCGGGCCACCTGCTGCGCCAAGTCGGGCTGGCGGAACTGCAGGGGCGAGAAGTTGACGGACAGGCAGGCCGGCGGCTCCCACCTTGCCGCCTCGGCGCAGGCGGCTTCCAGCGCCCAGTGGCCGAGCGGCAGGATCAGCCCGTTCGCCTCGGCCAGCGACACGAAGTGGCCCGGCAGGACCTGCCCGCGCACCGGGTGGTTCCACCGCAGCAGCGCCTCGAACCCGCGGATCTGCAGGGACGTGGCGTCGCAGATCGGCTGGTACGCCAGGGTGAAGTGATGCCGGTCCACGGCGTCTCCCAGGTCGCGCTCCATCAGCGCGCGCTCAAGCTGGCGCACCTCCATGGCCGGCTCGAACAGGCGGTAAGCGTTGCGCCCGCTTTCCTTGGCGCGGTACAGCGCGGTGTCGGCGTTGCGGAGCAGTTGGTCCGGCGTTTCTCCGCCCGTGGGATACACGGCGATGCCGACCGACACGCCCACCAGGAGGCGCTGCCCATCGATGTCGAACGGCTGCTGCACGGCATGCAGCACGCGCTGCGCCAACGCCACCGCCGTGGCCGCAGCGGGCTGGCTGCCGAGCAGCTGGATGATCGCGAACTCGTCCCCGCCGATCCGGGCGGTCGTGTCGCATTCCCGGCAGTTCTCCCGCAGCCGGCTGGCCACGGCGGCGAGCAGCTTGTCGCCCACCCCATGCCCGCGCGTGTCGTTGACCAGCTTGAACCCGTCGAGGTCGAGGTACAGCAAGGCGAGGCCGTGCTCCCCCCGCGCCGCAGCAGTGATGGCGGCGGCCAGGCGCTCGTGGAACAGCAGGCGGTTGGCGAGCCGCGTCAGGTCGTCGTGGTGGGCCACGAAGCGGATGCGCTCCTCCGTCACCTTGCGGAACAGCGCCGGGCGGATCGTGTTGGCGAGCGACGCGATGTCCGCCACGACCTCCGCCAGGTCCGGCCGCTCGGTGGAAAAGGCGAGCGAGACGCCGAAGCGCTGGTCCTGCACCCAGATCGGGTAGCTCACCTGGGCAGCCAGGCCGGAGGCGATGGCGGGGGCGAGCAGCACGAACCGCTCCGGCCGTTCAACCTGCGAGTAGATGACGGCGTGCGGCTCGTTGCGGCGGATTGCGCCTGCGGTCATCGAGTTGCTGCGCGTCACCGGGGCTGTGGGCGGCTGGCGGTAGTAGGAATGCTCGTCCAGCCCGTCGTCGTTGAACCGGCTGATCTCCAGCATGCGCCCGTCGGGCTGGGTCAACTGCCAGATGCGGCCGACCGTGGCGCCGTGGTGGCGGCACAGCTCGCCGAGCAGGCTGGTCAGCGCCTCGGCGCAGGTCGCCGCCTCCGCCACCAGATGCAGCATCCGGTCCGTCCGGAGGGCGTGGGCCGTGGCAAACGCAAGGCGCGCAAGCCGCTGTTCCCGCTCGCAGGCCGCGGCGATCAGGCTGGCGATGTCGCCCAGCGCCGCTGCTTGCGTTTCCATGAGGCCGGCGCGAGGGGCCGGGTCAAGCACGCACAGGGACCCGAGGCGGCCGCCATCGGAGGAGAGCAGCGGCAGGTGGGCCAGGAAACGCAGATGCGGCGGCCCGGCCACCAGCGCGTGCCCGGCGAACCGCCCATCCCCCCACAGGTCCGGCAGGACCGTCAGGCCCGTGCCGTGGCCCAAGGCCGCACCGAACGCCGCATCGAACCCGGCCGCCTCCGCCTGCTTCCGGGACAGGCCGAACGCGGACAGCGCCGGCGCGTCCGGGCCGGCCGGCCGGTCGAACACCGCAACCGCCGCCTCCGCGACGCGCGCCGCCAGGCGGAGAAGGCGGTCCAGCACGGCGCCCGTGCCAGCGGGGGCAGCGTCCGGCATCACGGCAGGGTCATCGCGACGGTCCACGGCCAGGCCTCCCCGCAATGCTTCCAGATTCGATCCGATCTTAGGCGATTTAGGTCGCTGCTTGAAAGCCCGGGCCGTTGCCGGACGGCCGCAACGGGGCGCCCCCTGCCTTCAAGCCGAAGGCGGGCGGTCCCGTTCGCCGCACCCGGCGCTCCGCAGCCGCATAACGAGGCCGCTTCCTGTCGGAAGGAGGCGGCTCAGCCGATCCGTGGAGTCTGGACGTCCGGCGACTGCTGCTCGGATTGGGTAGGGCGACGCACTGGCCGGGGGCGGCGCACGGGGCGGCGGCGCCTGAACGTGCTGGTGCGCCCATCGGGAAGCGTGCCCGCCGGCGGGGTGGCGTTGGGCGCCCCCGGCGTTTGCAGGCCCTGGGGAAACGCCGGCTCCGCCGCCGCGAGCGACAGGACCGAGACAGCAGCCAAAATCAGCTTGCGCATGGCGAGACTCCTTGCATGGCGGAGATGATGCACCTGGCGCCCGCCCTGTCCATGTGCATGGAGCCTGGGCAGCCGCATAACGGCTCCATGCTTGCGCCGCTGCCACACGCGCGCCCCCCGGCATGGCCAAAAAGGTCAGCGCGCCCCGCCCAAGCCCGGGATCGCGCCGATCAGCTCGCGGGTGTAGGCGTGCTGCGGCGCCAGGAAGACCTGCGCCGCCTCGCCCCGCTCGACGATGCGCCCGGCGTGCATCACCGCGACCGTGTCGGCGATGGCCTCCACCACCGCCAGGTCGTGCGAGATGAACAGGTAGGCCACGCCGAGCCGGGCCTGCAGGTCCTGCAGCAGCCTTAGCACCTGCGCCTGCACGGACACGTCCAGCGCCGACACCGGCTCGTCCAGCACGATGATCTCCGGCTCGGCGGAGAGCGCGCGGGCGATGCCGATGCGTTGGCATTGCCCGCCGGAGAACTCATGCGGGTAGCGGTCGGCGAACTCGGCGCGCAGGCTGACCAGGCGCATCAGCTCCCCCACGCGGGCGCGGCGCGCGGATGCCGCCATGCCGCGCAGGCTGTGCAGCGGCACCTCCAGGATCTGCCGGATTGTCTTGCGCGGGTTGAGCGACCCCAGCGGGTCCTGGAACACGTAGGCGATCCGGTCGCCGCGGACCGCCTGCAAGTCGGCCAGCGAGGCGCCGATCAGCTCCTGGCCCTTGAACCGCACGCTGCCCCCGGCGATGCGGCCCGGCGGCGAGGCGACGAGGCCGGCGATGGACAGCGCCGTGACCGTCTTGCCCGACCCGGACTCCCCCACCAGTCCGACCGCCTCCCCCGCGCGCACCTCGAAGCTCACGTCGCCCACCGCGCGCCACACCACGTCGCCCACGTGGGACTCCGTCCGCAGCGCCCGCACCGAAAGCAGCGCGTCGGACAGCGGCCCGCCGGGCACGGGGCGGTCAGGCGCCACGTCGGTCACGGCCCGGATGCGCGCCAGCCCGCCCGCGCGTTGACGCCGGCAGTCAGGGTGGGTTTTGTGCTGCCACCCAGTCCCGATGCGATCGTCCAGGCTTCCGGTCGTCCGTCTCGCGACCAGTCCGCGTTTCTTTGTTGCGGGCAAAGAGGACCCAGATTGTAGCACTTGAGATCACGAAGTGGACCGCTGCTCGTAGGCGTATCCGCCTTTGGTCCCCTCCTGATCCGGACCGAGCGCTAGCTCCAGCAGTCCATTGGCCACGGTGGCGGCTGTCAGCACCCATGGTAGGCGCCGGTCGACTGCCCGGCCGATCAGCGCGCAGCGCGTTCCGACACCATCCATGCCGTGGCGGCGGTCCCCACGTCGATCGCGTGTGAGAGCAGCCGGACGCCGTGGTTTGGCGGCAGATCCAGCCAGTCCACAACCTGCTCGACCGTCGTGGCAGGGGCCGCGACCGTGGCGACGCTCCAGACCGTCCATCCACAAGCCACCGCTACGGTCGTCGCGGCCATCAGCCCCAGTCCGGCGCATGCGATGACGATCGGCCATGCGGCGGTTCGGACCGGTGTCCGGACGGACTGCGTG
Organism: uncultured Acetobacteraceae bacterium; assembly: GCA_964251035.1. Taxonomy (GTDB): domain Bacteria; phylum Pseudomonadota; class Alphaproteobacteria; order Acetobacterales; family Acetobacteraceae; genus CAHJXG01. The sequence continues at coordinate 6,256 of CAXUJE010000337.1, forward strand.
CTGCTTATCGGCAACTCTGTTCGGCGATGCTGATGGT
>CAXUJE010000338.1:0-6290 GCA_964251035.1 uncultured Acetobacteraceae bacterium
TCTCCATCACCGACGGCCAGATCTTCCTGGAGACCGAGCTGTTCTTCCGCGGCATCCGCCCGGCGGTGAACGTCGGCCTGTCGGTGTCCCGCGTCGGCTCCTCCGCGCAGATCAAGGCGATGAAGAAAGTCGCGGGGTCGATCAAGCTGGAACTGGCGCAGTACCGCGAGATGGCGTCCTTCGCGCAGTTCGCGAGCGACCTCGACACCTCCACCCAAAAGCTGCTGGCCCGCGGCGCCCGGCTCACCGAGCTGCTGAAGCAGCCGCAGTTCAGCCCGATGCCGGTCGAGGAGCAGGTCATCAGCCTGTACTCCGGCACCAAGGGCTACCTGGACGGCATCGACGTCGGCAAGATCGGCGAGTTCGAGCGCCGGATGATCTCGGAATTGAAAACCCGGGAGCCGGGCGTGCTGGAGAGCATCCGCGACAGCCGCGAGATGAAGCCCGACGTGGAGAAGACGCTCGTGTCCTTCATGGACGGCTTCACCAAGAACTTCGCCTGATGGCCAGCCTCAAGGCGCTCCGGGCGCGGATCAACAGCGTCAAGTCCACGCGCAAGATCACGTCGGCCATGAAGATGGTCGCGGCGAGCAAGCTCAAGCGCGCGCAGACGCAAGCGGAAGCGGCGCGGCCCTATGCCGAGCGGATGCAGCGCATGCTGGCGGCGCTGGCGGCGAGCGCCGCCGGGTCGCCGAACGCGCCGCGGATGCTGATCGGCACCGGGCGTGACCAGGTGCAGTTGCTGGTCGTGGTGACGGCCGACCGCGGCCTGGCCGGCGCCTTCAACACCAACGTCGGCCGCGCTGCCCGCACCGCCATCCAGCGGCTGGAAGGCGAGGGCAAGACGGTCCGCGTCATCACCGTGGGCCGCAAGGGCCGCGACTACCTGCGGCGCGAGTATGCGGACCGGCTGATCGGCGAGTACAGCTTCGCCGGCAAGAAGCGCGTCGAGTTCTCCGACGTGGACGAGGTGGCGGCGCGCATCGCCGCCATGCTGGCCGCCGGCGAGTTCGACGTGTGCACGGTGGTCTACAACCGCTTCGTGTCGGTGATCAGCCAGGTGCCGACGGAGGCGCGGCTGGTCCCGTTGCCCATGCCGGAAGCGGACGCGGCCGAGACGCCGGCCGGCCCGCAGGCGCAGTACGAGTTCGAGCCGGACGAGGAGGCGATCCTCGCCGCCCTGCTGCCGCGCAACATGGCCATCCAGTTGTTCCGCGCCTTGATCGAGAGCGCGGCCGGGGAGCAGGGTGCCCGCATGTCCGCCATGGACAACGCGACCCGCAACGCCGGCGACATGATCAACCGCCTGACGCTGAACTACAACCGGACGCGCCAGGCGAACATCACCAGGGAACTGATCGAGATCATCTCGGGCGCGGAAGCGCTTTAGGGTTGGTCAGGGAAGGAATGCAATCATGGCGAAGAACAACGTCGGCAGCGTGACGCAAGTGCTGGGCGCGGTCGTGGACGTGCAGTTCGAGGGCGAGCTGCCCTACATCCAGAACGCGCTGCACGCCAAGAACGGCGATGCCACGCTGGTGCTCGAAGTGGCGCTGGAGATGGGCGAGAAGACCGTGCGCTGCATCGCCATGGACAGCACGGACGGCATGGTGCGCGGCAGCGAGGTGGTGGACACCGGCGCGCCGATCAGCGTGCCGGTCGGGCCGGAGACGCTGGGCCGTATCCTCAACGTCATCGGCGACCCCATCGACGAGCGCGGCCCGGTGAACGCCACGATGCGTTACCCGATCCACCGCATGGCGCCGTCCTTCGAGGACCAGGCGACGAGTTCCGAGATCCTGGTCACGGGCATCAAGGTCGTGGACCTGCTGGCGCCCTACTTGAAGGGCGGCAAGATCGGCCTGTTCGGCGGCGCGGGCGTCGGCAAGACGGTGCTGATCCAGGAGCTGATCAACAACATCGCCAAGGCGCACGGCGGCGTGTCGGTGTTCGCGGGCGTCGGCGAGCGCACCCGCGAAGGCAACGACCTGTACCACGAGATGATCGACGCCGGCGTCATCAAGCTTGGCGAGGGCACGACCGAGGGCAGCAAGGTGGCGCTGGTCTATGGCCAGATGAACGAGCCGCCGGGCGCCCGTGCCCGCGTGGCGCTGTCGGGCCTGTCGCTCGCGGAGTACTTCCGCGACGAGGAAGGGCAGGACGTGCTGTTCTTCGTGGACAACATCTTCCGCTTCACCCAGGCGGGCGCGGAGGTGTCGGCGCTGCTGGGCCGCATCCCGTCCGCGGTAGGCTACCAGCCGACGCTCGCCACCGACATGGGCGCGCTGCAGGAGCGGATCACCAGCACGAAGAAAGGCTCGATCACCTCCGTGCAGGCCATCTACGTGCCGGCGGACGACCTGACCGACCCGGCGCCGGCCACGAGCTTCGCCCACCTGGACGCGACCACGGTGCTGAACCGCGCCATTTCCGAGAAGGGCATCTACCCGGCCGTGGACCCGCTCGACTCCACCTCGCGCAGCCTCGACCCCCGCATCGTCGGCCAGGAACACTACGAGGTCGCCCGCGAGGTGCAGCGCGTGCTGCAGACCTACAAGAGCCTGCAGGATATCATCGCCATCCTGGGCATGGACGAGCTGAGCGAGGACGACAAGCTGGTCGTGGCGCGCGCCCGGCGGATCGAGCGCTTCCTGTCGCAGCCGTTCCACGTCGCCGAGGTGTTCACCGGTAGCCCCGGCATCTTCGTGCCGATTGCTGACACGGTGCGCAGCTTCAAGGCCATCGTCGATGGCGAGTACGACCACCTGCCAGAGGCCGCGTTCTACATGGTCGGCACCATCGAGGACGCGGTGAAGAAGGCCGAGGGCATGAAGGTCGCCGCATGATGCCGACGCTGTTGGAGATCGTCAGCCCCGACCGTCTGCTGCTGTCGCAGCCGGTCGACATGGCCGTGATTCCGGCGGCCGAGGGGGAGATGGGCGTGTTGCCGGGTCATGCGCCGATGATCGTGCTGCTCCGGGGTGGCACGATTGCCCTGCATGAGGGCGGACGGGTCACTAGCCGGCTGTATGTCAGCGGCGGTTTCGCCGAGGTCACGCCGGAGCGCTGCACCGTGCTGGCCGACGAGGCCATCGCGGTGGCCGAGGTTTCCCGCAGTGCCGCCGAGGCGCGGCTGGCCGAGGCGGACGCCGCCTATGCGGCTACGGACAAGACGGACATCCCTGCGCTGGACGCCGCGATGCAGGGGCAGCAGGCCGCCCGCGCCATGGTTGCCGCTGCCGAGGCCGCCTGAGGCTGTAACATAGCGGCAACATGACATCCGCCAGTGTCGCCGTGTCGGCAACCTGGCGCCGCGCCTTCTGTTAGTGCGGCTGTCACGCCGGCCTATGGTGGCCGTCACACCTGATTGAGACAGCCATCGGATGAAGCACTGGCGGATTGCGGACGTTGCCTGGGACCAGTTTGACCCGGCCTTGGTCGATCCCGATATTGTCCCGCTCGTCAAGGCGGCCGCCATGGTTGAGCGGAACGGAATGGACTACGCTGTTTATCTCGGCCGCATCTTCCGGGACGACCCGGATTTCCGCGGCGCCACGGACAATTGGGCGGTTGAGGAAGTCCAGCATGGTGACGCGCTGGGCAAATGGGCAATGCTTGCCGATCCCGGTTGGGATTTTGAGGCGGCCTTCGCGCGATACCGTGCCGGCTACAAGCTGCCGCTCGACGCCGATGCCTCGATCCGTGGCTCGCGCACGGGGGAACTGATCGCCCGTTGCATGGTGGAGACCGGGACCAGCAGCTACTATACGGCGCTGGCCGATGCTGCCAAGGAACCTGTGCTTCAGCAGGTCTGCCGGTTGATCGCGGCGGACGAGTATCGGCATTTCAAGCTGTTCTACGACCACATGCGACGCTATTTGGTCCGGGAGAACCTCAGCATGTCGACCCGGCTGCGCATCGCCGCCGGCCGGATCACCGAGAGCGAGGATGACGAGTTGGCCTATGCCTTCCATTGCGGGAACGAGCCGGAAAGCCTGGCCTATGCGCATGACCGCTGCATCGCTGCCTACATGGGCCGGGCCATGGGGTTCTACCGCCTGCGCCATATCGAGCGCAGCATGGGAATGGTCCTGAAATCGGTGGGCCTTCCGCCGCGCGGCAAGCTGTCGGTGCTGGGCACCAAGCTGGCCTGGCGGCTGCTGCAGCGCCGGTTGCGCAAGTTCACAGGGAACACCCCGCTGCCGGCCTAACTGCACGGCGTAGGCTGCCGAGGTTGGCAGGCAGGTTTCCGGTTGCTACACCACAGAAAGACGCCGGGTTAGCTCAGATGGTAGAGCACCTGATTTGTAATCAGGGGGCCGCGGGTTCGATCCCTGCACCCGGCACATCGGCCTGAGTGGCGGCCCAGCCCCGTCAGTGCCGCCTCGCGTCCATGGACTGCCCGTTGGTGGCGCGGATCACCGCAGCGAGCAGGCGAAGGGCGTCCGGGCCGCCTTGGTCGGTCAACGATCCCGTCTCCATTTCGGCTGCAAGGCTCTCGGCTTGCCCGGCGATGGTCTCGGCCGCGCGATGCAGCGCCTGCTCGGCCAAGGCGAGTTGGAGGTCGTCAGACAGGGCAGTCCATTGGATGCGGCGCTTCGAGGTGGGGGTGGGCATGGCGTCAATCCCAGGTGGCGGATACAGTGCATTCTCCGCTTTATAAGTTAAAACAATCCTTATAAATCTACACGAGTGACAAAGTAACGGTTGGCAGCGGGGAAAACTGCACCGTGACCTCCGCCGGGCCATCCAGCCAGACCGGCGGGCAGACGCTGCCCAGCATCACGACCTGCCCGGCGCGCATTCCGCCGAATGCCGCCGCCTCCTCAGACGCCGCGAGCCAGGCCAGCGCACTCATCGGGTCGCCCAGAAGGTCGGCGCCGGTGCCTGCGCCACGCTCGTGGCCATTCACCGACACGCTCCCGGCCAGGCTCCGAAGATCAAGGCCGCGCCATTCCGAATGGGGCGCGCCCAGGACCGCGCCGGCATGGAACACCTGATCGGCGACCAGTGTGGGGCTGCCGAGCACGTCGAGCGGGCCGTAGCGGTTCTCGACCACCTCGATGCCGGCCATCAGCTCGCCCACTGCCGCGGCAGCCTGGGCGTTGCTGCACGGGCCGGGCGGGAGGTCCCGTGCCAGGACCACGGCAAGCTCGCACTCGACCCCGGCGTGCAGGAAGGACTTGAAGCTGAGCGTGCTGCCGCTGCCATGCAGCCCGGCCTCGGCGATGAACCCGGCGAGCGGCCCGGGCAGGCCCAGGTACTCCTGCATGCGCCGGGCCGTCGCGCCGATCTTGAACCCGGCGGGAGGCTGGGCGCCGGACAGGCGGGCGACCGCGAGCTGGGCCGCGATCCCGTCCGCCAGCCCGCGCGGCGTGATGCCGGGCGGCAGCCGGTCCAGCACGCGCCGGCTCCGCCGCACCGCCATCAGCGCCTGGGCGGCGCGCTCCGCGTTGAACGGCGCCAGATCGGTCATCAGGGCCGGCTCAGTTCATAGAGCGCCACGGTCGCGGCCGCTGACACGTTCAGGCTTTCCATTAGGCCCGGCATGGCCAGGCCGGCGACCTCGTCGCAGGTGTCCTGCGTCAGGCGGCGCAAGCCGGCGCCCTCCGCTCCCAGCACCAACGCCACGCGCCGCTCCGTGAAGGCCAAGCCGCGCAGTGGGGCGCCGCCGCTGTCAAGCCCGACGACCCACAGCCCGGCGGCTTTCAGCGCCGCCAGGGTCCGGGCGAGGTTCACGGCGCGCAGCAGCGGCACCTGCTCCAGGGCGCCCGAGGCGGCCTTGGCCAGCACGCCTGTCTCTTCCGGCGCGTTGCGGTCCTGGGTGATGACGCAGGCGGCGCCGAACGCCGCGGCGCTGCGCAGCACGGCGCCGATGTTGCGGGGATCGACCACCTGGTCCAGCACGAGCACCGGCCCCGGCCGTTCCAGCACGGCCGAAAGCGCGGGAGGCGCCAGCAGGTCCGCAAGCAGCGCCGCGCCCTGGTGCACGGTGTCCCGGCCCAGCAGGTGGTCCAGCTTGGCGCGGTCCGCGCGCTCCACCGGCAGCGGCCAGGGTTGCGGCAGACGGGCCTGCAGCGTGGCCTCCGCTTCCTCGGTCAGCAGCAGGGGTTTCCGGGGGCGGGCCGGGTTAGCGAGCGCCGCCGCCACGGGATGCAGCCCGTGCAGCCAGACGCTGCCCCTCGGCGCCGCCGGGCCATGTGCAGCCAGGGCCGGGGAGCGAGGAGCCGGCGGCGTCGCCGCGCGGAGGGTGCTGGGTCCAGGTGCCGCTGGGGGTGGCGCTGCCAGGC
>CAXUJE010000339.1:0-298 GCA_964251035.1 uncultured Acetobacteraceae bacterium
CCCTTTGGCATCACCACGCGGGCCCAGCAGCCGGGGCCCGACACCCTGGTGTGCTCCGCCGCCAACGTCATGTGCCCGCCCGACGCCATTCCCCGGCTGCTGCGGCGCTTCGACGACCCGGAGGTCGGGTGCGTTTGCGGCCACCTCGTCTACACCCGGGCCAACGACAGCGCCACGGCGGTGACGGGTTCGCTCTACTGGCGGCTGGAAGAGGCCATCAAGGAGCTTGAGTCGCGCAGCGGATCGACCATGGGCGCGGACGGGTCGATCTTCGCGATCCGGCGCGCGCTGCATAGCC
>CAXUJE010000339.1:308-6250 GCA_964251035.1 uncultured Acetobacteraceae bacterium
ATCGTGTTTACGGAGTGCCGCAAAGCCGCCGCAGATTTCGCGCCTTCCCGCGTTGCTGCCGAATACGAGGCAGTGCTGGAGCCCGCCGCCGCCCGACATCATCGACGACATGTACGTGTCGCTGTCGATCCTGTGCGGCGGCCACCGGGTCGTGCGTGCCAACGATGCGCTGGCCTACGAGGAAGCGGCGACGCACGCTGGCGACGAGTTCCGGCGCAAGGTCCGGATCGCCTGCCAAGCCTTCAACGTGCACCGGGCGCTGCGCGCCGACCTGGCCAGGCTGCCGCTGTTCGACCGCTACAAATACGTCTCGCACAAGCTGCTGCGCTGGTTCGCGGGCTACCTGCTGGGGGCGGCCGTGCTTTGCTTCGCGGCGGGGCTGGCGGCGCTTGGCGCGTGGGTGCTGCTGCTGCTCTGCGTGCTTGCCGGGGCGGCGCTGCTGGTCGCCGCCCGGCTGCGTCCCGCCGGGCCGCTGGGCAAGATCGTCGGCATCGCCGCGGCGTTCGTGGCGACCGGATTGGGCGTTGCCCGGTCCATGCGCGGCGAACGGTTCCAGATCTGGACGCCCCCCGCCTCCGCACGGGGCTGACGCCGGCGGTCCCGTGCGGGACCCTCACGCCGCCATGTTGAGCGCCATCACCACCGGCTTGCGCGACGCGACCGTCAAGGTGCGGATCGACTCGCGCACCGCCGCCCGCTTCGAGCGCTTGGCGCCGACCACGAGGACGACGGCATCGACGATATGCGCCAGCACCATGCTTTGCGTGGCGCTGCCGATCGGCTGGCTGTCCATGACGACGAGGTTGTACTCGTCCCGCGCCTCGGCGATCAGGTTCTGTAGCTGCATCGAGTCCAGGAGCTGGTTCGCCGCGGGCTGCGGCCCGGCGACGAGCAGGTGGTCAAGCGGCGTGCGCCCGTCCTGCTGCACCTGCTCCTGCCAGTGCTCGCTGCCCTGAAGCGTCTCGATCAGGCCGTTGGAGGGCGGGACCTTGAGGATGCGGGCGAGCGACGGCTCCCGCAGGTCGCCCTCAAGCAGCAGGACCCGAAGCCCGTCGATGGCGGCGACGCGGGCGAACGCCGCGGTGAACTCCGCAGCACCCTCCCCGGCGAGGCTGGAGACGAACAACACGCTGCGCGGCACCGAGCCGCGCCCGGAGACCCGCCGCGGGGGGCGGCGGGCGCCCTGGGCGCCGGCCCCGGGCCCGCCCGGGGCGGCGGCGACGCGCTCCGCCAGCGACACCCCGTTCGCCGGGCGCGGCACGGTGCCGAGCGGCGCGAGGCCCAGGGTGCTCTTGATCTCATCCGGTCCGGTGAAGCCCTTGTCGCGGCGTCCCCGCGCCAGCGAGAGCAGCCCACCGAAGGCGCAGCCGCTCAGCATGCCCAGCAGCCCGGCGATCTTCGGCTTGGGACTGGAGGGGAAGGACGGCGCCACGGCCATGCTGACCACGCGCACGCCGCTCTGCTCGGGCCCGATCTTGCGCGACGCGGTCTGCGCCTCGCCCTGCAGCAGCGTCTGCAGGACGTTGCGGCGCGACTCCGCGTCCCGCTCAAGCTGCTGAAGCTCGGACTGCACCGCGGCGAGGCCGCCGGCATTCCTCTGCGCGGTTTCAAGCTGCCCTTTCAAGTCAGCCTCGCGCGCCCGCGCCGCGTCGGCCTGCGCGCCGAGCGAAGCCATGACCCGCTGGGTTTCCGCCGCGAGCGCGCTGCGCACGGAGGCAAGCTCGGCCTGCGCCGCCCGGACCTGCGGGTGGCCTTGGCCCAGCGTCGTCGAAATCTGCGCGAGGTGCCGGTCCGCCGCCGCTTCCTTGTCCCGCAAGGCGCTGATGGTGCTGGAGCCGAGCACCGCGACGTTGTCGTTCGACGTGATGCCGGTCCGGGCGATCGCGCCGGCGCGTTGGACGTTCGCCACCGCCTGCGCGCGGTCGGCGCTCGCGCGGGTCAGGGCGCTGGACAAATCCTCAAGCTGCTGCTGGCTGACGCTGCCGGCCCGGGTCTGCACGAGGTTGTACCTTTCCCGTGTCGTAGCGATCTTGCCTTCAAGGTCGCCGATCTCCTTCCGCGCCTCCACCACCCGCCGCGACAGCTCGGAGTTGGCGTCGCTGTTGGCGGAGCTGCGGCCCTGCGCCTTGTCCGCCGTGTAGTTCTTGATCACGCTGTTCACCACGGCAGCGGCCGTGTTCGGGTCCTTTGACGTGAACTGCACCAGCACGATCAGGCTTCGGTTGTCGTTGATGATGCTGAGGCGCTGCGCGATGCTGCCGATGACGCCGTCCCTCAGCACCGCCTCGGGCGGCGGCTCGATGGGCTTGCTGACGTCGGGCAGCAGGCCCGCGTCGGCCAGCGGCTGGGCCACGGCCTCCGGCAGCGCGCCTGCGATGGACCGCTTCATCGTCTCGCCCCACGGCATCGGGCGCAGCGCGGCGTTGAACTCCGGATTGTCGATCAGGTGCAGCTCGTCCGCGACCTCCTGGAGCAGCGAGCGCGAGGTCAGGATCTGCACCTCGCTGCGCACCTGCGGCATCGGGTCCGCCAACCCGTCGCCGCTGAGCGCCCCTTGCAGCGCCGGGACGGCGAAACGCTCCATGTCGATCGAGAGGGTTCCCGCCGTCGTGTACTGCTTGGGAACCGAAGTGACAGTGTAGGCATACCCCGCCGCGCCGAAGAGCAGGCCGAAGAACAGGATCAAGGGCCAGTTGCGGCGAAGGGTCGCCAGGAGCTGTGCCGGGGAGACGGCCGACTCGTCGGCCGCCGGGGGCGTCTTCTCAAACCGCTCGTCGAGGAGAGCAACCTCCGACATGCCTAACGTCCTTTCCTGCGGGCCGGCAGGCGCCGGCCGGCCAAGCTTACGGGTGATGCAACGCAGCAACGCGCCGGACGGTGCAGGCCGCCCAGACGGGTTTGAAGCGGTTGTGACTTTTGGCCGGGTTGCGCCGGTGCCATCTAGGGATCATGCACACCGGGATAGCGTATTTCATATTGGCCCACCACCGGCCCCAGCAACTGCGCTGGCTTGTCGAGGCGCTGGCACGGCCCGGCGGTCCCCATCGCGACACGGTCATCCTGCACATCGACCGCAAATCGATGCTGGGCCTCAAGGCCGACCGGCGCGGCATCTGGCAAACGGCGAAGGCCCTCGCGGCAGAGCACCCGAACGTCATCCTCATGCGGCCCCGCTTCACCAACTGGGGCGGATGGAGCCTCGCGCGCATCCAGCTTGATGCCATCGCCATCGCGTTGCAGGCCTCTGCCGGGTGGTCGCATTTCATCAATCTGAGTGGGCAGTGCTATCCAATCAAGCCGATTGAACAAATCCGGCAGGCGCTGGCCGCCGATCCGGATCAAGTCTTTGTGGAATTGCGGCACCTTTCGACGCTGCCGCCCGACGACTGGCACCTGCGCTGGCACCCGATGATCGAGCTGCCGCACCGCGCCGTGAAGTTCAAGGGGCCGCGCCCGCCGCCCGCCGAGTTCGAGCTCGCTTACAAAGGCTCGCAATGGTCGATCTTGCCGCGTGCCTTCTGCGAATGGCAGGGGCGCGCGCCGATCGCCAGGCCCATCAAGCGCTATCTCAGCCGTCTCCTGCTGTCCGACGAACTCATCGTGCAAACGCTGGTGCGCAACGGCCCGTGGCGCGACAAGGTGGCGCCGCACTACGGGCGGGAGATCGTCTTCCCCGGCCCCAAGGTGATGACCCGGGACGACCTGCCCCGGCTGCTGTCCAGCCCCGCCTTGTTCTCACGCAAGTTTGACCACGACCGCGATCCCGAGGTCCTGCCGCAGCTCGCCCGGCAGCTCGGCTATCCCATGAGCGGGCTGCCAAGGAACCCGGCGCGCGTGGATGTGGTGCCTGACGAGGCCTTGGCGCAATGAGCCGAAGCCTGCGGGTGGCGCTGATCGACCCGTCGCTGTTCACCTTGCCCTACGACGCGGCGCTGGCGGCCGGGCTGCAGGCGGAAGGGCATCAGGTCGTGCTGCACGGACGCGCGCCCGGTCCTGACGACAACGCGACCGACGGCGCGCCGCTGCGTGCGAGCTTCTACCGGGTCGCCGGCGCTCCCGCCCTCGCGCGGCTGCCCCGGGCGCTGCGGCTCGGCATCAAGGGCCTGGACCACGCATGGTCGATGCAGGCGCTGGCGCGGCGGCTGCGGCGGGAGCGCCCGGACGTGATCCATTTCCAATGGCTGCCGCTCCCCGTCGTGGACCGGCGCTTCCTCCGGCGCCTGCGCGCCATCGCCCCGCTGGTGCTGACCGTGCACGACACCAACCCGTTCAACGGCAACCCCACCGGCGGCCTGCAGCGGGTGGGCGCCCACGCGGCCTTCGCGGACTTCGACCGCCTGATCGTGCATACCGAGCAAGGCCGCGCCCGGCTGCTGGCCCATGGGGAGGGAAGGGACCGGGTCACGGTGATGCCGCACGGGCTGCTCGGGCGCGCATCGGCGCATGCTGCCGCAGATCCCATGCGGGGGGAGATCACCTTCCTGCTGTTCGGCAAGATCAAGCCCTACAAGGGCGCCGACCTGCTGATCGAGGCCTTCGCGCGCCTGGACCCGGCGCTGCGCAGGGAGGCGCGGCTGCGGATCGTCGGCAAGCCCTACATGGACCTGGCACCGCTGCATGGCCTGGCCCGGCAGCGAGGCGTGGCTGACCGGGTCGCCATCGAGCCGCGCTTCGTGGGCGACGCGGAGGTGGGCGGCATCTTCCAGCACGGCGTCGTCGCCAGCTTTCCCTATCGCGAGATCGAGGCGAGCGGCGTGCTGAGCCTCGCCATCACCTTCGGCCGCCCGCTTCTCGCGTCGCGCCTCGGCGGCTTCATCGAGGCGGTGCAGGACGGCAAGCACGGGCTGCTGGTGCCGCCGGAGGACGTGGGCGCACTCTCCGCCGCCATGGCGCGCTTCATCGGGGACCGTGGGTTCGCCGCGTCCTGCGCGGCGCGCGTCACGGCGCTCACAGCGTCGGTCCCGACCTGGCCGGAGATCGCGCGCCGGACCGCCGAACTCTATGCTTCGCTGCCTCGGTAAAAGCGCGTCGGCTCAGGCGCCCCGCTGCAACCCGGCGTGCAGCGCCTTGGCCGCTTCCGGCAGGCGGCCGTCCGTGACCTTGGCGTCGTAGTCCGGCGCGCGGTAGTTCCAGTAGCAGGCGTAATCGACCGGTCCGCCCTCCCGCATCCAGGTGAGCATGTTGCGGATGAACACGGGATCGTCGCCGCCGCCGTGCCCATCGGGCCGCGTGCCGGTGCCCCATTCCGGAAAGGAGCGCGGCTTGCCATGGGTCTTGGCGAAGTCGCGGTGCCACCGGAGGCCGGCCTCGTGGTTCAGCAGGTACTGCCAGCGCTGCGCCGGGTCGGCGATCAGCGGCCAGGATTGGTTGTAGATGTCGAGGCCGACGATATCGACCACGTCGTCGCCGGGGTAGGCGTCCACCGTGGGGCCATCAACGGTGGTGGCGCTCCAGTCGAAGCGGAACCGCGCGCCCGGCACGCGGCGCATCGCGAGCGCGATCCGACGCCAGTACGCCTTGAAATCGGACGGGTTGCCGCGCGCCGTCCAGGAATACCAGCCGCCGTTGAACTCCCAGCCGATGCGGATCACGCTGTCGGCGTAGGAACTCTCGACCAGCTTGCGGCCCAGCGCCGCGAAGTGCTGGTCGTAGTCGCCGCGGGCGCCTTGCGCCAGGGTCGGCTGCCCCTCGCTCACCAGCATCGGGACCGAGACGACCAGGTTCTTGCGCCCGGCGTCGCGCCAGCAGCCGCTCATCCACCCGGCCTCGTTCACCATGCCGGCCCAGGTTTCCTTTTCCAGGAAGTCGAGCACCACGTCGAGCGGACGGCCCAGCCATTTTTCATAGGCGGCGACCTCGGGCACGCCCGTGGAGCCGGCGCCGCCGTAGGTGCCGATGCGGACGGCCGCCGCCGCCCGGGCCGGCATAGCCGACGCCAGCGC
>CAXUJE010000340.1:0-6249 GCA_964251035.1 uncultured Acetobacteraceae bacterium
AGGATCTCCAGCTGGCCGGCGGGCACTCCCTCGCGCCGGGTCCGGCGACGCCGGTGGGGGAGGTGTGGCTGACGCACCGGAGCGGGAGTTATTTGCGGCTGCTGAACGACGGGACAGTGGCGGTGCGGGGGGATCTGCATGTGGATGGGGACGTGTTTGACCGGCGGGGGTCGCTGGACGGGCTGCGGCAGACCTACAACGGGCACCGGCACCCGGCCGCGCAGGGCGGGGTCACGGGAGTGCCGGATGCGGTGGATGGGAACAAGGGATGACGGCCCGGCTTGCGGCAGAAGAGTGCAAATCTCTCCTTCTTCCTGAGGGGAAAAGCTTGTGCAAACGCCCCAGGAATCCAATCACTTCGCCTTAGAATGCCGATGCCCATGCGGCGCGGCTGAGTTCTGCAACAACTGACGGTTCCGACCCGCCCGGCCCGGCGAAGGCTGGCCCCACCGCGCTGCGGGCGCTGGCCGGCGGCGCCGGCCTGGCGGGCTGTTCCTGGCCAGAAACAGCATCCCGTTCGACGTGGCGCTCTCCTTGGAGCCGGACGGATGCACGCGGGATCGGAGGTGATGCAATGGACGGAACAGGAGACGAGGCGGCGAAGGACGACCTGATGCCGTACGGCGTGGACACCATCCGGCTGCGCATCAGCTTCCCGGCCGCGCCGGCGTCGCGGAGGTATGACGACCGGATGTGGCGGATGCGCCCGCTGCGGGGGTGGACGGGCAGGGCGCGGTAGGACGAGGAGGCGGCTGCAGCGGCTGCGGCCGCGGCTGCGCAGGCCAGTGCGAGTTCCAGCCTGCGTGCGACGTTGGATCGGGTCATCGCCGCGGCGGAGGCTCGGGCAGTCAAGGCGCAAGGCGGCGTGCAGCTTGCGCAGGCCGAGCCTCCCCCCGAGGACGAGACCGCCCGGCGGGCCGAGCCGAACAGCGAGGATCTGAGCCTGCCCGAGTTGGGCCGGGTAGAGCGCTACAGCAACCTGCGCTCTCAACTTCAGGAAATCGATCCCGACAACCTTCTGCTTCAGACCCTTGCCGATCCGAAGAGCTATGTGCCGACCGAGGCCGACATTGAAGCCATGAGGCTGGAAGTGGCTCGTGCGCGTGCCCGACCGCCGGCATCGCAAGGGCCGGTGAACACGTTTGCTGATCCGGGTGGGCCGGAAAGCAGCAGCGATGCTCAAACTTTAAAGCCGACAGAATGGGGTAACAAGCCAACAAACCTACCACCTCGCCCGCTCACAACCGAGGATCTTGGGTCAAGGGAAACGTAGAAGAGTTGAATGGAACCTTTTCCGTTGAGGGTAAGATTGCTGTCGTTCAGATAGACATGATTGAAGGAATTGTCAGCAATCCTAACTCCGTTCTGCCGAGTCTTGTAAGGCTTGCCAAGTCCAGTGGAGCGGACATTCTGATTGTGAGAGCAACAGTTGCAAACCCAAAGCTGTATGAGTTAATGATGCGTATGGGAGCCACTTCTGAGAGGGGAGTGGAAACATTGACAATACCGCTGAAGTAGGAAGAGCAGCATGGACATTCGCTTTAGAGCCAAGAAGATATTTAGCAATATGGATAGTTACGTGCAGCAACACGAGATTGAGAGCAAACTCAGCTCTTATGTCAACCTGTTGCCACGTGAAACGTTTGGAGTTTACGTTAATAACCTACAAGCCGGTGATCTTGTTTTTTTGAATGAACAGGGGATTGCGGTTTCCAAAAACGGCTTGCTTGATAAAATACTTTACTCCGACATTTTGAAAGTCAAATCTCCCCCTAAAGATGCGCCAACTGGCGTCACAGTCACCTTGAAAAATGGTTCTGTGAAGTTTGTTCCAGTTGCGAATGGCCGTGGTCAACTCCGAGACGCTTATGAGTTTACACGTTTTCTGATGCGTTCAGTAGAAACTGTTAGGAGCAAATAGGAGCGCGGCGCAGAACGAAGGCCGTCACAGCGGCAATTTGTGATGGAGGCATGTGCTGGGGGAAGGTGTGTATGTTGACGTTGTAATTCGGCGCCGCGCGAGCCTGGCTGAGCCTAGCCCGGAGCTGAATGCCAAGTTCGTTGAGCAGTTTGTTGCTGTTCCTGGCCTTTGGGACGCCGGTAAGACTGCAAGCGACGCGCCGTTCGATTTCACGGGCGAGTCGGCCTCGCTCGACCTCCGAACGGCGCTGGTAAGCGGGTTGGGAGGACAAGTCTCATACGCGCCACGCTTTGCTGGGTACTTGTCCAGGGACATCGCCCAGTCGGACGATTTCGTTTGGCTGCGGCTGGACACCGAGGAGGCGGACTACACACGGTTCTGCTCGGTCACGCTGCCGCGGTTGATCGAGGTTTTCGGATCATATCGAGTGGCGACCGAGACAGATAAAGCTGTTCATCGCCGTGACAACGAACTGATCCGTTCGCAGTGGCGGGTTGATGGCCCAGATCTCGACAGCCGCGACAGCGTTTACCGGATTTGGCCGGTGTGCTTCTTCGACGACCTGCTGTGCCGGCGGGCGTTCGGGATCGGCGCCGCGGAGGTGGCGGCGCGCGCCGCGCCGGAGTGCGAGCGCGCCGAGGTCCTGTGCGGCGGCGCGTTCCTTCTGGTAACGTCGGAAATCGTCGTCGGACCCGCCCTCGACACGCTGAACGCCCGCGTCATGGCCCGGCTCGGCAACGGTCGCGCATGACCATCCGGGCCGTCAACGCCAACCAGCAATCGGACCCCAGCCATTTGAGGGAACAACGCTCGACGCTGTGACCTAGACCCGCCCCGGAATACCTGCGGCATCGTAGAACACGGCGATGATGACCGGCGAGTCGTCCAGGCTGTAGGCAAGCCAATAGCGCCCGACTTTCATCCACGTCCTACCCGGCTGGGCGAGGGCGGGATAGGGACGCGGCGCGCCGAGGCCGCCGCTGATCGTCGGCAATCTGCTTCATCGCCCGATCGACGGCCACCAGCAGGTTGCGGATGGCTTCCGGCCGATTCTTGCGCTCAAAATCGCGGATTAGGGCAGCGAGGCCGCGGCGCGCTCCGCGGCCGAGCGTGGTCACCGATGCGGGGGCGCGGGCGCGTCCTCGTGAGTGCCCTCCGCAATTGCGTCTACGACTTGGAGCAGCCGCTTCCGCTCGGCATCGTCCGCCCCGCGTTCTATCGCAGCGAGGACCGCTTCTATGGCGTCCCGCAGAGGGGGCCAGGGTCCCACGTGCCCGGCGGCCAGGTCGGCCTCGCCTTCCTCAAGCGCGTCGAGCCAAGCCTGTGGCGGGGCCTGCGGCGGCGGCTCGGTGTCCATGCCTGGAGAATAACCGCACCGCCGCCCGGTCCCAAGCTCGAAATGCGCCGCGCGTCCTACCATCCCCCAACCGGAGCACCCCCATGTCCGACCTGCACCACGCCTGGGCCGGCGACCTGTCCGCCGGGCCGACCGGCGACCTCGTCACCGTGTCCGGCCCGGCCCTCGGCACCGAGCGCGTCCTGCGCCGCCTGCTCACCAACCCCGGCGACTACATCTGGCAGCCGGGCTACGGCGCGGGCCTCGCGCGCTTCGTGGGCCAGCCGGCGGACCCGGCCGCCATCCGCGCGCTGGTCCGCGAGCAGATGCTGCGCGAACCCGCCGTCGCACCCGTGCCGGAGCCGGTGATCGAGGTGCAGTCCGACCCTGGCGGCACCCTGTCCGTCCAGGTGCGCTACGCCGACGCGGAGACCGCGGACGCGCAAACCCTTTCGCTGGAACTCGGGAGATAGGCCATGCAGCTTCCGTTGCAGGACTTCACCGCGCTGGTGCGGACGCAGGCCGCGGCCGTCACGGGCGCAGCGCGCGGGCTGGTCGATCTCTCGGTCGGCAGCATCTTGCGCGCGGTGCTGGAAGCCAACGCCAGCATCGGCCTGTGGGTGCAATGGCTGATCACCGAGGTGCTGGCCACCACCCGCGCCGCGACCAGCTCGGGCGCGGATCTGGATAGCTGGGTCGCGGACTTCGGCCTGGCGCGCCTGCCGGGCATCGCCGCCACGGGCATCGCGACCTTCAGCCGCACCACGGCGGGCCAGTCCGCGGTGGTGCCGGTGGATGCCTTGGTGAAGACCGGGACCGGCACGGATTCGCTGACCTTCAAGGTGACAGCCGATACGAGCAACCCGGCCTGGACCGACACCGGCACCGGCTTTCTCCTGCGCCCGGCCGACCTCGCGGTGTCCGTGCCCGTCGTGGCGACGACGGTTGGGCGCGTGGGCAACGTCAAGGCGGGCGAGATGCGCCTGCTCGCCACCGCCATCCCCGGCGTCGATACCGTCACCAACGACGCCCCCGCTGCCGGCGGCCTGGACGCGGAGGCGGACGCGGCGCTCCGCCAACGCTTCGGCGGCTTCATCGACAGCCGCACCCGGGCGACCGCGCAGGCGGTGGGCTATGCCGTGCAAGGCCTGCAGCAGGGCCTGTCCTATGCCATCGCCGAGCGGGTGGACACCGCCGGCGCCCCGCGCCCCGGACACTTCACGGTGGTGATCGACGACGGCACCGGCAACGCCTCGCCTGCCCTTCTGGCCGCCGCGTCCGCGGCCATCGAGGCGGTGCGTCCGCTCGGCGGCACCTTCAGCGTCCGCGCGCCGCAGGTGGTGCAGGCCGACGTGTCGCTGTTCGCCCAAGGCCCGGACGACGCGCTGGCCGCAGTGCGGGCGGCGCTCGGTGCGTACGTGGCGGCGCTGCCCATCGGCGCCGGGCTGGTGATCTCCCGCCTGATCCAGCTCGCGCACGACGCGGACCCGCGGATCGAGCGGGTGACGACGGTCACGGTAAACGGGGCGGAGGCCGACCTGGCGCCGCCCATCTACGGCGTGCTGCGCCCCGGCGCGATCACGGTGCTGCCATGACCGGCGACGCGGACGATATGCGCTTGCGGCTGCGCTTGGCGCTGCCCGATCGCTGGTTCGCAGACCCAGCGGAACCAAGTGGTTCGCGCGGCGCGCCGGTGCTGGATGGGCTGCTGACCGGGCTGGGGACGGCGTGGGCCGGGCTATATGCCCTGCTCGGCGCCGTGCGGCTGCAATCGCGACGGCTCACGGCGACGGGCGGGTTCCTCGACCTGTCGGCGCAGGACCTGTTCGGCGGGCGGCTGCCCCGGCGCTCCAACGAAGCCGACGACGCTTTTCGCGCCCGCATCGGCCACGCTTTGCACCGGGACCGGGGAACGCGGGCGGCGCTGCTGGACGCGGCGGCGGTGGCTGGCGCCGGCGCCGTGCAGGTGTTCGAGCCGGCGCAGCCGCGGGACACCGGCGCGTATGGCGGCCCCAGCCTTGCCTGGGGCATGGCCGGCGGCTGGGGGTCGCTGGCCATGCCGCTCGAATGCCTCGTGACCATCCAGCGCGGCGCGGCGTCCGACGCCGACGTGCAGGCGGCGCTGGCCGACGCCCTCCCGGCCGGTGGCGCCGCCTGGGTGCGGTTCACCGGCTAAGGCAAGGGTGGGGCTAACCAACAACACGGAGAATGCTTGATGGACCGGCAGATCGTTTATCCCGGCTCGATCCCGCTCGACACCGACCTGCTGCTGGTGCAGCGCAACGTCATGGCGGCGGTGGGGGCGCTGGCCCGCTGCGTGCTGGGAACAGGGGTGGTGGCGGATGGCCTGGCCTGCACCGCGGCGGCGTCCGGCTACGGCGTCGTGGTTGGGCCGGGCAGCTTGTCCACGCTGTATCAGGTGGACGCCCAGCCTTTCGGCTCGCTCCCCGCGGACCCTTCGCCCCTGGTGAGGGTCGCCCGCAATCCTACCGACACGGCGCTTGCGCTGCACGGCCCGCCGGACGGCGACCATGCGCTGTGCTGGCTGATCCAGGCCGCCATCTCCGAGTACGACGCGGCGCCGCTCGCCTTGCCATACTACAACGCCGCCAACCCCGCCGTGCCCTGGAGCGGTCCGCTGAACAACGGCCAGGCGCAGAACACCCAGCGCGTGCTGCGCGTCGGCCTGTCGGCCAAGCCCGGCCAGCCCCAGGCCGTCAGCGGACCCATCCTGCCGGACGCGGATGCCGGCTGGGTCGGCCTGTATGGCGTGATGACCTATTTCGGCCGGGGCACCGCGCCTGTCGACATCTTCCCCGCGCCCGGCGGCCCCTTCGTGCCCTTCAAGCTGCCGTCCCTGTTCCCAGGCTTCAGCCGGCAGGAGGTGTTCGCGCAGACCACCGTCTGGCGCCCGCCGCCAGACGTGCGCGCGGCCAAGGTGCGCCTCGTCGCCGCGGGCGGCGGCGGCGGCGGCGGCGACACGGACTATGCC
>CAXUJE010000341.1:0-6243 GCA_964251035.1 uncultured Acetobacteraceae bacterium
ACGGAACCGGCAGTTGGACGCGCTTTGGAGCTTGACGACCCACAGCCCATTACAGGAGATGCGGAACCGAAACTGCGACTCAGCCACCGCTGACGCTTACACTGCCCTCGAGCGAATGAGGCGAGCGGCGGCACCTCCGCCAGGTAGTCTGCCGCGCCATAGACAGTGCAGGCCACGTCGGCGAGTTTGCGTCCCCCACAGATCACCTTGCCGGAGGCGGGCGACCCACAGCGCCACGTCCGCCTCGTGCCGGGATAGGTTCAGCACCTGGCTGTCCACCACCAGCTTGGCAACGATACCGGGATGCCCAGCCCGGAACCGGGCAATGTGGCGCGTGAGCAGCCGGCAGGCCAGCGTTTCCGAGCAGGTCACGCGCAGCCGCCCCGTCAAGCGCCGGTCCTGGCCCGCGGGGTCGCGCGCAAGGCCGAGCGCCTCGTCCTCCATGCGCTCGGCCGCAAGCGCCGCGCGCACGCCGGCTGTTACGGCAAGCACCAGGCAGGCATCGCCCGGCGGCTGATCCCGGGACCGAACACCTAGCTTCGGAGCATACGGTTGGTCCGGTTCGACACCGCGCTGGCCGCACGTCCGCACAGGAGGACAACCATGCACACCAGCCGCATTGACAGCCCCGCCGAGTGGGGCGCCACGCTGCTGCGCGTTTCGCCTGGTGCCATGTTCCTGGCCCACAGCGTCGTGCTCAAGCTGCTGGACTACGGGCTGCCCGGCATGGCGGCGTTCTTCCAGGACGTCGGCCTGCCCGGCACCTGACCAGCGCCCGCGTGCATCGCGTCAAGTCCGGCTTTTGGGTATGGGAAGTATGATACCGCCTTCCCTTGATGGCCGACGTGCTCGCCATGGCGGAGGGCTGGCGCGTCTGCGCGGAGCTGGCGGACGGGCCGGACCACGTGATCCCCGGCCATGACCCGCTGGTGCTGGCCCGCTTCCCCGCCGTGCCAGGCCTCCTGGACACTGTGCGGGTGGACCTGCCGCCGGTTGACCCGGCGCGCTGAATCGCCGAAGGAGCGCCCATGCCGACACCCTCCATCCGACACGCCGCATTGGCGGCCGCCCTGCTCATGGCTTTGGCGCCCGGCGCCGTGGCACAGACGGCGCTGCCGCCGCGCGACGTGCCGGCGCGCAGCCTGCCGGTGCCCGGCGACGTCAGCCCGGAGGAGCAGGCGCTGATCGCCCTGCCGCTCCGGAAGGACTGGGACCGCCCGCCGTCCACGCCCGAGGGCTGGCGGGCGCTCGCCGAAACCGGCGCCGCCGCCTTGGCGCCGAACGTGCCGGGGATGCTGGAGCGCCTGCACGTCAGGATGGAGCGCGCGACCATGGACGGCGTCAAGGTGTTCGTCCTGACGCCGGACTCCATGCCGCCGGAGCACCTCAGCCGCCTGCTGGTCCACGTGCACGGCGGCTGCTACGTGCTCAACCCCGGGGAGGCGGCGCTGCCGGAGGCGGTGCTCATGGCCGGGTTCGGGCATTTCAAGGTGATCGCGGTGGACTACCGGATGCCGCCCGACGCCTACTTCCCGGCGGCGCTGGACGACGCGATGACGGTGTGGAAGGCGGCGCTGAAGCAGGCGGACCCGAAGAACATGGCGATCTTCGGCGCGTCCGCCGGCGGCGCGCTGACGCTGGAGATGGTGCTGCGGGCCAAGCACGAAGGGCTGCCGCTGCCGGCGGCCATCGCGCCGGGCACGCCGATGTCGGACGTGACGGGGGTGGGCGACACGTTCCAGACCAACGCGCTGGTGGACAACGTGCTGGTCTCGCCCGACGGGTTCTGCGACGCCGCCGCCCGGTTCTACGCCCAGGGGCACGACCTCAAGGACCCCCTGCTCTCCCCGGTGTACGGCGACATGCACGGCTTCCCGCCCACGGTCCTGACCACAGGCACGCGCGACCTGCTGCTGAGCAACACCGTGCGGGTGCACCGCAAGCTGCGCGCCGCCGGCGTCGAGGCGGCGCTGCAGGTGTTCGAGGGCCAGTCGCACGCGCACTTCATCCGCGACGACCGCACGCCGGAGACGAAGGAGGCGTTCGAGGAGATCGCCGCCTTCTTCGACGCGCATTGGGGGAAATGACGGCGTGGTGGACAGGGAACGGCTGAAGGCGGTCCTGCTGCACGGCGCCCGCCAGTTCCCGCCGGTCGAGCACCTCCTGCAACGCATATCGAGGAAGCGCCCGCACGACCGCGTGGATGCGTCGGTATGGGAGGACCAGTATAACTCCGGCCATTGGGACTTCCTGACCGGCATGACGGAGGCTGCCCGCCATGCCATCGTCGCGGAGTGGCGGGAACGGCTCAAGCCCGGCGGCTCCGTCCTGGAGATCGGCTGCGGCACCGGGGTGCTGTGCCGCGCCATGCGGCGGGGCGGCTACGAGCGGTATCTGGGCGTCGATATCTCGCAAACCGCCATCGCCCGCGCGGAGGCAGGGCTTGCGGACGCGAAAACGCGGTTCATCGCCGGCGACGCGGCCACCCTGGCGTTCGAGGAGCGGTTCGACATCATCGTCATCAACGAGGCGCTGAACTACTTCGTGGGGCCGGGCGAGTTCCTGCGCCGGCTGCACGGGAGCCTGCGGCCCGGCGGCGTCCTGCTGATCTCCATGGCGGAGTGCAACCTGCGCGACGGATTGTCCAAGCTCGCGATCTGGCGCGAGATCATGCCGGACCATGCGGTGATCGAGGAGGTCAGCTTGCAGCGCGAGGTTTGGCCGATCTGGACCATCAGGGCGCTGCGCCCGGCGGGGTAGGCGCCATACCAGCCGCCCTAACGGGCGACCGGTATGAGAGTCGTTTCTGGCGCGCGGCCGCCCCACCAACCCCGCACGCATACCGGTCAGCCCAATGGGCTGCCGGTATCAGTCGCCAGCAGGCGGCGCATCGTTTCCGCGTAACGCGCCGCCACGGCATCCCGCGCGACGTGCCGCCCGTCCGTCACAAGCTGGCGCCCGCGCACCCAGACGCCATCCACCGCGCCCCGCCCGGCTCCGAAGATCCAGCCGTCGAGCAGCCGGTCGCCGTGCCGGTGCACGAGGTTGGGATGGTTGGCCCGGAGCGTCACCAAGTCCGCGGCGGCCCCGGCCCGCAGCCCCGGCGGCCCGGCGTCCAACGCCGCGGCGCCGCCCGCCAGCGCCGCGTCGAACAGCGCCCGCCCGGTGGACGCGCCGGCCTCCCTTGCCATCAGGTTGCGTCCGCGCTGCGCGAGGCGCTGCGCGTACTCCAGTTGCCGCAATTCCCCCGCCGCATCGGCGGCGACGTTCGAGTCGGTGCCGACGCCGTAGCGGCCGCGTGCCGCGAGCCAGTCCACCCCGGGGAAGATGCCGTCGCCCAGGTTCGCCTCCGTCATCGGGCACAGCCCCGCGACGGCCTGGGTCGCGGCGAGGCGGGCCGTCTCGCCCGGCGTCATGTGCGTCGCGTGGATCGGGCACCAGCGCCCGTCCACTGGGGCGTGGTCCAGCAGCCACTCCACCGGGCGCGCTCCGCTCCAGGCCAGGCAATCCTCGACCTCCCGCACTTGCTCCGCGACGTGGATGTGCACCGGGCCGCCCGGCAGCAGTCCGGCCACGGCCGCAAGCTCCTCCGGCGTCACGGCGCGCAGGCTGTGCGGCGCCACGCCGAGGGTTCCGCCGTCCAGCCGGGAAACCACGCCGCGGCTCGCGTCCAGCAGGCGGGCGAAGCCGTCCAGGTGGCTTATGAAGCGGCGCTGGCCCGGCGCGGGCGGCAGGCCGCCGAAGCCGCCATGCGCGTAGAACACCGGCAGCAGCGTCAGCCCGATCCCGCTCGCCGCCGCCGCCGCGCCCACCCGCTGCGCCATCTCGGACGGCTCGGCGTAGGGGCGGCCGTCGGGGGCGTGGTGCAGGTAATGGAACTCGCCCACCCGGGTGAAGCCGCCTTCCAGCATCTCGACGTAGGCCTGGGCGGACACGGCCTCCACGTCGTCCGGGGTCATGGCGGCGAGGAAGCGGTACATCACCTCGCGCCAGGTCCAGAAGCTGTCGGACGCCGGGCCGTGCACCTCGGACAGCCCGGCCATGCCGCGCTGGAAGGCGTGGCTGTGCAGGTTGGGCAGGCCGGGGATGCCGATGGCGTGGCGCTCGTCGCCCGGCCCGGCGATGGCGTCCGGCTGCACGCCGGCGATCAGGCCGCCCTGGATGACGAGGCGCACGTTGGGCGCCCAGCCTTCCGGAAGCAGCGCCTCGGCCAGGAACACGGACGGCACGGCGCACCCCCTTTGACGAAAGCCTGGATTTAGCCCGGCGCCGGCTGATAGGGATAGGGGCAGTCCCGGGGAGCATAGCGCGTGTTCGACACGGTTTGGCGCAACGCACGGCTGGCAACCCTGGCGCCGGGTGTGGCCGGGCTGGGCGTGGTGGAGCGTGGCGCGGTCGCGAGCCGTGCCGGGCGGATCGCCTATGCGGGGCCGGAGCATGGCCTCCCCTCCCCCGGCGCGGCCGAAACCGTCGATTGCGGCGGGCGCTGGATCACGCCGGGGCTGATCGATTGCCATACCCATCTGGTCTATGCCGGCCACCGGGCGGCGGAATTCGAGCTGCGGCTCGCGGGCGCCAGCTACGCGGACATCGCCCGCGCCGGCGGCGGCATCGCGAGCTCGGTCGCCGCCACGCGCGAGGCCAGCCTGGAGCGCCTCCTCGCCGAATCCCTGCCGCGCCTCCACGCCCTGATCGCGGAGGGCGTCACCACGGTCGAGGTGAAGTCCGGCTACGGCCTGGATGGGCCGCACGAGGCCAAGCAGTTGCGCGCCGCGCGCCAGCTTGCCGCGCGCCGCCCGGTCGGCATCACGACGACCTTCCTGGGCGCGCACGCCTTGCCGCCCGGCTGTGACGACAAGGAGGCGCACATCGCCCGGGTCTGCAACGATATGCTGCCGGCCATCGCGGCGGAGGGCCTGGCCGACGCCGTAGATGCGTTCTGTGAGGGCATCGCCTTCTCGCCGGGGCAGGTTGCCCGCGTGTTCGACGCTGCACGCCGCCACGGCCTGCCGGTCAAGCTGCACGCGGACCAGCTTTCCGACGGCGGCGGCGCGCGCTTTGCTGCGGAACACGGCGCGCTCTCGGCCGACCACCTGGAATACGCCAGCGAGGACGGGATCGCCGCCATGGCGCGGGCCGGCACCGTCGCCGTGCTGCTGCCAGGCGCGTTCTACTTCCTCCGTGAAACGCGGGCGCCGCCGGTGGCGCTGTTCCGCCGCCACGGCGTGCCGATGGCGCTGGCCACCGGCAGCAACCCCGGCACCTCGCCGCTCACGTCGCTGCTGCTCGCGATGAACATGGGCGCCACGCTGTTCCGCATGACGGTGGAGGAGTGCATCGCCGGGGTCACGCGGGACGCGGCGCGGGCGCTCGGCTTGTTGGGCCAGGTCGGCACGCTGGAGGCCGGCAAGCGGTGCGACCTGGCCATATGGTCCGTCGACGCGCTGGCGGAGCTGGCTTACCGCATCGGCTTCAACCCGCTGCACCTCCGGGTCTGGGAGGGCCGATGATCACGCTGACCCCTGGCGAGACACCGCTGGCCGCCTGGCACGCGATCTACCGGGGCGCGGACGTGGCGCTGGACGGCGCGGCGCGAGCGGGGATCGCCGGCAGCGCCGCCGCGGTGCAGGCGATCCTGGCGCGCGGTGAGCCGGTCTATGGGATCAACACCGGGTTCGGCAAGCTGGCGCATATCCGCATCGGCGCCGATGACCTCGCGGCGCTGCAACGCAACATCGTGCTGTCGCACGCAGCCGGCGTCGGCGCGCCGATGCCGGTCCCGGTCGCCCGGCTGATGCTCGCCTTGAAGCTCGCCAGCCTGGCGCAGGGCGCGTCCGGCGTGCAGCCGGAAACGGTGGCGCTGCTGGAGGCGATGCTCGCCCGGGGGCTGGTGCCGGTGGTGCCGGACCAGGGGTCGGTCGGCGCGTCGGGCGACCTGGCGCCGCTGGCCCACGTGGCGGCGGCGATGATCGGGGTGGGCGAGGTGTTCGTGGACGGCGCGCGCATGCCGGCCGCCGCGGCGCTGGCGGGCGCCGGGCTTGCGCCTGTGGCGCTGGGGCCGAAGGAGGGGCTGGCGCTGCTGAACGGCACCCAGTTCTCCACCGCCTACGCGCTCGCCGGGCTGTTCGAGGCGGAGGGGCTGTGGCGCACCGGCTTGGTGACGGGGGCGCTCTCGACCGACGCGGCCCGCGGCTCGGACACGCCGTTCGACCCGCGCATCCACGCGCTGCGCCGGCACCGCGG
>CAXUJE010000342.1:0-6233 GCA_964251035.1 uncultured Acetobacteraceae bacterium
TCTCGCCGACGCTCTGGCCGGTGACGGTGCCCGCGTCCTCGTGCAGCAGCCCCGCCTCGGCCAGACGCGCCATGACGAGCGGCACGCCGCCGGCAGCGTAGAGGTCGGGGGCGACGTACTGGCCACCGGGCTTGAGGTCGCGCACGCGGCCGAGGGCGACGCCGCCGACGTGGAGGCTGCGGTGCAAAACGCGGACGCCGCGCAAAAGGCCTGGGCCAAGGTCCCAGCCCGCAAGCGCGGCGCCGCCGTGGCGCAGTGCGCGGCCCTGTTGCGGGACCACGCGGAGGAACTCGCCCGGCTGATTGCGCTGGAAACCGGCAAGGCGCTCCGCACCGAAAGCCGGGTGGAGGCGCAAACCGTCGCCGACATCTTCGAGTTCTACGGCGGCCTCGGCGGTGAGTTGAAAGGGGAGACGGTGCCGTTCGCCCCCAACGTGCTGTCGGTCACGGTGCGCGAGCCGCTGGGCGTGGTCGGGGCGATCATCCCGTGGAACGTGCCGATGCTGCTGATGGCGCTGAAAGTGGCGCCGGCCCTGGTCGCGGGCAACACGGTGGTGGTGAAGTCGGCGGAGGAGGCGCCGTTTGCGGTGCTGCGCATCTGCGAGCTGATGAACCGCGTGCTGCCGCCGGGCTGCTTCAACATGCTGTCGGGCTTCGGGCCGGAATGCGGCGGCCCGCTGGTGGCGCACCCGCTGGTGCGCAAGGTGACGTTCACCGGCAGCGTCGAGGTCGGCCGCATCGTCTCCAAGGCCGCCGCCGAGAAGCTCGTGCCCGTCACGCTGGAGCTGGGCGGCAAGAGTCCCATGGTCGTGTTCGCCGATTGCGACTTCGACAAGACCGTCATGGGCGCCATCACCTCCATGCGCTTCACCCGGCAGGGCCAGAGCTGCACGGCGGCCAGCCGCATCTACGTGGAGCGCCCGATCTTCCAGCGGTTCGTGGACGCGCTGGCGGCCAAGGTGGACGGCATGGTGATGGGCGACCCGCTCGACGAAGCGACGGACATCGGTACCATCATCAGCCCGGACCAGTTCAAGAAGGTCGAGGGCTTCATCGAGGAGGGCCTGGCGACCCCCGGCGCCACCGGACGCGCGTGCAGCGCCATGCCGTCCGACCCGGCCATGGAGAAGGGCCTGTTCATCCGGCCCTACATCTTCAGTGACCTGCCGGACGACAGCCGGCTGGTGCAGGAAGAGATCTTCGGTCCCGTCACCTGCGTGTTCCCGTTCGACGACGCGGAGGTCGCCTTGAAGGCGGCGAACGGCACCGAGTACGGGCTGGCGGCGTCCTTGTGGACCAACAACCTGCGCGTGGGCCTCGATCTGGCGCACCGGCTGGAGGCCGGGCTGGTGCAGATCAACCAGAACCTGGTCGTGCAGGCCAACCTGTCCTATGGCGGCGTGAAGAGCAGCGGCTTGGGCAAGGAGGCCAGCCTTGAGTCGATGCTGGAGCACTTCATGCACAAGAAGACCATCATGGTGAATTACGGCTGACACAACGGACAGGGACCGATGCCCAAGACCGACCAGACCATCCCAGCGAGCCTGCAGCCAAAGGCCGCCGAGTACTCCTTCGACCTTGAGAACGCGCTGCGCTCGATCGTGTCGCTGCGCGCGACCGTGCCGGAGGATGCGTTCACCGCATCGACGCTCGGCACCGAGCGGGCGGGCAGCGCCGTGCACATCCGGCCCGGCCTGTTCCTCACCATTGGCTACTTGATCACCGAGGCGGAGACGGTTTGGCTCTCCTCCGCCGATGGACAGACGGTCGCCGGGTATCCCATGGCCTATGACCAGGACACCGGGTTCGGCGTGGTGCAGGCGCTCGGCAAGCTTGACCTGCCGGTGATGGAACTGGGCGACAGCGAGAAGGCGCGGGTGGGCACGCCGGTGATCTTCGCTGCCGCCGGTGGACGCCGGCAGTGCGTGGCGGCGAAGGTGGCCGGGCGGCAGGAGTTCGCGGGCTATTGGGAGTACCTGCTGGACGACGCCATCTTCACCGCGCCGTCGCACCCGTTCTGGGGCGGCGCCGGACTGGTGGGGCAGGACGGGCGGCTGCTGGGCATCGGCTCGCTGGTGCTGCAGCAGGGCCAGGGCGGCAAGCGGCAGGACATGAACATGGTCGTGCCCGTGCAGTTGCTGCGGCCCATCCTTGACGACCTGCTACTCTACGGCCGGGTCAACCGGCCGCCCCGGCCGTGGCTGGGCTTGTATGCCATGGAGGATGACCAGGCGCTGGTGGTCGGCGGCCTCGCGGACAATGGGCCGGCGGACCAGGCTGGGGTGCGGACCGGCGACCGCATCCTGTCGGTGAACGGGGAAGATGTGCCGGACCTCGCGGGGCTGTGGCGCGCCGTTTGGGCGTCCGGCCCGGCTGGCGCGCCGGTGCAGGTCAGGCTGGGCCGCGGCAGCAAGACCGCCGCCGTCACCGTGACCTCGACTGACCGCGCCAGCCACTTGAAGGCACCCCGGCTGCACTAAGAGCGAGAGGCGAGGCATGCGGCGGTCGCAGCGTGGCAGCGGGCGGGTTCTGTTGCGCGTGGCGGCCCGCGTCCTTGGATCGTTGTTCGCCGCGTTGCTTGGGTTGCTCGCCTTGGCCGGCGTCGCGGTGGCGGGCTTGTTCTGGCTGTCCTTGCCGCCTGCCGCCATGCAGGCCCAGATCTCGGGCCTTGCGGGGCCGGTCGCGATCACCTTGGACGATGACGGCATTCCACGGATCGCGGCGAGGTCAGAGCTCGACGCCGCGGCGGCGCTCGGATTCGTGCATGCCCGGGACCGCATGTTCCAAATGGAGCTGATGCGCCGGGCCGCGTCGGGGCGGTTGTCGGAGATCGCCGGAGGCGTGACGCTGCGGCTGGACCGGACGATGCGGGTGCTCGGGCTGCGCCGGCGCGCGGAGGCCGACCTGCTGACGCTCGATGCCGGGACGCGGGCGATGCTGGAAGCCTATTCGGAGGGCGTGAACGCCTGGATCGCGGCGCGCGGGCGGCTTGCAGCGTCGGAGTTCATCCCGCTCGGCGCCCCGGAACCCTGGACGGCGGTCGATAGCCTGCTGTGGGGCAAGACCATGGGCCTGTACCTATCGGGCAATTGGCGATCCGAGCTGGCGCGCGGGGCGTTGCAGGCCCGCCTGTCGGCTGCCCGCCTACAGGAGCTATGGCCGCCGCAGGACGACACGCCGCGGCCGGACGCCCGCGTCCTGCCCGGCCTGGACACCCGGCTTGCCGCAATCGTGCCGGACTTCCCCGAGCCGTTCACCTGGCCCGGCTCGGCCAGCAACGAGTGGGCGGTGGACGGCAGCCGGACGACGACCGGCCGTCCGCTGCTGGCCGGCGACCCGCACCTTGGGTTCAGCCTGCCAGCCATCTGGTACCTGGCGCGGATCGAGACGCCAAGCGGGGTGCTGGTTGGCGCCACGGCGCCGGGCGTGCCGTTCCTCGTCATCGGGCATAACGGGCGCATCGCCTGGACCTTCACCACCACCGGTGCCGACACCCAGGACGTGTTCGTCGAAACCGTGTTCCCGGACGGCCGCTACCAGACACCGGACGGCCCCCAGCCCTTCGTCGAGCGGGAGGAGCGCATCCGGGTGCGCGGCGCCCCGGACGAGCGCTTGGTCGTGCGGGAAACCCGGCATGGCCCGGTGCTCAGCGACCTCGACGCGCCCGGCGGCCCGGTGCTGGCCGTCGCCATGGCCAACCTCATGCCCGGAGACAGCACGGCGACCGGGCTGCTGGCGCTCAACCGCGCGTCGGACGTGGCGGACGCCGGGCGCGCGTCCGAGCTGGTCTCGTCGCCCGTGCAGAACCTGCTGGCGGCGGACCGGACGGCCATTGCGCAGTTCACCACCGGCCGCGTGCCGATCCGGCGCGCCGGCGACGGCACCGTGCCGGTGGAGGGCGCGGACGGCGCCTACGATTGGACGGGCTACGCGGGCGGGGCCGCCCTGCCCCGCGTCGTGGCGCCTGCGGCCGGGCGGCTGGTGAACGCCAATGAGCGCGTGGCCGGGCCGGACTTCCCGGTGTTCATGGGCGCCGAATGGTTCGGGGACTGGCGGGCGCGGCGCATCCGCCAGATGCTGGCGGCGACGGCGAAGCACGACACGGCGAGCTTCGCCGCCATGCAGGTGGACGCGGTCAGCAGCTTCGCCGTGCAAATCCTGCCGGCGCTGCTGGCCACCCGGCCGGCCGACGAGGCGTCCGGGCGCGCCTTGGCCCTGCTGTCCCATTGGGATGGCGCCATGCGGCCCGACCTTCCGCAGCCGCTCATCTTCAACGCCTGGGTCCGGCAGTTCGAGTCGACCATGCTGGCGCGCGCCGCCGTGCCGGCCGCTGCCGCGGGCGGGAGCGCGGACCTGGTGGCCCGGGCGCTGTCGCCGGGCGGCGCGGGCTGGTGCGAGGGCGACTGCGGGCCGATGCTGGCCGAGGCGCTGCAGGCCGCGCTGGCTGGCCTTGCCGCCGCCTATGGTCCGCAGCCGGACGATTGGCTTTGGGGCCGCGCGCACCAGGCTATTTTTTCGCATCCGCTGCTGGGAACATTGCCCGCGCTCGGCCGGCTCACCACGTCCAGGATCATGCAGCCCGGCGATGACACCACGGTGTATCGCGGCGCGATGCGCGGCGATGCCTGGGCGTCGGTGCATGGCGCCGGGTATCGCGGAGTCTATGATTTGGACGATTTAGACCGCAGCCTGTTCGCTTTGACGCCTGGGCAGTCCGGCAATCCGTTCCGCCGCACGGTAAGCTCCTTGATGACGCGGTGGCGGGATGGCACATCCGTCGCCATCGGTCCCCAGCCCGCCGCCGTCGCGGACCGCATAGGATTGGTGCCATGAGCGCATACTCCACCGGACAGGCCATGGACGAAGCCCCGTTGCTTGAAGGGGTGCTGTTCCGCCGCGTTTGGGCCTGGCTGATCGACCTGCTGCTGGTGGGCGGCATCGTTGCGGTGCTGTGGGTGGTTCTGGTCGGCTTCGGGCTGCTGACGCTGGGGCTGGGATTGCCGCTGCTCGGACTGCTGCCGGCCGTGCCGGTCGCTTACCATGTCCTGTTCGTGGCCAGCGCGCGCAGCGCCACGCCGGGCCAGGCGATGATGGACCTGACCGTGCGGCGGGACCAGGATTTGGGCCGGCCGTCGCTGCTGCAGGCGGTCCTGTTCACCGCCGGGCTGTGGCTGACGCTGGGCGCTGGGGTGGTCTGGCTGGCGGCGGCGTTGCTGACCACGCGGCACCGGACGCTGCATGACCTGGTGTCGGGCGTCGTCGTCATCCGCGCCCGGGCGTTGGACGGGGCGTTGACCGCGCCCGCCGATTTCGGGAACATGGGCCGGGGATCCGGATACGCATGACCTACAAGCCGCCGCGCCGACCGCAGTTCTTCTACACTACGGCTCCGCTTCCCTGCCCCTATGTTTCGGGCCGGACTGAGCGCAAGGTGGTGACGGAGATCACCGGGCCGGACGCCGACAACCTGCATGACCGGCTGTCCCGGGCCGGGTTCCGCCGCAGCCATAACATCGCCTACGCCCCGGTCTGCCCGTCCTGCCAGGCCTGCGTGCCGATCCGGATTCCCGTCGCGACCTTTGCGCCCGACCGCGGCCTGCGCCGCATCATCCGCGCCAACGCGGCGGTCGAGGGCTACAACATGCCTGCCCGCGCCACGGCGGAGCAGTTCCAGTTGTTCCAGCGCTACCAGCAGGCGCGGCACGGTGACGGCGACATGGCGACCATGAGCTTCTACGACTACCGCGCCATGATCGAGGACACGCCCATCGAGACCACCATTACCGAGTTCCGCGGCCCCGGCGAGCGGCTCGTGGGCGGTTGCCTCACCGACCGGCTGGGTGACGGGCTATCGGCGGTGTACAGCTTCTTCGCGCCGGAGTGCGAGAAGCAGTCGCTCGGCACCTACGCGATCCTTTGGCTCATCGAGCGCGCCCGGGCGCAGAAGCTGCCTTACGTGTATCTGGGCTATTGGGTGCCGGAAAGCCGCAAGATGGCCTACAAGGCCCGGTTCCGTCCGTGCGAGATCCTCGTGCAGGGCACCTGGCGCACGCTGACGGATGGCGAGGCGGGCCAGGCCGCAAGCATGGCGGCCGATTTGGTGCCGGAGACGGCCGGCTAGAGCATGACCGTATCAGGTGTCGTCACCTGATCGGTAGACATGCCCGCAAAAACAAAGGCTAGAGCGTGACCTGTGTATCTCTCTGCACCGGTCACGCTCTAGAACCGTGCCGA
>CAXUJE010000343.1:0-6222 GCA_964251035.1 uncultured Acetobacteraceae bacterium
CCCATGGCCGCATCAGACGCCGGGCACAAGCCCGATCTCGCCAGTGGCAACAGCTACAAGGCCGGGTCGTCGCCATGGTCCATGATGTGTCACGATCACCCGGCGTCGTCACACCGGATGGGCAATGCCGGCACGACGGCATGGAGGGACTAACAGCATGACGCGCGTGCTTTTGATCGGCATCAAGCCAGAGGCAGTCGACGTTTCCGATCCCGACCTGCCGCCGGGAACCACGCCGGAGAAGATCGCAGCCGGCATCGAGGCGACCCTGTCGGACATGAAGGCACGCGGATGGGAGGGAGCCTTCTGCTCGATCCTGCCAGACGGCAGCGCCGAGGCGACGATCGCCGCGTCGCTCGCCGAGCGCTGGGACTGCATCGTCATCGGAGGCGGCATCCGCGTCCCGTCACGGAGCCTGCCGCTGTTCGAGCGGGTCATCAACGCCGTCCATCGCGGCGCTGCTGGGACGCCAATCGCGTTCAACACCTCCCCAAACGATACAGCCGATGCGGCGGCGAGATGGCTGGACCAGGGGTAATCGGCATCCGGTCATGTCCTTGATCAACTGAATCGAACTTCCGGTTCCATTACTATCGGACCCCCAGCTCCATCCGTCTCACCAACCGTGCGCCGGCCTGTATGATCTCGCGTCCTTCTCGCCGACCGTGCGCTCATTCTCCAACAGCCTGCGTCGGACACCTGCCCCAGTCTCAACAAACGTGCGCCGGAAACTGCCCTTGATTGCGCGTCGGGGCGTACATCATTGCGCGTCGCTACGGATAGGTGCGCGCCCGACCACGGATAAGTGCAAGCCACTACAGCTACGGACACGCGTGCCCGAGGCCGCCCGCTAGCGCTTCGTGCTCCGCAGCCACGCGAGCATTGTTTCGGCATCCGACACGGTGAGCCCGACGCCATCGGGATTGTCGCGGACATCCGGCTCGGCAAACAGCTTCTCGATCGCGCCGTCAGCCACAAACATCGAGTAGCGCCAGCTGCGCATCGCCATGCCGTGATGCGAGCGGTCCACGAGCATGCCCATGCGGCGGGTGAAGTCGGCGTTGCCGTCCGGCAGCATGAAAACCTTCTCGATGTTCCGGCTACTCGCCCACTGGAACATCACGAAGGCGTCGTTGACGGCAAGACAGACCACCTGGTCGACGCCGAGATGGCGGAAGTCGTCGTGGTGACGTTCGTAGCCCGGCAGATGACTGTCCGAGCAGGCCGGCGTGAAGGCGCCCGGCAGCGCGAAGAGGACAACGCGCTTCCCCGCGAACACGTCCTGGCTGGTGACGGCCCTCCACTCGAACGGGTTCGGGCCGCCGAGCGCGTCGTTGCGCACGCGGGTATGGAAGGTGACATCCGGGATGCGCGTCGGGGTCATCGGGATCGCTCGGGCTGGAGGGATGCGGGGCACCGATGACACGGCACCCCGCCCTGCACTCAGGCGTGGGTCGTGGTCTTCACGTCCACGCTGGCCTTGATCGCGTTCGAGTAAGGGCAGATGCCGTGCGTCGCTTCGACGAGCTTCTGCGCCTCCGCCTCGGGCAGGCCGGGAAGGGTGACGTCGAGCGCGGCGGTGATGCCGAACCCGCCCTCCGAGCGCGGGCCGATGCCGATGGTCGCCGTCACCGTCGAGCCGTCCGGGACCTTGATCTTGGTCTGGGCCGAGGCGACCCGCATAGCGCCCAGGAAGCAGGCGGAGTAGCCGAGCGCGAACAGCTTCTCCGGATTGGCGCCGTCGCCCCCCGGGCCGCCCAGCTCCTTCGGCACGGTGAGCTGCAGCGCCATGGTACCATCGGCCAGCGCCGTTTTGCCGTCGCGGCCGCCGCCGCTCGCCGTGGCTTGGGTGTGGTACTTCGCGTCAACGGGCATGGTGGGCTCCTTTCAAAGGCTTGATACGTCGCTCACGACATTGTCGTGCGCTGCATTAAATCCTGACCAGGACGGTGTCAACGCTTGCGAAACGCTTGCGATCTGATCGCGTGCGATATATGTCCGGCGCGATGCGTAAGTTTGCCGCTCCCTCCTCGCCTGTGCCCGACCTGGACGAGTTGCTGTGCTTTGCCGTGCATTCGACCGGCTTTGCGTTCAACCGGATCTACCGCCGCCCGCTGCAGCGCCTGGGCCTGACGTATCCGCAGTACCTCGTGATGGTGGCGCTGTGGGGGGAGGATGGGGTGACGGTAGGGCGGTTGGGCGAGCGGCTGGCGCTGGACACGAGCACGCTGACGCCGCTGCTGAAGCGGCTGGAAGGGTTAGGGCTGCTGACCCGAAGCCGGTCGAGAACGGATGAGCGGCGGGTGATGGTGGCGCTCACCGAGAAAGGTCGCGCGATGCAGCTCGAAGCGGCCGATGTGACGCGCTGCATCGTTGAGGGTGCCGGGTTGCCCGTCGCCGACCTCGTGCGGTTGACACGCGAGATCCGGGCGCTGCGGAGCAACCTGAAACGAGCGGTGGCGGAGGAAACGGCAGCTTGAGCAACACCGTCGCGACGGGGGAGCCCGCGAGCGCGTTGCCGAAGGTGGACGGTGTGCCAAGCGCGGCGGCGTAGCCGACCCTAGGCCCGCCTTCGGAGAGGCTGCGGCTGCTCACCGGCTACGGACCTGGCATCGCCGGGTGACACTGCGGTCAGATGCTGCTAATCCAACCCGAAGTTGCATGGGACGCCCTTCATGTTGCCCGGATCGAGCCCGCGGCCAGGTGAGGTGGCGGTCGGGTCACGAGGGAACGGCAGGCCATGGCCAGCGAAGTCAGCCGGGACGCAATCGCCTCACGCGGCTGGGCAGAGGCCGAGCGGCTCCGCCGGCGCGTGGCCACGCTGGAAGCCGAGATCGCGGACATGCGGCAGGCGCGCCGGGTCGCGGTCGAGATCGAGATCGAAGCGAGCCGGGCGGCGTTGCGCGACAGCGAGGCGCGCTACCGCCTCGTCGTCGAGAGCGCGACCGACTACGCGATCTTCACCATGGATCCCGCCCGCCGCATCACCGGCTGGAACGTGGGTGCCGAGCGCGTGCTGGGCTGGGCGGAGGCGGAGGTCGTCGGCCAGCCCGCCGACGTGATCTTCACGCCCGAGGACCGCGAAGCGGGCGCGCCGGAGCAGGAAGCGCGCGGCGCGGTCGAGGAAGGCCGGGCCGAGGACGTGCGCTGGCACTTGAAGCGCGACGGCTCCCGCTTGTGGGCCAACGGGGTCATGCTGCCGCTGCGCGACGACGCGGGGAGCATCCAGGGGCTGCTCAAGATCCTGCGTGACAAGACGGCCGAGAAGCGCGCCGGGGACGAGCTGCGGGAGCAAGCCGGGTTCCTGCAAAGCGTGCTGGCCTCCTCGGGCGACTGCATCAAGGTGCTCGACCTCGACGGCCGGCTCGTCTTCATGAGCGAGGGTGGCCAGCGCGTGATGGAGGTGAGCGACTTCAACGCCATCCGCGGCTGCCCCTGGCCGGACTTCTGGCAGGGCCAGGGCAACGCGGACGCCAGGGCCGCGGTGGACGCCGCGAAGGCGGGGGGCGCCGGGCATTTCCAGGGCGCCGCCAACACGATGGCCGGCACGCCCCGGTATTGGGATGTGCAGGTCACGCCCATCCTGGGGGTGGATGGCCGGCCGGAGAAGCTGCTGTCCGTGTCGCGCGACATCACCGCCACACGCAACGCCGAAAAGGCAGTGCGCGAAAGCGAGGCACGCTGGCGCGGCCTGTTCGAGCGCCTGCACGAGGGCTTGGTCCTCGGGGAGCTGGTGCGCGATGCGGACGGCAGGACCGTGGACTGGCGCTGCCTCGACGTGAACCCGGCCTGGGAAGACATGGTCGGCATCCCGCGCGAGGAGGCGCTGGGGCGCACGATCCGTGAGATCATCCCCGGCATCGAAGCCGAGTGGGTGGACGGGTTCGCCCTGGTGGTCGAGACGGGCGAGCCTGCGACCTTCATGCGCCAGGTCGGCACGTTCGGCCGATGGTACGAGGGCCATGTCTTCCGGCTGGAGGCAGGGCGGTTCGCCGCGCTCTTCCTCGAAGTCACCAAGCGCCAGCAGGGCGAGGCGCGCCGGGCCGCGCTGCTGGAACTCGGCGATCGGTTGCGCGACATGGACGACGTGACCGAGATGCTCTTCGTGGCCGCCAGGATCATGGGTCGCATCCTGGGCGTCAGCGCAGCCGGCTACGGCACGATGGCTCCGGACGGGGAAACCGCCACGATCGAGCGGGACTGGACTGCGGCGGGGACCAGGAGCATCGCGGGCCGGCACCGGATGCGGGACTACGGCTCCCATGTCGAGGACCTGCGCCGCGGCGAGGCCGCCGTCATCGCGGACGTCAAGCAGGACCCCCGCACGGCCGCCGCCGCCACGGCCTTGGCCGCCCTCGGCGCCGGCGCGTTCGTGAACCTGCCCCTCATCGAACACGGACGGCTCGTCGCGCTCTTCTTCGTCCTCGATGCCAGGCCGCGATCCTGGACGGCCGAGGATGTCGGCTTCGTGCGCGACGTGGCCGAGCGCACCCGGGTTGCGGTCGAGCGCCGGCGCGCGGAGAACAGCCTGCGCGACCTCGCGGCCTCGCTGGAACGCAAGGTCGGGGAGCGCACCGCCGAGCGCAACTTGCTGGCCAAGATCGTCGAGACCACGGATGTCATGATCATGGTCAGTGACCTCGACTACAACATCCTCGCCATCAATGGAGCGAATGCTGGCGAGTTCGAGCGCATCTACGGCGTGCGGCCCAAGGTCGGCGACAACATGCTTGGCCTCTTGGCCGACCAGCCCGGGCACCAAGCCCAGGTCAGAGCCGGCTGGGGCCGCGGGCTTGCCGGCGAAGAAACCACGATCGTGGAGGACTATGGCGATCCGGATCGTGTCCGGCCCTACTACGAGGTGAAGTTCCGAACCTTGTGGGACGACCAAGGAAAGCGCGTCGGCTGCTACCAGTTCGTCACCGACGTGACTGAACGGCTCGGTGAACAGGCCAAGCTTGCCGAGGCGCAGGAGACGCTGCGCCAGGCGCAGAAGATGGAGGCGGTGGGCCAGCTCACGGGGGGGCTGGCGCACGACTTCAACAACCTGCTGGCTGGCATCTCGGGCAGCCTGGAGCTGCTGCAGACGCGCGTGGCCCAGGGCCGGATCGGCGACCTGGACCGCTATATCACCGCGGCGCAAGGGGCGTCGAAGCGTGCGGCGGCGCTGACGCACCGGCTGCTGGCCTTCACGCGCCGGCAGACGCTCGACCCGAAGCCCACCAACATCAATCGCCTGGTCGCCGGCATGGAGGAGCTGATCAGGCGCACTGTCGGGCCGGCAGTTGCGGTCGAGGTGGCGGCGGCCGGCGGCCTGTGGACGACGCTGGTGGACCCGAACCAGTTGGAGAACGCGCTGCTGAACCTGTGCATCAACGCCCGCGACGCCATGCCGGACGGCGGGCGGTTGACGGTCGAGACCGGCAACCGCTGGCTGGACCAGCGCGCGGCGCGCGAGCGCGAGCTGCCGCCGGGCCAGTACGTGTCGCTGTGCGTCAGCGACACCGGGACCGGCATGACGCCGGAGGTCGTCCGGCGTGCCTTCGACCCGTTCTTCACCACCAAGCCGATCGGCATGGGCACGGGCCTGGGCCTTTCCATGATCTACGGCTTCGTGCGGCAGTCCGGCGGCCAGGCGCGCATCTACTCCGAAGTCGGCCAGGGCGCGATGGTGTGCCTCTATCTGCCTCGCCATCACGGGGAAGCGGAGGACGCGGACATGCCGGTCGAGCTTGCCGCGGCACCGCGGGCCGGGGACGGCGAAACGGTGCTGGTGGTGGACGACGAGCCGACCGTGCGCATGCTGGTCACCGAGGTGCTGGAGGATCTCGGATACACCGCGATCGAGGCGGCCGACAGCGTGGCCGGGCTCAAGGTCCTGCAATCCGACGTGCGCCTCGACCTGCTGGTCACCGACGTGGGCCTGCCTGGCGGCATGAACGGCCGGCAGGTGGCGGACGCGGGACGCGCGGCGCGGCCTGGGCTGAAGGTGCTGTTCATCACCGGCTACGCCGAGAACGCGGTGCTCAGCCACGGCCACCTGGGGCCGGGAATGCACGTGCTGACCAAGCCGTTCGCGATGGAGGCGCTCGCCGGCCGCATCAAGGAACTCATCACCGCCAGGTAGGAGCCAGCTTCCGCCCCTGGCCGGCTGTCACGCTGCACTTAGCTCGGCTTTGGCCATCATGCGGCATGGCAGGGCGCGTAGGTGATGCCGTCCCG
>CAXUJE010000344.1:0-6206 GCA_964251035.1 uncultured Acetobacteraceae bacterium
GGGCCATGCCTTGTACTTTGGAGCCAGGGCCGCCCATCACCGGCTCATCAGCCCCGGCGATCTGCAATCCGCCTGGATTCTCCGGCTTGACCCGAATTGGCCGGCTGTCGGCCTCGATCACTGGGACCACCGCGGCATGGCGCCCGGACAGCGCCCAGCCCGCCACGCCGGCCAGCAGCAGCGCGCCCAGCCCCGCCGCGCCGGTCAGCAGGCCCTTGGTGCCGCGGCCCATCCCGGGACGGCGCGGCTGGTAATACGAGCGGATCGGCGCCGAACCTCGCCCGGCGGCGGGGATATGCAGGTCATCGGACACGGTTCAGCGCATCTCCTCCACAGGCTCCACCCCAAGCACCGCCAAGCCGGAACGAAGCACGATCGCCGTCGCAGCCACCAGAGCCAGCCGGGCCATCGTCTCGGCCGGCCGGTCCGCTTGCAGGAAGCGCAGCGTCGCCACATCCCGCCCGCGGTTCCACAGCATATGAAAGTCGCCTGCCAAGTCATAGAGAAAAAACGCGATTCGATGAGGTTCCTGTGCCAAAGCCGCGCTTTCCACCGTGCGGGGCCAGGAGGCCAGCCGGCGGATCAGCGCCGACTCCGCCTCGTCCTGCAAGCTGTCCAGCGGCGCCGCGGCCAGGGCGTCCAGGGTGGTGGCGGACACGCCGTAAGCCTCGGCCGCGGCGCGCAGCACCGAGCGGCAGCGGGCATGGGCGTACTGCACGTAGAACACAGGGTTCTCCCGCGTCTGCGCCACGACGGCATCAAGGTCGAAGTCCATCTGCGCGTCGGATTTCCGCGTCAGCATGGTGAAGCGCACCGCGTCCCGCCCGACCTCCTCGATCAGGTCGGCGAGCGTCACGTAGGTGCCGGCGCGCTTGGACATGCGGACCGGCTCGCCGCCGCGCATCACCCGCACGATCTGGCACAGCACGATCTCCAGCCGCGCCGGGCGGTTGCCGGCGACAGCCCGCGTCGCCGCCTTCATCCGCAAGACGTAGCCGCCGTGGTCCGCGCCCCACACGTCGATCATCAGCTCGGCGCCGCGCCCGATCTTGTCGGCGTGGTAGGCGATGTCGTTGGCGAAGTAGGTGTTGGAGCCGTCCGACTTGCGCAGCGGCCGGTCCACGTCGTCGCCGAACTGCGTCGCGCGGAACAGCGTCTGCTCCCGCGGCTCCCAATCCTCGGGCGTCTTGCCCTTCGGCGGCTCCAGCACGCCCTCGTAGATCAGGCCCTGCCCGCGTAACTGCTCGATCACCCGGTCCGGCGCCCCCGCCTCCACCAGCGCCCGCTCGGAGGTGAACACGTCGAACTCGACGCCCAACTGCGCGAGGTCCGCCCGGATGGACGCCATCATCGCGGCGACGGCGAAGGCGCGCACCCGGTCGAACCACAGCGCGGGGTCGGCCACGGCGCCGCCGGGTCCGGCCAGCGCGTCGCCGTGCTCGGCCCGCAGCGCCTCGCCCACCGGCAGCAGGTAGTCGCCCCGGTATTGCAGCCCGCCCGGCACCGCGGCGGCGAACTCGTCCTCCGTCATCGCCGTGCCGACCGCCTGGAGGTAGCGCCAGTAGGCCGCCCAGGCGAGCGCCGCCACCTGCGCGCCAGCGTCGTTGATGTAATACTCCTTGGTGACGGCGAACCCGGCCTTGGCCAACAGGTTCGCCAGCGCGTCGCCCACCACCGCCCCCCGGCAATGGCCGATGTGCAGGGGACCCGTCGGGTTGGCGGAGACGTACTCGACGTTCACCCGCCTCCCCTGCCCGGCGTCGCTCGCCCCGAACGCCTCGCCTTCCCGCAGGATGGCCGGGAGCGTCGCGCGCAGGCTTTCCGGGCGCAGGTGCAGGTTCACGAAGCCCGGCCCGGCCGGCTCCGCCCGCAGCACGTCCGCGCCGTCCGCCAGCGCCGCCGCAAGCGCCTGGGCGATGCGGGCCGGAGGCATCCGGGCGGCCTTGGCGCTCACCATCGCGGCGTTGGTCGCCATGTCGCCGTGGGCGGCCTCCCGCGCCGGGGTGACTTCCACACGGGCGGCCACGTCGTCCGGCAGGTCCGGCACGACCTGGCGGAGTGCCGCCACCACGGCGGAGCGCACGCGGGCGAAGATGTTCTCTGGCAAACCGTTCTCTGGCAAATCAGGAGTCCTGCTATCCGATGGTGAAGGGGTCGGTCAGGCGGCGATGCTCGTCGAGCGCGAAACGGTCCGTCATTCCGGCAATATAGTCCGCAACCGTCAGCGCCGCACGCGGCCCGTCCGTTTCCCCGGCGCGCGCCCGCCAGCCGTCCGGCAGCATGCTGGTGTCCTCATGCAGCAGGGTGAACAAGGCCTCCGTCACCCGGCGGGCCTTGTTGCTCATGCGGTTCACCCGCCAATGGCGGTACATGTGGGCGAACAGGAACTCCTTGACGGCGCGGTTCGCTTCCGCCATCGCCGGGCTGAACGCGATCACCGGCTTCTTCGCGTGGCGGATCGCCGCGGCGTCGGCGGGACCGAGCGCCTTGATGCGCCGCCGGCTCTCCGTCGTCAGGTCCGTGGCGAAGCTGTTGATCACCCGGCGGATCGTCTCATGCCGCAGCCGCGCCGGCGGCACGTCGAGGCTGGAGCGCCTGGCCAGCGCCAGCGAGCTGCCTACGACCGGCAGATGCGCGATGTCGTCCGGCCCGAACAGCCCGGCGCGCATCCCGTCGTCGAGGTCGTGGCTGTGGTACGCGATGTCGTCCGCCATCGCCGCCACCTGCGCCTCGCCTCCCGCCTGGGTGTGGAGGTCGAGCGGATGGCGCGCGTTGTACTCGGCGATGTAGGGCGGCGGGTGGCGCAGCGGGCCGTTGTGCTTGGCCAGGCCCTCCAGCGTCTCCCATGTCAGGTTCAGCCCGTCGAACGCGGCGTAGCGGTCCTCCAGCTTGGTCACGATGCGGAAGGATTGCGCGTTGTGGTCGAAGCCGCCATAGGGCTTCATGCGGTTGT
This sequence comes from uncultured Acetobacteraceae bacterium, assembly GCA_964251035.1. Classification (GTDB taxonomy): domain Bacteria; phylum Pseudomonadota; class Alphaproteobacteria; order Acetobacterales; family Acetobacteraceae; genus CAHJXG01. The sequence continues at coordinate 2,954 of CAXUJE010000344.1, forward strand.
TCAGCCCCTCCTCCCCGGCATGGCCGAACGGCGGGTGTCCCAAGTCGTGCGCCAGCGCCAGCGCCTCCGTCAGGTCCTCGTCCAGGCCAAGCTCCCGCGCGATGGAGCGGGCGATCTGCGCGACCTCGATGCTGTGGGTCAGCCGGGTGCGGAAGTAGTCGCCCTCGTGGTTGACGAAGACCTGGGTCTTGTATTGCAGCTTGCGGAATGCCGCGCTGTGGATCACCCGGTCGCGGTCCCGCTGCCACGGGCTGCGGCCCGGGCTTTCCGGCTCCGGATGCAGGCGCCCGCGGGAGGTCTCGGGCCGGACGGCGTAGGGGGCGTGGGACATGGACGCGACTATAAAGGGTTGGAGGCCGCATGCCGAACGCGGCATCTTCAATGTGAGGGCGGGACGCGCTATGTCTTCCCCATGAACAGCATCAGCGACATCACGCGCTTCTCTGTGTCCGACCGCGCCGCCGAGCGGGTGGCGGAGATCGTGGCCGCGCAGTCCCGCCCAGCGGCGCTCCGCGTGGCCGTGCTGGCCGGCGGCTGCAGCGGGTTCCAGTACAAGTTCGAGCTGGAGGAGGCGGTCCAGCCGGATGACCTCGTCGTGGAGGCGCAGGGCGCCCGGGTGCTGGTGGACCCGGTGAGCCTGGATCTGCTGGCCGGGTCGCAGCTCGACTACACCGACGAGCTGATGGGCGCGCACTTCACGGTCCGCAACCCGAATGCCACGTCCGGCTGCGGCTGCGGCGCCAGCTTCGCGATGGATTGAGGCCGAAGACCGCCGCACCGATGCGGATCGCGACCTGGAACGTCAATTCCATCCGCATGCGCGAGCACCTGGTGGCGGACTGGCTGCGCCGGGCGCAGCCTGACCTGCTGCTGCTGCAAGAGATCAAGTGCGAGGCGGCAAGCTTTCCCACGGACACGTTCGAGGCCGCCGGCTACTCGGCCCACGTCGTCGGCCAGAAATCCTACAACGGCGTCGCCACCCTGTCGCGCGTGCCGGTCGAGGCCATGCACCGCAGCCTTCCGGGCTTGCCCGAAGACGATGCGCAGGCCCGCTACATCGAAACCCGGGTTCACGACGCCTCCGGGCCGATCACGGTCGGCAACCTCTATTTGCCAAACGGCAACTCCGGCGGCGACGCGGGTTACGAGTACAAGCTGCGCTGGATGGAGCTGCTGGCCGATCGCGCCGCGGCGTTGCTGGCCGACGATCAGGCGGTGGTGTTCGCTGGGGACTACAACGTGTGCCCAACCGATGGGGACTTCGCGCCCCGCACGCTCTCCGCCTCTGACGCGTTGGTGCGGCCGGAGACCCGCGCCCGGTTCCGCGCCCTGCAATGGCTCGGCCTGACAGACGCGGTCCGGGCGCTGCAGCCGTCCGGGCCGGCCTACACCTTCTGGGACTACCAGCACGGCGCTTGGCCGCAGGACCGCGGGCTGCGCATCGACCATGCGCTGCTGTCGCCGGACCTGGCGGAGCGGCTGACCTCGGCGAAGCCTGACCGGGCGGAGCGCGGCCAGCCGCAGCCTTCGGACCACGTTCCGGTCGTTATCGAGCTTGCGTGAGGCTCAAAGCTTCAACGTGGCGACCACGCAGCCATGCCCGACCGACCGGTCGATGACCAAGGCTTCCGCCGGGTCCCCCTTGGCGAGCGCCGTGACCAGCCGCATGCCCAGGCTTGCCGAAAGGCGCGGCACGAGGTCCGGGGGAAAGCCCGGCCCTTCATCCTCGACCTGGACTTGCAGGCCGCCGGGCGCGCTGTGCAGGCTGACCAGCACGCGGCCGGTCCCATGCTTCAAGGCGTTGGCCACAAGCTCGGACGTGATCAGGCCCAGCGGCGTGGTCTGGTCGGCCGACAAGCGCAGGGGGTCGGCTTGGACAGTGATCTCGCGATGGTTCTCGGGCGTATCGACCATGGCTTGGATGTCGCCGATCAGCGCGCGCAGGTAGGCGGCCGCGTCGGTCTGCGTCGCCGATCCCCCTTCGTAGAGGTGCCGGTGCACCGCGCTGATCGTCATGATCCGCCCGGCTGCCGCCTCAAGCTGCGTCCGCGTCTCCTCGCTTGCCGACCGCGCCTGCAGTTGCAGCAAGGCGCGCACCAGTTGCAGGCTGTTCTTGACCCGGTGGTGCACCTCAAGCATCAGCAGGTCCTTCTCGCGCAGCAGGGCATCCTTGGCCTGCTCCGTCTCGTGCCGGACCTGCGCCGCGGCGAGCACGCTGGACAAGGATTGCAGGAACGCCGTGTCGGCCGCCACGAACTCGCCGCGGGCCGTGCCGTCCACCTCCAGCACGCCGAACGGGAGCGAGGCGTCGGCGGCGTCGATCGCCACGTTGATGGCACTGTGGACCCCATGCTCCACCAACAGTTCAGGCGTTTGGAAACGGTCCTCCTTGCCGAGGTTGTTCGACAGCACCGGCTCCCCCGTATGCAGGGCGTAGCCGGCCGGGCTGCTCAGCCCGGCGCCCAGCGTCGCGTGGCCGACCACGCCGGGCTGCCAGCCGACCCCGGCGATGATCAGCAGGTCGTCGGAGTCTGGCCGGAAGCGCAGCACCTTGGCGAACCTGGTCTGCAACCCGAGCGACGCGACGCGGCACGCCTCCGCCAGGATGGGTGCCAGCTCCGTCGCCTTGAGCGCGAACATGCCGAAGCCGGCGACCATCTCCTGTTGCCGGAGCCGGGCGGCGAACTCGTCTTGCGGCGCGTTCCGGGCCTTTACCGCCATGCTGCCTATGCCACCCTTCATCCTGATGCCGCAGTGGGATAGCACCAAAGCAGGCCGATGGGCATGCAGAAACTTCGCGAATGGATGCGATACCGAACGAAATGCAGGGTCGATATCGGCCAGAAAGGTCCGCGGCAACCTGAATGGTGGAGGGGGTTGGATTCGAACCAACGTAGCCGTTACAGCAGCGGATTTACAGTCCGCCCCCTTTAGCCACTCGGGCACCCCTCCGCCGGGCCATGGCAGGGCCGCAGGACCGGCGGGGTAGCGCCGAACCGGGATGGCTGTCAACCAGCGTGGGCGCGATGCAGCCTCAAAGGACGCGGGCTGGCTGTCCTTGGAGGCCGCTCGGCTGTATAGGGTTGGGATGCGCAGCAAACACCCCGACCGGCCCGCCGGCGCGAAACCTTCTGGCTCGGCAAGGCCCGGCAGCGGCTTTGCCCGTCCCGGCCATCTCCGGGACGCCGGGCGCGCGCCCCCGCGCGAGCCGGCCCGGAACGCGGCCAAGCCGGCGCGGCAGCCGCCGCCGGAC
>CAXUJE010000345.1:0-6205 GCA_964251035.1 uncultured Acetobacteraceae bacterium
CGGGAGAACGTGGAGAAGTCGTTCTCCGTCGCCTGGCACCGGGTCCAGTACAACATGGGCGGGTGGGCCGAGTGGGACGAAGACGGCCGGCGCACCGCCTACCCGGTGCTGTGCCAGCCGGCCGGGCGCATCTATTTGGCCGGCGAGCACCTCAGCTACCTGACCGGCTGGCAGGCCGGCGCCATCGAGTCGTCCTGGCTGCAGGTCGCCAAGCTGCACCGCCGAGCCAGTGCGTGACGTGCTGGCCCGGCGGCTCGGCGCCGCATGCGGGCTGGCCGGCCTTCTGCTGGCCGGCCCCGTCCAAGCTGCTGACCCGGCGGGGGAGGGGCTGTTCGTCGCCAACTGCTCGGCCTGCCACCAGCGCAACGGGCAAGGCATCCCGCAGGCTTTTCCCGCCCTGGCCGGCGACGCGCTGGTGCAGGATGATCCCCGGCGGATCGCGGCGGTGCTGCTGAACGGCCGGGGCGGGATGCCGGCGTTCAAGGCGCAGCTCACCGATGAGCAGATCGCCGCCGTCGCTTCCTACGTCCGCGGCGCCTGGGGCAACCATGCCGATCCGGTGCCGGCAAGCCTCGTGGCTGTGGCGCGCGCCGGGGCCGCGGCGTCCGTGGCGGACCGCACCCTGCAGGCCCACTGAACGCAGGTCCTCGTGCCACGCCGTCCCGTCGCTGCGCTCCTGCTGTCCGCGGCGTCCGCCGCAGCGGCGGGTGCACAGGCGGACGATGTCGTCCGCCACCCGCTGCCCTCCGGCTTTTCGATCCTGTCCGCCGTCGAAATCCAGCCCGGCAAGCCCCTTGTTGTCCTCAGCAGGGCTGGCCCCCGGTCAGCGATCCCGCCGCCTCCGTCCGCGGCCTGGCGGCCTACGGCGACACCCGGACGCAAGCAACCGGCGCGCTGACCAGCATCGCCAGCACGCCCAAGGGACTGGGACTGACGCTGGGCGACGTGCTCAAGCTGACCGTGTTCCATATTCGTGGTGCAAGTCGCGGGCCTGGCGAACCCAGGGTGGCTCTTGGAGATCGAGGTCGCCGCGGTCCGGCCATGAGCATCGGATGGCCCGATGTGCCGGACGGCCTCGTTCCGAAGCTGGTTCAAGCTCGGAAGCGTCTGGCAAGACCACTGCATAGACTCATATGGGCATCTTCTGAACAAGATGCTCAGTGTAATCAAGTCCTGATTCAAGTTATTATTTGAACTTAACGATATTGCTGAATGTGCAGGTCAGAGCTGGCACGAAGCAAATGCGGTGCGTGCCGTTAAAGTAAGTTAATTTATGAAATCCCAAACCCTTCTATAAGGCTTGGGTCTTAGGTTTATGAGGACTGTTTGGCAGGGGCAACTGATGCGGAGTGCTTCAACGCGGGCATCTGTCACACCCTTCGCGCATAGCATGTAGTCTCGATATAATTTTGTTTAGAACGCTGCTGCCCCGTTTTGGGGAGGGCGTGCCGTTCAACCGCTTGTTGGCACAACGTCATAGGAATACTGATGACTTATTCACTCCCCGCTGACCGCCGTGCTGGCGGTCGTCTTTCCATGTCATCATGGCGCTCCAAGGGCGCCAGGACCGCGGCGCTGCTTGCCAGTTGCTGCATGCCGAGCGTGGCGGCTTTCGCGCAGAACTGTCCGCCCCCGCCGTCGCATGGCCTGGCCACCAATCTCTCGACTATCAAGGTCGGGCAATACTGGATCTACGAGCAGACCGGCATGCTGGCGCTGCCGCCCTCGGCGACGCCTCCTGACGGGTCGCCCTCCTCCGGGACGCCTCCCGCCGCAACGTCTGGCGCCGCAACGGCCATTGGCGGGCCGACGCCGCCGTCGGGAAGCGCTCCTTCCGGCCCGATACCGCTGAGCGGAACCTTTGTGGAAACCGTCGAGATGAGGACGTTCCAGGGACAGCCCACGCTGGCGCTCGTCGTGGTGCAGAACCTGACGGCAGGCGGCGTGTCGATCTATGGCGCAAATCCCGCGCCGCAGCAGATCTTCTACGTCCAGCAAGACCCGGCGACGAACGACCTGCTGGTCGTCGGCGACAACGCGGGTCCAGGCGGAACCGACGAGGCGGCCACCACGCCCGCAATCTTCTATCCGGGATCATGGTCCGCGAGCACATCCTACAACGACGCCCTGGCCTTCCCGTCGGGTAGCCAGACCGGCCTGTACCTGAACGTGACCGGAACGCAGACCGTCGCGACCAGGATCGGCAACTTCGACGCGTGGGTCGCCCCGAACGGCGCCACCACCGCGACCGGCGGCGCGCTGGACACAGGCATAGACTACTGGACGCCGCAGCTCGGCGCCCCCGTCGCGTTCTCGACCGTGACCAACCTGCCGGACGGCTCGGTCCGCACCCTGAACGCCACGCTGATCAAGTCAAGCGAGGTGCCGTCCCTATATCCGGTGGTGGCGGACAACCTGAACCACCCCCGCGGCCTGGCATTCGGCCCTTACGGCGGGCTGTGGCTCACCGAAGCCGGCGTCGGCGGGACCGGGCCCTGCATCCCGTTCATGGGCACCACCAACTGCTTCGGCAACTCGGGGCGGGTCTCGGTCATCAGGGAGCACCAGAACCCTACGGTCACGAACACGCTGGCATCATTGGCAACGCCGCTTGTCGATCAGGCGACCGGGCCGAACGGCATCACGTTTGCCAACGGCAAGCCGTACGTCATCATCGGCAATGGCGGTCCCCAAGAAGCGACCAACGTCCTGGGACCGCTTGAAAGCCAGATGGGCGTACTCCTCTCCCTGGGCGCGAACAAGTCCGGCCTGGAAACCAAGACGGTCGCCTCGGCAGCCAACTACGAGTATGTCAACAATCCTGACAATCGGCCCAATCCCGACGGCACCCTGACGCCGGAAAGCAACCCCTACGGCGTGACCAGCATCGGCGAAGATGTGTACGTGGCCGACGGCGGCGCGCACACCATCCTCAAAGTGACGTCAAAGGGCGACGTGTCGGTCGTCGGCATCATCCCGCCGCAGATGGTGAACCAGCCTGCTTTCCCCGGCGGCCCCGTCCCCTCCCTTGAGGACTCCGTGCCGACAGGGATCACGCCGGCGCCGTATGGCCAGGGGCTCCTGGTTGCCGATTACAGCGGCTATCCGTATGTCCCGGGAACATCAAACATCTGGCAGGTGCAGGAAGGGCAGGCCCCAAAGGTGTTCGCATCCGGCTTCACGAACCTGATCGGCCTGTCGCCCGCCCCTGACGGCGGCACCTACGCGCTGGAGATGGTCAGCAACGGGGCGCTGTCCGGAGATCCCGGCGGTTCGGTGATCCATGTCTCCCCCACGGGCGTGCAGAACGTCATCGCCTGCCAGGGACTGATCCAGCCCACGGGCATCGCGACCAGCCCGTATGGCGATGTTTATGTCTCCAACTACGGCGTCACCCCGGGCTATGGACAGGTGGTGAAGGTCATCTCGGGTCACTGATCCCCGCAGGAGCCGGCCGGGGTTCCGGCCGGTCTTCGGGACGGGAGCTTCAATGCCCAGAGATCCCCACGGGATGACCATGTCCTGCAGAGGCGGGCGGCTCGAAATGTTCAAGAGAACCGCCTGACATGGCCGCGGCAAACGAAGGTGAAGACGGTTTGGCCACGCTGGGGCTTGCCATCCGAACGCGCCAAGACCGGTATGGCCAAGCGCCCTAAATCGGCCGGACCGCTTTCGTCTCGATCCGGTCATAGCCCCGGGCATAATAGAACGCGACGGATGCGGCCCAGCTCGCGGCGAACACCCCGATGATGACGAACCCAAGCGCGTTGAAGTTCTCGTTCAGGGCGCCGATGCCGCCCCAGAATCCTCCCGCCAGTCGCAGCTTGTCGCTGACCAAGCCGAGCGCCTCGATGCCGCCGATGGCGAAGGCGACCACCACGGACACCAGCGTGATCGTGAAGTTGTAATACAGCTTGCGGATCGGCTTCACGAAGGCCCAGTCATAGGCGTGCAGCATCAGCACGCCGTCCGTCGTGTCGATCAGCGCCATGCCGGCGGCGAACAGCGCGGGGAACACCATGATGGCGGACAGTGACACGCCCTTCGCCGCCTCCGTCGCGGCGATGCCGAGCAGGCTGATCTCGGTCGCGGTGTCGAAGCCCAGGCCGAACAGGAAGCCGAGCGGCAGCATGTGCCAGCTCCGCGTCACCAGGCGGAACATCGGCCGGAACAGGCGTGCCAGCAGCCCGCGCGAGTTCAGCAGCGTGTTGAAGTCCTCCTCGACATAGGCTTCTCCACGCCGGACGCTGCGGAAGGAGCGGTAGACCGAGCGCAGCACGACCAAGTTAATCCCGGCGATCACGAACAGGAACAACGCGGATACGCAGGTCGAGATAACGCCGCCGACTTGCTTGAACTCCTCGAACCCACCCTGCATCGCCGCCGAGGCCAGGGCGATGACCCCGGCGCCCAGGGCGACCACGACCGAGTGCCCGACCGCGAACCAGAAGCCGACCGCGACCGGGCGCTGGCCGTCCTGGATCAGCTTGCGGGTCACGTTGTCGATGGCCGCGATGTGGTCGGGATCGACCGCGTGGCGCAGGCCGAAGCCGTAGGCGATCAACGCCGTGCCCAGCAGGATCGGCTGCTCGCGGAACAGCGCGAACGCCCAAAGCCAGGCGGCTGCGTTCGCCAGGACCAAGAAGGCGTAGAGGCCGACGGTGCGCCCGCGCATGCTGGACGGGCCGGCGCGGAACAGGTTCTTGAACGCACGGGTCATGTGGGCCTTTTTGCTGGAAGTGGGCGATTGTTGGTCACGGCGCCATGCTCAGCCATGCAGCGTGCCCGGGTCGATGTTGAGCAGCAGCCTTTCCACCCGCTTGCCGCCGATGACGTGGCGGCGGAGGATCTCCTCCACGTCCGCCTCGGTCTCGTATCGGTACCAGACGGCGTCCGGGTAGATCACCATGGTCGGCCCGTGCTCGCACACGTTCATGCAGCCGGCATGGTTGATGCGGATGCGGCGCGCGCCCAGCGCCATGCCGAGGCGGCACATGTAGTCGCACAGCGCCTTGCTGCCCTTGCTGGCGCAGCAGCCGCGCCAATGGCTGTCCGGCCGCCGGTTGGTGCAGCAGAACACGTGCATCCGGTAAACCGGCTCCGGGTCGGCGCCGACGGCCGGCATGACGGGGACCGCCGACGCCGCAGCGCTAGGCCGGGACGGCGGCAAGGAGGTTGGCGGACCCGCTCGCATGCGCGTCGAAGATGCTGTCCTCGACATTGAGGGTCGTGACGACACCGTCCTCCACGACCATCGACCAACGTTTGGACCGCTCGCCCAGGCCGAGGCCGGCCAGGTCGAGCGAAAGGCCGAGGCTCTTGGCGAACGCCGCCTCCGGGTCGCACAGCATCATAACCTTGTCGCCGGCTCCATGCTCCTTGCCCCAGGCGGACATCACGAACGGGTCGTTCGCCGAGATGCAGGCGATGGCCGCCACCCCGCCGGCCTTGAGCCGGTCCGCGTCCGCCACGAAGCCCGGCAGATGCTGGGTCGAGCACACCGGCGTGTAGGCGCCCGGCAAGCCGAACAGGATGACCTTCTTGCCCTTCAGCAGCGGCAGGAGGTCCAGGTCCTCGATGCCGGCCGGGGCCATCTGCTTCAGCGTGGCGGGCGGCACCGTGGCGCCAACTTCAATGGCCATTCAGTCGCTCCTGTGATGGGGTGGGGCTTACCGGAACACGCAGCTTGCGAGCCCGGCTGCGAATTCCTCCCGGTCCAAGTTCTTCCCGATGACGACGAACTGCGTCATCCTCTCCTCTCCCGGCTCCCAAAGCCGGTCGCGGCGCAGGGTCGTCAGCATCCGCACGCTTTGGAACACCAGGCGCTCCTGGAAGCCGCTGGCATGGAAGATGCCCTTGGTGCGGTACAGGTCGTCGCCCCGGCGCTCCGCCATGCCGCCCATCCAGGCCATCAGCCGGTTCACGTCCACCGGGCTTCGCTCCGTGAGCACGAAGGAGCCGATCGCCGGGTCATGCTCGTGCTCGTGGTCGCCCAGGAACTCCGGGTCCACCTCCAGCTTCTGCACGAGGTCGAAGGCGCCGACGCCGAGGATGCTCGACAGCGCGATCTCGGAGTTCGCGGTGTGGTAGATCCGGGCCATGGCGTTGAGCTGCCGGACCCGGCGCTCGACGGCGGCCATCTGCCCGGCGGAGACCAGGTCCATCTTGTTGATGAGCACGATGTCGCTGAACGCGACCTGCTCCA
>CAXUJE010000346.1:0-5289 GCA_964251035.1 uncultured Acetobacteraceae bacterium
CCGCCAACCCGGCGCCGAGCCTCGTCGCCCCGCCGCGCCCCGTCCCGGTGCCGGAGCGCGTGCGCGAGGCGTCGGAGCGCCGCACCCTGGTCGTCGGCCGCGGCATCTCCGTCCAAGGCACCGTCGCGGACGCCGAGCGCCTCGTCGTCGAGGGCACCGTCGAGGCCACGATGATCCATGCGGTCGAGCTGAGCATCGCGCAAGGCGGCGTGTTCAAGGGCGAGGTCGAGGTCGAGGATGCGGAGATCGCCGGCACCATCGACGGGACGCTGACGGTGCGCGGCAACCTGATCGTCCGGGCGACCGGCAAGGTGCTGGGCACCGCCCGCTGCCGCCGCTTGCAGGTCGAGGATGGCGGCCAGATCACTGGCCGGATCGAGATGCTGACCGACGGCGTGGCCAAGATTGAGATGGCTCGTCAAGCCGAGGCTGTGGGTTAGCACAGCAGAGTTTTTCGAGGCCGGCGCAGCCAAGGCTGCGTCGGCTGTGCCCGGTTGGACATGGTTCTATCGGGAGCTTGGCCACCTTTGCTCAGGCCCTGTTGATACGGCCGCTACCAAGGCCCAAACATCGTTTTTGCCTTGTGCATGGCGCCGTAAGTCGTCACGAACAAAACCAACACGGCGGCTGACCAAGCTCCGGCTGCGATCGCCGTCCAAAAGGCGTCTGTATCGCTCAGGTGAAAAATCCCGAACGCGAGCACATTGATGACTGCAAAGGCCAATCCCAAGCCTGCCATGATGAAGAACCCGATGCACAGGCGCTTCTGGACTTTGCACACATCTTTCAAGTCCTCGGCAATCGGGCCCTCATCGGTATATACGAACCTATCGCGGAGATAGCCCCCGAAGAGGCTTACAACCGAGGACAGGATAAAAAGCGCGATCGCAGTGTTGTGCATCGGCAAGCTCTCAATCGGCGGGCTTGGCTCACGCTGCTGCGTGACACGGTTCCAGCTCAAATCATTTGCAGCAAAGCCCTCAGCTCTCGAAGCGGCACTTGCCAGGACATGCTGGAGTTGGCGCACGATGGCTCCCTATCCGCATCGACTCGACATCCTGCGCCTCTGCCCGGCTTACATAACGCATCGGAACGGTATCGTCACAAAACTGATCGTACAGGAAGCCGTCATAGCTGCCGGGCTGCATGAACGTCGTGTTGGAAAACCCGGCGCCGGGTTTGTTTGCTATCCAGCGAGTTTTTGCCAGGCCGGCACCGACTGGCGCGAAGGATGAGCATGTCTGCAAAACAGGCACCGAACTACTGGACACGTTGCTTGTGAACTTCTGGTATGTTGATCGATTCGTTGCTGGATGATCAGGCCCGATCCTGCAACATCGATACACATCAAGCAACCAAAGTTATGACAGACTCATACCACAGCTAAAGCATCGAAAAACTGTGCTCAAAAATCAAAGATTGCGCTACCAATAGAGAGGGAATTCTGAAATCTGTTCGTCACTGCTCCATCCGCGTCTGCGCCTTGGTGTCCCGCATCAGCGTATAAACCAGCAGCGACAGGAACGTGAGCACCGTCACGTACCAGTAGAACCAGCTTTCATGCCCGGCCGCCTTGAACTGCAGCGCGATCAGCGGCGCCGTGCCGCCGAAGATCGACGCCGCCACGGCATAGGGCAGCCCGACCCCCAACGCCCGCACCCCGGCGGGGAACAGCTCCGCCTTCACCACGGCGTTGATCGACGTGTAGCCGGACACGATCACCAACGCCGCCAGGATCAGCAGCGTCGCCTGGACGTACCCGGTCGCGGACCCCAGCGCGGTCAGGATCGGCACGGTGAACAGCGTGCCCATGACGCCGAACCACATCAGCACCGGGCGCCGGCCGATCCGGTCGCTGATGGCGCCGAACACCGGCTGCATGGCGGCGTAGAGGATCAGCGTGACGAAGCTGATCTCCGCCACCCACTCGCGCGGGAACTTCAGCGTGTTGGACAGATAAGTCGGCATGTAGCTGCTGAAGGTGTAGAACGCCGTGGTGCCGCCCATGGTCAGGCCGAAGACCAGCAGCAGCTCCTTGGGATGGGTGAGCAGCTCCTTGATCAGGTTTCGCCGCGGCTCACGGCTGGCCCGCTTCCATTCCTCGGTCTCGGCCAGGTTGCGGCGCAGGTAAAGGCCATACAGCGCGCCGAACGCGCCGATGGCGAAGGGGATGCGCCACGCCCAGGCCTCCAGTTCCGCCGCGTTGAATGCCTGCTGCATGACCAGCAGCACCAGCGCCGCGACAACCTGGCCGCCGATCAGCGTGACGTATTGGAACGAGCTGTAGAACCCGCGGTGCCGCGACCCGGCGACCTCGCTCAGGTACGTCGCGGACGACGCATACTCGCCGCCCAGCGACACCCCTTGCAGCAGCCGGGCCAGCAGCAAGAGCAGCGGCGCCCACACGCCGACGCTGGCGTAGGTCGGCAGCACCGCGATCAGGCCGGAGCCTGCGCACATGAGCAGGACCGACAGGGTCAGGGCCGCGCGCCGGCCTTTCCGGTCGGCATAGTATCCAAGGATGAAGCCGCCGATGGGCCGGATGACGAAGCCCACGGCGTAGATGCCGAACGCGGTGAGGAACTGCACCGTCGGGTCGGTGCTGCTGCTGAAGGACTTGGCGAAATAGATGGCGAACGAGTTGTAGACGTAGAAGTCGTACCATTCGATCAGGTTGCCGATCGACCCGGCGAAGATGCTTCTCAGCCGCCGCGCGACCTGCGCCGGCTCCTCGCCGGCCACGGGGTTCAGGCTTGCTTGATCCAATGCTTCGGTCCCGCCCAGAGGTTCGCGTGTGATAGGTTCACGCGCTCTTGATAGCCTGGGCGCCAATGGCTTGATAGGCGGCCAGCCCGGCCAAATCCACGATCTGGCTCACCGATGCCCCCATCGGCACGATCTGCGCCGGCTGCGACAGCCCGAGCAGCAGCGGCCCGATGGTGCTGCCCTGGCCCAGCCGCGGCGCCAGGCGCGACGTGATGTGCGCCGAGTGCAGGCCCGGCATCACCAGAACGTTCGCGTTCCCCGTGAGCCGGCAGAACGGGTATAGCGCGCGGATCGCCGGATCGAGCGCCACGTCCGGACTCATGTCCCCGTCGTACTCGAAATCGACGCCGCGGCCGTCCAGGATCGACACCGCCTCCCGGATGCCGTGCACGGTGCGGTGCATCGGGTTGCCGAAGGTCGAGTGCGACAGCAGCGCCACCCGCGGCTCGTGCCCGAGCTGCCGGGCGGCGGCGGCGCTGCCCATCGCGATGTCGGCCAGTTGCTCCGGGGACGGCCGTTCGTGGCGCAGCGTGTCGCCGATGAAGATGGTGCCTTGGGCGCCCACCATCAGCGTCAGGCCGAAGCTGATCTTGCCGGGGGCGGTGTCGATCACCTCCCCGATGTCGTCCAAGCATACCGCGGCGGACCGGGTCAGCCCCGTCAGCATGGCGTCGGCATCGCCGGTGGCCACCATGCAGGCCGCGAACACGTTGCGGTCCTGGTTCACCATGCGCTGGCAGTCCCGCTCCAGCGCGCCCCGCCGCTGCAGCCGGCCATACAAGAGCGCCACGTAGCGCGCATTGTGCTGCGACAGCCGGGCGTTGTGCACCTCGATCCCGTCCGCGACGCCCAGGCCCAGACCGGCCATGGTCTGCCGCACCCGGTCCTCCCGCCCGATCAGCACCGGCGTGCCGTAGCCTGCGTTGCGGAAGGCGACGGCGGCGCGGACGACCTTCTCCTCTTCCCCTTCCGCGAACACCACGCGCTTCGGGTTCGCCCGCACCCGCTCCATGATGGCGTCGAGCGCGTTGGCCGTGGGGTCGAGCCGCCCGGACAGGGTGCGGGCGTATTTGCGGAGGTCGGCCATCGGGCGCCGGGCCACGCCGGTTTCGACCGCGGCGCGGGCCACGGCGGGGGGCACGTGGCTGATCAGCCGCGGGTCGAAGGCGTTCGGGATGATGTAGTCCGGCCCGAAATGCAGCCGGGCGCCGCCGGAGGACGCCGTGTGCACCTCGTCCGGCACGTCCTCCCGCGCCAGCGCCGCCAGCGCCTCCGCGGCGGCGACCTTCATCGCGTCGTTGATCGTGCTGGCCCGCACGTCGAGCGCGCCCCGGAAGATGTAGGGGAAGCCGAGCACGTTGTTGACCTGGTTCGGGTAGTCGCTGCGCCCGGTCGCGATGATCGCGTCGTCCCGCACGGCGCGGGCCTCCTCCGGCGTGATCTCCGGGTCGGGGTTGGCCATCGCGAAGATGATCGGCCGCGCCGCCATGCTGCGCACCATCTCCGCCGTGAGCGCGCCGCGCACCGAAAGGCCGAAGAACGCATCGGCGCCCGCCATCGCCTCCGCCAAGGTGCGCGCCTCGGTCGCGACCGCGTGGCCCGACTTCCACTGGTTCATGCCGGCGGTGCGGCCCTGGTAAACGACGCCGCGGGTGTCGCACAGCGTGACGTGCTCCGGCCGCACGCCCATCGCCTTCAGCAGCTCGACGCAGGCGATGGCCGCGGCGCCCGCGCCGTTCACCACGAGCCGCGTGTCCGACAGGCTGCGCCCGGTCAGGTGGCAGGCGTTGATCAGCCCGGCCGCCGCCACGATGGCCGTGCCGTGCTGGTCGTCATGGAACACCGGGATGTCCATCAGCTCGCGCAGCCGGCTTTCGATGACGAAGCACTCCGGCGCCTTGATGTCCTCCAGGTTGATGCCGCCGAAGCCCGCGCCCAGGAAGCGCACGCAGTTGACGAACTCCTCCACGTCCTCCGTCGAGATTTCGAGGTCGATGCCGTCCAGGTCGGCGAAGCGCTTGAACAGCGCGACCTTGCCCTCCATCACCGGCTTGGAGGCCAGCGCGCCGAGGTTGCCGAGGCCGAGCACCGCCGTGCCGTTGGAGATGACGGCGACCATGTTGCCCTTGGTCGTGTAGTCGTAGGCCAGCGCCGCGTCGCGCTGGATGTGCAGGCATGGCTCGGCGACGCCGGGCGAGTAGGCGAGGCTGAGGTCCCGCGCCGTCACCAGCGGCTTGCTGATCCGCGTTTCCAGCTTGCCGGGGCGGCCGGTCGAGTGCAGCGCCAACGCCTCCTCCGCCGAGACGCGGCCAGCGCGCGGTTCGATGATGCCGTCAGCCATGGGTCGTCTCCTCAAGCGCGCCGGGTGCGTCCGGTCAGGTCAACCTGCATACGACAGCCAAACCGGGCGCGTAACCCAGCCGCTTCGCAGGTGCGGCATAGCTTGTTAGAATGGCAGGATGGACCTTTCCAGCGCCGCCCGCGCGTCCCCCGCTCCCAGCGCCGCAGGCGCGTCTTCCACTC
>CAXUJE010000346.1:5299-6194 GCA_964251035.1 uncultured Acetobacteraceae bacterium
GCCCCGCCCCCCCCCCCCCCCCCCCCCCCCCCCCCCCCCCCCCCCCCCCCCGCGGCGCCCCCCCCCCCCCCCCCCCCCCCCGCGACTCCCGCCATGGCCCAATGGTTCGCGCTCAAGGCCGACAACCCCGACGCCTTGCTGTTCCTGCGCATGGGCGACTTCTACGAACTGTTCTTCGCCGACGCGGAGGCCGCCGCTGCCGCCCTCGACATCGCGCTGACCCGGCGCGGCGAGCACAACAACGAGCCGATCCCGATGTGCGGCGTCCCGGTGCACGCGGCCGAGGCCTACCTGTCCCGCCTGATCCGCCGCGGCTTCCGTGTCGCGGTGGCGGAGCAGATGGAGCCGGCCCGCGGCCGCACCGGCAAGGGTCCGCTGCGCCGCGCCGTGGTGCGCCTCGTGACGCCGGGCACGCTGACGGAAGACAGCCTGCTCGACGCGCACCGCCCGAACCTGCTGCTGGCGCTGGCCCGCGTCGGCGCGGCCCAGAACGACAAGGCGATGGGGGCCGCGTGGCTGGATGTCTCGACCGGGCTGTTCGAGACCGCGTCCCCCTCCCCCGCCGACCTGCCGGCCCTGCTCGGCCGGCTGGAGCCGGCCGAGATCCTAGCCGCGCCCGAGCTGCCGCTCGGCGACTGGTCCGACCGCCGCGGCCCGGCAACCGTCGCCCTGGCCCCCGCCGCCGCCCAGCGCCGCGTGGCGGAAGCGTTCGGCGCCGCCAGCCTCGACGCCTTCGGGACCTTCACAGAGGCGGAGGCGGTCGCCGCCGCGGTGGCGCTCGGCGCCTATGGGCTCACCCGCGCCCACCACGGCACGCCGCCCGCGCCGCAGGCTGCGCCAGCGCGCTCGCTCACAGCCCTCAGCCTGTGCCAAACCTGCGCCCACGACCTCAACC
>CAXUJE010000347.1:0-6174 GCA_964251035.1 uncultured Acetobacteraceae bacterium
TGTCTGCGGCGCCTCCGGCTGCGGCGCAGAGCAGCGCCTCCGCCGAGGCTGTCCAGCCGATGTCCTCGGTTTGGCCGTCCTCCATGGACAACAGGTTCAACGCGCGGCGCAGCGCCGCGGCCGCCTGGGCCGCAAGGGTGAACTGCGCTTCGAGTTCGGGCCGCGGAACGCCTTCGTTCAGGCGTTGGATGCCCCGCGCATACAGCAGGCCGCCCAGGTTCAAGGGAACCAGGCCGGCCATGACCTCAAGATCACAGGCCGCGAGCGCCGGCGGCAGCTCCTTGAGCTGGTCGAGTTCGAAGCCGAAGCGGTCCCGGCAGGCCGGCACCAGCAAGGCCCAGGCGCGGGCGGCGGCAATCATGTCGCCATCGTTCACGCTTTCCTGGAACGCGCGCCCGGCAAACCCGAGGAGCACGTCGCTCGATCCGTTGAACGCTTCCGCCCGCCGCGCGAGGTGCGCGCGGTAGGACCGCCGCAGCGCCGCTTGGTCGTGTTCCAAAGCCAGGGGCGAATCGCTCGCGAAGGCAACCAGGGAGTGGCCGTCGGCCTGCACGTCCACATGGGCGAAGCCGGCCCGGCGCAGCAGGTCGGTGAAGCTTGCGGGGTTCTGGATCACCAGGTGCAGCGTCGGCGACAGCAGCGAGACGATGACGCCTGGCGATGCGTCGGGCGTGATGTCGTCGCCATTCGGCGTGGTCAGCACCAGCAGCCCGCCCGGCCGCAGCATGGCGCGCAGCGTGCGGACGAACGCGATGGGGGAGGGCACGTGCTCGATGGTCTCCGACGCCATCACCACGTCGATCGTGCCCCGGGCCTCGTCATCGTCGCGCAGGTAGCGCAGCTCGATGGCCACATCCAGCGCCTCGCGGCCGACCGCGGCAAGCGGCGCCGGGTCGATGCCGACGCCGTTCCACCCGCGGCTGTTAATTGCGAAGTCGAGGCCGAATCCGTAGCCGCAACCGACCTCCATGTAGCTGCTGCCTGGGGGGAGCGCGGCCTGCGCCAAGGGACGGGTGATCAACCCGATCCCGGCGCCCTGCTGCACGTAGAACGGCACGCATCCGTGGTCGTTCATCTCGGGGTCGGTGTAGTCGGGCGGACTCTGGTCGTCGTAGAAGGAGCAGCCGCAGGCCGGGCAGTGCAGCACATGGAGCGGTTTCAGCGAGACGTTCCTGTGCTTGCCGTCGAAGGTCAGCACCAGCGTCTTGGCGTCATCCGACCCGCAGTTCGGGCACTGCATGGCCCGAAGGTCAGAGGGAGTGCCGCTTGCTGGGTCCGCCCAAACGAGGACGGACGGCTGCACGGTGTAGGGCAGGGACGCTGCGAGGTCTGGCATCGGGCCGATATCCAACAGCCCAGCGCCCAACGCAAGCGGCGCCGGGCGCGAGCCCGCCGGGCAGGGCGCCGCCGCGATGGCCGGGTCTGGCCGTCAGGCTACTCCGCTACCGCAGCTCGGTCTGGCGCCCAGCCTCGTCCAGTTCGGCCTGCGCGCGGCGGTCGCGCTCCTTGGCTTGAGCCTCCGTGCGCTGCGCCAAGAGGGCCTCCACGGCCTCACACGCGGCGCGGCTTGCGGTCAGCACGGCGCGCAGCCGGGCAACTTCGGCGCCCGCGCGCTCGCAGGCTTCCCGCGTTTCGGCGGCGTGCTGGCGCGCGCCGGGCAGCCAGGCGGCGAAGGCCTCGACGGTGGCATCGGTTCCGGTCAGGCTCGACGCCGCGGCGGCCTCCTCGGCGATCTGCCGGGTGGCCTCGTCGGCACGGGCAGCGGCGGCGGTTTCGGCGGCCAGCGCCCGGGACAGGGCCTGGCTCGCGTCGTCGAGCGCGAGGCGGCGCAGGCGCGCCACGGTTTGAATAGCCTTATGCTTCATCCGGCTCCTCCAAAGCTATGCGCAACGAGTCGAAGGCTCCATCCAGGCCGCACCACTCGTGCCGGCCCTGTTGCAGCACGAGTTCTATTGCGGGAGCAAGACGAAGCGCCTCGTCGGAGGCGGCGTCCGTGCCGGGGCGGTAGGCGCCCAGGCGAACCAGGTCCGCAAGCTCCGCGTGGAGCGCCAGGATGCCGCGCGCGCGCCGGGTCCACCGGTTCTCGGTCGGGCTGTTGCAGCCGGGCACCGTCCGCGACAAGGAGCGCAGCACGTCCACCGCGGGGTAGCGCCCGCCCTCGCCGATTCGCCGGTCAAGCACGACGTGGCCGTCCAGAATGCCCCGCACCGCATCGGCCACCGGCTCGTTATGGTCGTCGCCCTCCACCAGCACGGTGAACAGCGCCGTGATGTGCCCGGTGGCCGCCCCCCGGTCCGGGCCGGGGCCGGCGCGTTCCAGCAGGCGCGGAAGCTCGGCAAAGACGCTGGGCGGATAGCCGCGGGTGGCCGGCGGCTCCCCGGCGGCGAGACCGATCTCGCGCAGCGCCAGGCAGAAGCGGGTCACGCTGTCCATCAAGAGCAGGACGGACTTGCCCTGGTCGCGGAAATGCTCGGCGATGGTCATTGCGGAGTAGGCGGCCTCCCGCCGCATCAGCGGGGGCTGGTCCGAGGTCGCGACGACGACGACCGAGCGGGCGAGACCCTCCGCGCCCAGGTCGTCCTCCAGGAACTCCCGAACTTCCCGCCCGCGTTCGCCGATCAAGGCGAGCACGGCGACATCGCACTGCGCCCGTTGCGCCAGCATGGACAACAGGGTGGACTTGCCGACGCCGGACCCGGCGAACAAGCCCAGGCGCTGGCCCTGCCGCATCGTGGTGAACAGGTCGAGCACGCGGACGCCCAGGCCGACGCGTGGCCCCAGCCGCGCCCGGGTCGCCGCGGAGGGCGGCGCGGCGTTGACCGGGCATGGCGTCGTGCCGGCGGGAAGCGGCCCCAGCCCATCCAAGGCGCAGCCCATGGGATCGACGACACGGCCGAGCCAGCCGTCGCTGACGGCGAGCTGCGCGCTGCGCGCCCCGGAATGGGCCGTGGCGGCCGTGCAGCCCGGCCCGATGCCCGTGAGCGTGCCAAACGCCAGCGCGCGCGCATGGCCCGCGCGGAAGCCCACGATCTCGGCTGGAACGCGGGCGGCGGCTCCCGCCTTGCCATGCTGCACCGGGCCGGGCTGCGGCGCCAGAGTGATGCGGTCGCCCACCGCGGCGTGGCCGGCCAGCCCGGCGACCTCCACCATCATGCCGGAGATCGCGGCGACCCGTCCATGCAGGCTTAACGCGCCAGCTTGGCCGATCGCAGCCGGAGCAGCCTGCAACCGCTGGGTGATGCCACCCTGCGGCGTCCCATTAGTTTGAGCTTGGCTCGGCGTCATCGGATGTTTCGCATTCTGTTCACCGCCAAGCCCTACCCGTCTTATTTAAATTTGTGTCTCACTCTTGATACACCATAAAGATGAATTTTGTATGGACAAAAGCACGCATAAGTTGCATATTATTTTTATCGATCAGCAAGGAACAACCCATGCGTGTGCTACTGGTTCAAAACGAACTCGCGACGGCCCGCAACGTGATGCAGGCCCTGAAGGCGAACGGCGGCATCGTCGATCACATCGACACCGGGGAAGAAGCGCTCGAGCTGGTGCGCCACTACGACTACGATATCGTCCTGCTCGACCTGATGCTGCCCGACATGGATGGTTACGAGGTTGTCCGGCGGATGCGGTCCAGCCGGATCGAGGCGCCGGTCATCGTCCTGTCCGCGCTGACCCGGCCGCAGGACAAGGTGAAGGCGTTCAGCGTCGGCGCCGACGACTTCATCACCAAGCCGTTCGACAGCACCGAGCTGCTGGCGCGCATGAAGGCCATCGTGCGCCGCAGCAAAGGCTACAGCCAGCCGACGCTGCGGATCGGCGCGGTGCAGCTCAACACCGAAAACCGCGAGGTGCTGGTGTCCGGCCAGCCCGTCCACCTGACCGGCAAGGAGTACGCGATGCTTGAGCTGATGGTGCTGCGGAAGGGCACCGTGCTGACCAAGGAGGCGTTCCTCAACCATCTCTACGGCGGCATGGACGAGCCGGAGGTGAAGATCATCGACGTGTTCATCTGCAAGCTGCGCAAGAAGCTGGCGCAGGCGGGCGCTGGCGACATCATCGGAACCGTTTGGGGGCGCGGCTACACGGTGCGCGAGCAGGCCGTGCCGTCCATCCCGAACGTCGTCCTGAGCCAGTTGCGGGCGTCGGCGCCAAGCGAGGCGATGGGCATCCTGCCGCGCACCGTGCCGGCCATGAGCGTCGCCGCACTCGGCGCCGCTTGAAAAGGGTGCGCGACACGACACACGGGTGAGGGGGGCGTGGGCGACGACGTCGGAGTGGCCGGGTTCCTACGGCTTCGGCGTCCCCCGCCTCACACGGTGAACTGTTCTGTGACGATCCGCTCGGACAAGCCCTGCTCCGGATCGAACAGGACCGTCGTGGCGACCGTCCGATCCTCGCTGATGGCGACGGAAGCGACGTCGCGGACCTCGGTGAAGTCCGCGACCGCCGCCACCGGGCGCTTGTCCAGCTCCAGGATCTCGAACAGCACGTCCGCGGTGCTGGGCAGCAAGGCGCCGCGCCAGCGGCGGGGGCGGAAGGCGCTGATCGGGGTCAAGGGCAGGAGGTTGGCGGACAGCGGCACGATCGGGCCATGCGCGGACAGGTTGTAGGCGGTCGATCCCGCGGGCGTGGAGACCAGCACGCCGTCGCAGATCAGCTCAGGCAACCGCACCCGGCCGTCCACCGTGATGCGGATCTTCGCTGCCTGGCGCAGCTGGCGCAGCAGCGACACCTCGTTCAGCGCCAGCGCCTCCTCGACGGCGCCGGTATGGGTGACGGCGTGCATGCGGAGCGGATGCAGCACCGCCGCCTGCGCCCGGCCCAGACGGGCCGGCAGGTCGTCCTCGGCAAAGGCGTTCATCAGGAACCCTACCGAGCCGCAGTTCATCCCATAGACCGGCGTCGTCGCCTGGTTGGCCATGATGCGGTGCAGCGTCTCCAGCATGAAGCCGTCGCCGCCCAGGCAAACAACGACGTCTGCTTCCTGCAATGAGCAGTTCCCGTGCAGGAGCGCGAGGCGCTCGCGGCTCTCCGTCGCAAGGACCGTCGGCGACGCGACGAACGCGATGCGCCTGACTGGGCCGGAGGAATACGGAACTCCGGGCGTTTCGGGCACTCCGAGCAGCGGCCTGGCGTCCGACATCAGGCCCGCCGCCCCGGTGCGAGGCCTTGCGCCCGCGCCCTCATGCCGGCTGCAAGCCCTGGGGGCCGAAGATGTCGTCGCGCCGGTGCTCAAGCACTGGCATGTCCCGGCGGACCCGGCCGAGCAGCGGCAGGTCGACGCGCGCCGTGGTCCAGCCCACGCCGTCCGACACCGTCGAAACCACCTGCCCCCAGGGGTCGCAAACAAGCGAGTGGCCGTAGGTGAAACGGTCCTGTCCCGCGCCGTCGCGATGGCGGCCCCAGGTGGCCGGGGCCGCCAGCCAGCA
Source organism: uncultured Acetobacteraceae bacterium (assembly GCA_964251035.1). Lineage (GTDB taxonomy): Bacteria > Pseudomonadota > Alphaproteobacteria > Acetobacterales > Acetobacteraceae > CAHJXG01. The sequence goes on from CAXUJE010000347.1 coordinate 5,436, forward strand.
TTGGGTCTCGATGGCGCGGGCGCGGATCAGCACCTCCCAATGGTCCCGTCCGGTCGCCACCGTGAACGCCGACGGCAGCAGGATCAGCGCCGCGCCCGCCCGCCGCAGCGCCAGGAACAGCTCGGGAAAGCGCAGGTCGTAGCAGATCGCGCAGCCCACCCGGATGCCGTCCACTTCGAAGGTCGCGATGGCCGCGCCGCTGCCGTAGCTGGCGCTTTCCCGGTAGCCCTGGCCATCGGGCGTGGTGATGTCGAACAGGTGGATCTTGCGGTAGCGCGCGACCTCGGCGCCCTGCGGGCTGAACACCACCGTCGTGTTGAACAGCCGGCTCCCGTCCGCCGCCTGCTCGCCGAGCGAGCCGCCATGGACGTGGATGCCGCGCTCCCGCGCAACCCGGCGCAGGAACTCGTAGGCGGGACCGCCCGGCTCGTTCGAGCCTTGCGCCGGCAGCACCTCCGCCGCCGCCTGCTTGGTGGCGCGGTCGCCGCCAAGGCAGGTCCACATCTCGGGCAGGCTCACCAGGCCGGGGCGGTCGGCCTCGATGGCGCCGTCGATCAGCCGGGCGGCTTGGGCGATGTTGGCGGCCTTGTCGGCGCCGGGGTTCATCTGGACGACGCTCACGCGCATCGGTGGCTGCTCCGCATGGTGTGGGCCTCATCAAGCACTGCGCGGTGATCCCCGTGCAAGCGGCAGTTCAGTAAAGCCGCGGTTCGGTGCGGGCGCGGGACGGGCCAGGGAG
>CAXUJE010000348.1:0-6171 GCA_964251035.1 uncultured Acetobacteraceae bacterium
GGATCGTGCCGGGCATGCTCAAGCTGCTGGCCGGGTCGTTCCTGGCGACGCTCGCGGTCGGGCATGGGCTGAGGGCCGACGAGGCCGCGCTGCCGATGCAGATGTACCGGGTGGCGTTCGGCTACGTCGCCGGCCCCGCGGCGGCGCTGGCGCTGGCGGCTGCGTTCGTCGGCATCTCGCAAATGAAGATCAACGTGACCAACGCCTATGCCGGGTCCATCGCCTGGTCCAACTTCTTCTCCCGCCTGACGCACAGCCATCCCGGACGGGTGGTGTGGCTAGTGTTCAACCTGGCCATCGCCCTGCTGCTGATGGAGATCGGCGTGTATGCGGCCATCGAGCACATCCTGGTCGGCTACTCCAACGTCGCCGCCGCCTGGGTGGGAGCGCTGGTGGCCGACCTCGTGCTGAACAAGCCGCTCGGCCTCAGCCCGCCCTCCATCGAGTTCAAGCGCGCCCACCTGTTCGATTTCAACCCCGTGGGCATCGGCGCCATGGCGGGCGGCGTCGCGGCGTCGCTTTGCGCCTATGCCGGGGCGTTCGGCCCGGCGGCGCAGGCCTTGTCGCCGTTCCTGGCCTTCGGCACCGCGTTTGCCGCAGCACCCTTGATCGCCTGGGCGACCGCTGGGCGGTTCTATCTGGCCCGCAAGCCGCGCGCCGGGTGGTCCCGCCTGCCCGCCCTGCGCTGCACCGTCTGCGAGAACCGCTTCGAGCCGGAGGACATGGCGTTCTGCCCGGCCTACTGCGGGGCGATCTGCTCCTTGTGCTGCTCGCTCGACGCGCGCTGCCATGACCGCTGCAAGCCCGCCTCCGCCCGGGCCTCGGCGCAGCTTCGCCGGGTGCTGGCCGCCGTGCTGCCGGCGCGGGCGCAGGCGGCGCTGGGCAGCGCGCTCGGGCAGTACGTCCTGGTGTTCGGGCTGTTCGTGGGCGCCATCGGGCTGATCCTGCTGGGCATCCACTCGCAGATCGCCGGCACCGCCCCGGCCGGCGCGCCCATCGTCGCGGCGGCGTTCTGGAAGGCGTTCTTCGTGCTGGCGGTGATCGCCGGCGTCGCGGCCTGGCTGCTGGTGCTGGCGCGGGACAGCCAGCGCGTGGCGCAGCAGGAGACCGACCGGCAAACCAGCCTGCTGACCGGCGAGATCAGCGCCCATCGCCGCACCGACGCGCAACTGCAAAAGGCCAAGGAGGTGGCCGAGGCCGCCAACCTGGCGAAAAGCCGCTTCGTGGTCGGCGTCAGCCACGAGCTGCGCTCGCCGCTGAACGCGATCCTCGGCTACGCGCAACTGCTGGAGCACGACGCCGCCATCCCGGAGACGCGGCGCGAGAGCATCGGCGTCATCCGGCGCAGCGGCGAGCATTTGGCCGGGCTGATCGAGGGACTGCTCGACATCTCGAAGATCGAGGCCGGACGGATCGAGCTGTACCGGGACGAGGTGCGCCTGCCGGACTTCCTCGGCCAGATCGCCAACATGTTCCGGCTGCAGGCGGAGGCGAAGGGCCTGCGCTTCGTGTTCGACCTGCCGCCCGGCGTGCCCGCGGTCGTCTATACGGACGAGCGGCGGCTACGGCAGATTCTCATCAACCTGCTGTCCAACGCCATCAAGTTCACCCGTCAAGGCAGCGTCAGCCTGGGCCTCCGCTGGCGCGGGGCCATCGCCGAGATCGTCGTCTCCGACACCGGCATCGGCATCGGGCGCGCGGACCAGGACCGCGTGTTCGAGCCGTTCCAGCGCATCGACCAGGGCCGGGCGGCGGTGGCGCCGGGTGTGGGCTTGGGCCTGACGATCACCAAGCTGCTGACCCAGATCATGGGCGGCGAGATCACGCTCCTGAGCCAGCCCGGCGTCGGCAGCCAGTTCACCATCCGGCTGATGCTGTCCGAGGTCATGCAGCCCCGCCCCGCGGCCCCTGCCGGACGCGCCATCGGCGGCTACGCCGGGCCGCGGCGCACGGTGGCCGTGGTGGACGACAACCCGGTGCACCGCGCGTTGCTGGAGGAGGCGCTGGCCCCGCTCGGCTTCGCCGTGCTCATGGCCGAAAGCGGCGCGGACTGCCTGCTTCTGGCGGCGCGGTCGGAGCCGGACCTGTTCCTGATCGACCTCGCCATGCCCGGCATGGATGGTTGGGAGCTGGCCGGGCGCCTTCGCGCCATGGGGCACCGGACGGTGCCCATCGTCATCGTGTCCGCCAATGCCGGCGAGCTGCGCCGCCCGCTGGACAAGGGATCGCACCATGACGCGGTGATCCCCAAGCCCGTCGATTTCGCCGTGCTGCTCGACATCATCGCGGCAAAGCTGGGACTGCGCTGGACCGGCCTGCCCGCCTCCGTGCCCATCGAGGCGGAGGTGGACCGGGGGCCGCCCGCGGCGCTCCAGCCGGCGCAGGCGGCGCAACTGCGCGACCTCGCCCTCATCGGCTACGTCCGCGGCATCCGCACGCGGCTGGACGAGATGGCGGCCGAGGACCCCCCGGCGGCGCAGGCCCTGGCCGCGCTGCGGACCTTGGTGGCCCAGTTCCGGCTTGACGAGTTCATGGCCGAGCTTGACCGCATGCAGGCGGGGTCCTCGCCATGACCGTCCCGGACCGCCCCAACAGCATCGTCCTGGTGGTGGACGACTCGCCCGGTACGCTCGGGATGCTCAGCGCGGCGCTGGAGGCGGCGGGCTACACGGTGCTGCTGGCCCAGTCGGGCGCGGCAGCGCTGGCGCTGATGGAGCGGGTGACGCCGGACATCGTGCTGATGGACGCGGTGATGCCGGGCCTGGACGGCTTCGCCACCTGCGAGCGCCTGAAGCGCCGGCGCATGAACGCGGGCGTGCCCGTGGTGTTCATGACCGGGCTGACCGAGACCGAGCACGTCGTGCGCGCGCTCGACGCCGGCGGGGTGGATTACCTGACCAAGCCGGTCGCCCCGGCGGAGCTGGTCGCCCGTGTCGGCGTGCACCTGGCCAACGCGCGCCTGACCCAGAGCGCGCAGGCGGCGCTTGACACCACGGGCCGCTACCTCCTGGCAATCAGCCGCGAGGGGGATCTGGTCTGGTCCACGCCGCAGGCGGGCGTGTGGCTCGGCGCCGGGGAGGCGGCGGACGCCGGGCCATCCGTCCGCGCCTTGCCGGAAACGGTCGTGTCGTGGGGCCTGGCCTGCGCCGCGCATCCCAACCGGTGCCGGCCCTTGGGGTTCGCGGCGCCCCGGACCGGGCGGATGCTCGAAGCCTCCTATGTCGGGCGGATCAGCGCCGACGAGATCCTGTTGCGGCTGGTGAGCGTCGATCAGGCGGCGGACGAGCAGGTGCTCCGCCACCGCTTGAAGCTGACGGCGCGGGAGGCCGAGGTGCTGCTGTGGGTCAGCCGCGGCAAGACGAACCGCGACATCGGCGACATCCTGGGCCTCAGCCCACGCACGGTGAACAAGCATCTGGAGCAGGTGTTCGCCAAGATCGGCGTGGAGAACCGCGCCACGGCCGCCATCCAGGTCGTCACCATGCTGCAGGGCGGCTGCGTTCCTGCGGGTTGAGCCTTGCGAGGCCCGCTACCCCGGAGGCACGTACTCGGCGGAGCGGATCGGCATCCCGCCGCGGCGCGCGGGGTTGGCAACCTGCGGCAGCTCAATTGGCCGCACGTGCTTGGAGGCGCCGCGCTCCATCCGGTTCCACAGCCGCCGGATGCCCTCGGTCACGGCGAGGTAGATCAGCGCCGCGTAGAGATAGACCGAGAAGTCGAAGGTGCGGGCGAAGATCAGCCGGGTCTGCCCCATGAGGTCCAGCAAGGTGACGATGGCCGCCAGCGCGCTGGCCTTGATCACCAGGATCAGCTCGTTGCCGAGCGGGCGCAGCGCGGCAAGGAACGCCTGCGGCCAGACCACGTGCCGCGCCACCCGGTAGGGCGACAGGCCGAGCGCCGCCGCCGCTTCCCGCTGGCCCCGGGCCACGGAGCCGAGCGCGCCGCGCAGGATCTCGGCCTGGTAGGCGGCGGTGTTCAAGGAGAACGCCAGGATGCAGCAGTAGAACGCATCGCGGAAGAACCACCACACCCCGGCGCCCGTCAGCCAGGGCCGGACTTCGCCCGCGCCGTAGTACACGAGGTAGAGCTGGCACAGCAGCGGCGTGCCGCGGAACACCGTGACATAGCCGGCGGCCCCGCTCCGCAGCAGCGCGTTGCGCGACATGCGGGCGCGGCAGATCGGGTAGGCCAGCACGAAGCCGATGCTGACCGAGAGCAGCACGACCTCCGCCGTGACCCGGACGCCGCTCAGCAGCCGCCAGCCGTACTGCGACAGCAGGTCCGCGTTGAACACGAAGCCGAGCAGGCCGTGCAGGGCATCCATCAGGCGACGCCCCGGTTGGCGCGGCGCTCCAGCACCGCCTGCCCGGCGTTGGAAGCGAGGCTGAACACGAGGTAGATGCCGGCGGCAGCGCCGTAGAACAGGATCGGCCGCGTCGTGTTCTTGCTGGCCTCCGAGGCCGCGCGCAGCAGGTCCGTGACCGCGAGGGTGGAGATCAGCGACGTGTCTTTCAGCAGCACCGTCCAGACGTTGCCGAGGCCGGGCAAGGCGACCCGGCCCAATTGCGGCAGCACGATCAGGAAAAAGGCGCGCCTGCGGTCCAGCCCGAGCGAGCGCGCGGCCTCGACCTGGCCGGGCGGCACCGTCTGCAGCGCCGCGACCCAGACCTCGCCGGAATAGGCCGCCACGACGACCGACAGCGCGATCACCCCGGCGACGAAGGCACTCAGCTCCAGGCGCGACGCCAAGCCCAAGGCCTCCCGCGCGTGGTCCAGCAGGGATTGCAGCCCGAAGTACACGATGAACAGCGCCAAGAGGTCCGGGATGCCGCGGAAGAACGTCGTGTAGGCCTCCGACACCGCCCGAACGGCCCGCCAGCGCGACAGTTTCAGCCCCGCCAGCACCAGCCCGCCGCCGAAGCCGAACGGCACCGTCGCCAGCGCCAGCGCCAAGGTGACAAGGGCGCCCTTAAGCAGCAGCGCGCCCCAGCCGTCCGGTCCGAACAGCAGGCCGGCCGCCGTCACGGCCGCCTACTTCCCGCGGATGTCGATGGTGAAGTACCTTTTCTCAAGCGTCTTGTAGGTCCCGTCCGCGTCCAGCTCGGCGATGGCCTTGTTGAACATGCCCTGCAGGTCGGCGTCGTCCGGGCGGAAGGCAGCGCCCACGCCCGGGCCATGGATGCCCGGCACCCGCTGGACCTCCGACAGGATCGCGCAGCAGCCGTTGCCCTTGTTCTTGACGAAGTCCTGCTCCACCAGCACGTCGCCCATCACGTAGTCCAGCCGGCCGCTGGCCAAGTCGAGGTTCGGCTCGTCCTGGGTCGGATACAGCTTGATGTCGGAATCCGGGTAGAACTTCTCCAGGAAGTTGGCGTGGATCGTGGAGGACTGCGTGCCGATCGACTTGCCCTTGAGCGCCGCCGGGCTGATGTCCTTGGATTTCTCGCTGGCCTGGCCGACCCAGACGGGCGGCGTCGCGTAGTACACGTCGGAGAAGATCACCTTGGCCTTGCGCGCGTCCGTGATGTTCATGGACGAGAAGATCACGTCGAACTTGTTGGACAGCAGCGACGGGATGATGCCGTCCCAATCCTGGTTCTGGAACGTGCAGGTGGCTTCCAGCTTGGCGCAGATCGCGCGGGCGTAGTCCACCTCGAACCCGACGATCTCGCCCTTCTGGTTCACGCTCTCGAACGGCGCGTAGCTCGCGTCCATGCCGAAGCGGATGGTCTTCCACTCCTTCGCCCCCGCTTGGTGCGGGCCAATGCCGGCTGCCAGCCCGCAGGCGAGGCCAACCGCAAGCAGCAGATTCGGAATACCCATTCTGATCTCCTTCGTTTCGGAGGACTGACGGCGAGTTGAAAACAAAGCAAGCGGCGCTGCAAGGCTCATGCCAAGCCTCGGCCTGGGCGGCAGCGTATGATATGCGCCTCATGGGGCCAGTGCGTTCCGGCGGCGAGCAGGCGCGCGCCGTCGAGCGCCGTGCCCTGCGCGGGCACGAGCCTTAGTCCAGCCTCTCCCAGCAGGCGCTCCAGCCGGTCCATGAGCGGGGCGCCGAGCCGCGTGAGGCCGCCGACCACCGCGCACGGTGCGCCCGGCGGCAGCGCGGACGCGGCGCTCCGGGCCGTCGCGGCCAGGTGCCCGGCGGCGTCGCGCAGGATAGCCCTGGCC
>CAXUJE010000349.1:0-6165 GCA_964251035.1 uncultured Acetobacteraceae bacterium
CTGGCGGCCGTGGCGGGCGCTGTTCGGGGCGCTGCTGTTCGGCGGCATCGAATCACTGGTACCGCGCATCGCCGCCGCGGGCATCCAGACGCCGCAGTACTTCCTGCTGATGGCGCCCTACGTGGCGACGTTGGGCGTGATGGTCTGGACGGCCGTGACCCGCAGGCCCGGCGGCGGCGGCGAACCGGGAGCATTGGGCCTGGCTTTCGTTTGCGAGGAGCGCCGCTGACGCAAGGTTCCGGCGCGGGTCCGACCCGCCGCGTCTGCCGCCCGTGCCGGGACGGTGGCGGCGCGCCATTCCGCTGGAGCAAGACATGGACAAGCCTGCCCCATGCCGGGCTGCCGTGCCGAGACGGTCACGCCGGACGGCCCCAGCCTGCCTCGCAGTGCCGCCCGCGGCATCGGACCCGGTAGCCGCCGGCTGGGGCCAGAAATTCCAGCCAAAGACCCTTACCCGCTAGTGGCGGTCGCCGCCTGACTCCCAGTCTTGCAGCAGCCCCGATGCCGGAAGCACATGCTGGAAAACCTGGTATGAGTCGGTCTCAGTGACCGCCTGTGGACCCGTTGCCACTCGCAGCAGGGGCATTGGGAACTCTGGGAAGGCCCGAGTTGGCGTTGCCCAGGTCGTTATACCCGTTGCCAGTCACCGAGCTGGACGGGCCCTCGTTCCGAGCGGCCGCGTTCGCTGTAGGCCTGACGACGCGGCGACGCCGGGCCGGCCGCTGCGCACTCTTTGTGGCGCCGGTCGTGGCGCCGGTTCCAACGTCCGGCGTGACTGCCGTCGTGGTGGTTTGAGCGAAGCTATGCGCGATGCCTCCATCGGTCATCATCGCAGCAAGAACCATGATTCGAGCTAGGGAAGAAATATTGACACGCATTTTGACGCTCCTATATTACTTGCGGGTTGTAAAAAGCGTTCTTGACAATGTCAAGGCGTTGCTTCGACTACTCTGCACCTTCATGGACGTCGCCAGCTTGGTTGAAGGCCGGTTTCCTCAGGCCGGCGGCAAGCGGCGCTTGGACGAGGCCGCGGTGAAGATGGCAGGCGTGCCGCCCTGGCTTTGCCACGCCATGGCCAGGATGGCACGGTGCCGGATATCGTCGCGAAGGGCCGGCGCGGCAAGCAGGCGGCTCAAGTCACCCCGACACGCCCACCGCTGCCCCGCCGCCTTGTATCGAGCCGCCCATACCCGCGCCTCCCGGCCCTGGGCCGAGGCGACCGGTGCTGCCCGCGTCGGATGGGTCTCAGTGCGCATCCGACCCGCTTCGTGGTTTCTGGTCGCGTCCATGCCCGTCAAGTTGGCAATGCCGGCGCATAGGGTTCCCTGCAGCATCCGGCCTCTGTTGCAGTCAGGCCCAAGATCCTGGTGCCCAAAGCTGTCCCTATCTCTGCAGGTCCCACACATGGGCACCGGCGCGATCGGTTAAAGCCCAGACCCACCCGACTTAGAGTGGTTGTGGAAACCGCGCCTGAATATGATCGCACCCAGATGGGAAAAGCCCATCTGGATACCCTCCTGCCAAGCTTGATCTACCAGCGAAGCTGGGTTCCAATGCTTACGACCTGAGCCCTCGTGGTGTTGTTGGCAGTTGATCCAGCGACGTTGTTCAGCAGGTCGTAGCCGCTTTCCTTCCGGTCGCCATAAAGGTAATCGAGAAACACGCTGAGGCCTGGCACCACCGTATAGGTGCCGCCGGCAGCGATGCCTCGCTCGCGCTCCTGACCAACTCCCCGGTAGACAGGTGCAAGGCTGGTGTAGCTGTTTCCGGCGCTGTTGTATTGGAAGAACGAGCCACCCACGATGATCGGACCGACCGCATACGAGGCTCCGGCGATCCAGGCGAACGCATCCGGTCCCCCGACGGGAGCAAGGCCCCATTGCCCGTTGAAAGCGCCGGCCTGGACGTGCCCGCCCACGGTCAAGCCGCCATAGGTGATGGCGAGGCCGCCGATCCCCATGTTGAAGCCCCGGTAGTTGGCAGTGGTGGCAGTGATCGTGGAGCCAGGGCCGCTCGTATCCGGGCGGACGTGGCCCGATCCCATGTAGCCCGCCTCCGCCGCGATGCCGATGGGGCCGAAGGTGCCGCGGTAGCGGATCTCAGGGTTGACCATGTTCGTGCGGCGCGCCAGGTCGGCAGCCTGGTTGGAAGCCGAGAGGCGGGCGCAGCCAGTGCTGGCAACGCCGCACGAGCCGTCAAACGTCGTGAACTGGGATGTGTTCGGCTCGTAGGACACGCCGAACTCGAAGCCATAGAGCTGCGGCGACAGGTAGGTGGCCTTGGTCGGCGTGTAGAGGTTGCCCACCAGGGCGAACGGCCAGGTCGGCGCGGCGTTGCCGCTGACCAAGCTCGGCACGTCGCCGTTCCACCCACCGTCGTTGAAGTTTTCGAACGTGCCGGTCTGGAACAGGCCGGCGGGCGAGTCTCCCGACCCCACCCGGATGGTGCCGGCCGAGGCAGTGCCGGCGTAAACCCAGGCCCGGCGGACGTAGAGCGCGCCTGCCGTGCGGTCGACGTTGGAAATGCTCCCGCCCGTGCCGCCCCCCGGCGTGATGGGCTTCTCGTTCCAGATGTCGACGAACGTCCCGTAGCGCAGGCCGTTCGCCGCCACCCCGTCCACCGAGGGGTTGAGGTGGGCGTAGTCGGCAAACCCATAGCTGTTCTGCTTGTAGCCAGGGGCCTTGTTCCCGGTGTCGTAAACCGCGGCGGCGTAGAAATTCACGTGGCCGCCGAGGCGCACGCGGATCGATCCTGGCTCCGGAACGTCCGTGGCGTTGACCGCACCGGCCAGACTTCTGGCGTCTGGCAGCAAAGTCGTACTGGTTGATGATTGTGCAAAGGCCACACCATTGCAAAGTACGAAACAAACGACAGCGGCCGAACTTAGCAATGTCTGGTTCATCAAGGCCATCTCCAGCTTACGGTTAGGGAACGGATTTTCCTGGCAGGTGTCAAGGATCAGGAGGAAGCTATCCGTCGCAAATCATGCGGGCCGTAGCAACCAGTCTTTGTAGGCCGCGGCCTTATATCACACACTGTGTTAAAAAAGCAACATCGCCCCAACCGCACCATGGATCGCAGGATAGCAACGAGCAATCCGACCCATCCTGCTCCGGCGCCCGGTGGCTGCAGCGGCTGCACGGACACGGGCCGTTGCGGGGCAGCTTCCGGCCGCAGGGCGGGCTTGCGGCCCTGCGCGCCCACCTGCGGCCGAGACGGTCCGCCAGGCGCTGACCGGCCCCTGCCGCGAGGAGCACCTGTTCGCGTTGGCCCAGGCGCTGGAACTGCGTGACGCCTACCAGGCCAAGGTGGCCGCATGCGGTGCCTGCATCGGAGCGGCGCTGGCGCGGCTGCGCGAAACGGCGGCCAAGCCCGGAGGCCGCCTGCCCGCACCAAGGGCGCGCCGTCGCAGGACACGGCCCGGCTCATGGTGTTCAAGCTGGTGATGGTGGCAGCCAAACCTGGCGCATGCTGAAAGGCGAGGACCAGTTGCCCAAGATCGTCGGGGATGTCACCTTCCGCAACGGCGTCGAGGTCAACGACATGCCATCACAGAACGCCGCCTGATCACGGCACCACCCAAACCCCGGCATAACTCGGCACGTCCTGCAGCATTGCTTTGCCGAGCGGAAGACCGGCGGCCAGCTTCGTCAGCTTGCCGTCTTCCTCCTCCAGTTGCTTCAGCCGCTCCATCTCCGACAGCATCGAACCGGCATACTTCTTCCGCCGGTCGTAGAACGTCGCCTCGCTGACGTCTGCCTTGCGGCACGCCTCGCCGGTGGCCGTCCCTTCTTCCGCCTGCCGCAAAAAGGCGATCTGCGCCTCCGTGGACCTCGACGCCTCATGATGCCTCCGCGTTTCCAGCCCAGTCCTAAACTGGATCTTCCAGCTCGGACCGGCTCAAGAAGTGGGAGCAGGTCAAGTCAGGTCCGCGGCTGGACCGGAGACAATGTATAGAGTGCATCGTCGGGGCTTGTATCGATCTTCCCGTTTGGGTCCAGCGCGTGCAACCTACCGTCCGACGCCAGGTAGTAGTCGCCGATATCGTCCGGCAGGTGGTCGTGCAGCGTGATGACCGTCAGCTCCCGGCCATCCACCATTCGCGTGCTGCGCGTCCAGGTGCCGCCCCAGCGCCGAGTCCCATGGTTATTGAACACTGACGGGTCATGTTCGGTGGTGGCGATCCGGTAAGCGCCGGACTGCGCGTCCGGCGTGCCATCCAGCACCAAATCGACAGACTTCGGGACGTTCAGGCTACGGCCGGGCGGTTCGCCCTGCCACTCGCCGAACACCGGGCCAGTTGGCTGGGCGCATCCAGCTACTCCGATCGCGAATGCGAATGTTGCCGCCTTGTGCCATTTAGCATCGGTCATCTATCCGCCCCCTCATGGTTCCTGCGTGGACGGAACCGCTGCATCGAATGAGGAGCCATCCCAAGCGGGTGGGCCTTGAACCTCAGCTCCGGCGGCGTACGTTGCGTGCGCCGCGTGCGCGTCAGGGCGAAGCTGGCCAATAGCAAGAGTACCACGCCCATGAACAAAAACAAGAGATGCTCGCCGTAGTGCATCATCGCGGCCGTCACCGGGGGGCCGAGCACGGTTCCAGTGCCGTAGACGATCAGCAGTTCGCTGGCGATTTCGGAAAAGGACTGCTCGCGTACCCGATCGTTCGCCAGGGCGACGCATAGGCCATACAGTGGATATTGGCAGAAGCCAAATGCGCCAACAACGAACAGGATGCTGGTGAACGACGGATGAGGGAGCCACAGGATCACGGCGCACAAGGCCGCACTCAGGCAAGCCAGGGCGATTATGACGATCCGGCGGTCTGTCCGGTCGGACAGCACGCCAGCCGGATAGTAGGCCAGCGCCCCGCCAACCAGGGCGGCGGCCAACAGGACGGCGACCGCGTGTGTCGATAGTCCCATTGCAAGGCCGTACGCCGGCAGCAGGCCTCCAAAGGCTCCACTGACCAAGCCGACCGCGAAGCAGCCGAAAACGCCCGTTGGGGAAACCCGGTACAGCGCGACGAGATGGATAGAGAATGGTTCAACCGGTTTCGGCAGCGGTGCCCGGGTCAATGCCACAGGCACGATCGACAGCACCACCGCCACGCCCATCAGTGTGTATGGCAGGCTCTCCATCGGTTCGAGAAAGGCCAGGCTGAGGGTTCCGCACAGCGAAGCCAGCAGGGTGATCGTCATGTATGCCGCAAAGATCGCGCCACGCTGCTCGTTTCCACTGCGTTCGTTGAGCCAGCTCTCGATGATGAGGGACAGGCCGCCGAAGCAGAAGCCGATGACGACGCGCAAAAGGATCCACGTGGTGTCGCCGTTCAGCGGCAGCAGAAGCAAGGCGGTGGCGCCACTGGTCGCTGCAAGCGCCGCAAAGCTGCGGACATGGCCTACCGAACTGATGATCCGGCCTACGGTCAGGCAGGCCAGGACGAAGCCGAATGACCACCCAGAAGAGAGCAAGCCGATCTCCTGCATGCCCGATCCCTCAAGCTGGCGGCGGAGAGGCACCAGCACGCCCTGGAGGTTGGTCCCGGCGATGAGCAGCGAAACGCTCAGGAGCAGGGCCAGGATCGATACGAGCTGAGACTGCTCGCGACGGTCAGGCCGGGGCACGCCTCCCTGCACCGCGTCAGGCATGTCGCTTGCCGCCGCCAGCCTGGTGAGCTGCTGGAGCCGGGCAAAGCGGTGGGGCCACATCCGCCAAGCTGCGCCGCTGGCAGTCGATGCCGAGCCAAGCCTGTACCAAGCCGCCCGCGACCATCAGCACGCCGCCGAGCAGATAGGCCATGGGGATCAATCGCGCGAGCCGCTTTCGATGAGCCGGCCGGACACGGCTGGGCCGCAGACGCCGCCAGGCGCGGCTCTGACGGCGTAGGAAAACCTGATGGCGATGGCGCGCACCTCGAGAGTGAAGACCTCGCCAATGGCGAGGCAGGCCGGACTTGCGGCCGCGAAAGCGAAGAAGATTACCGTCCAGACCACAGTTTGCTGCATAGCATCCAGGACACCGATAGAGAACAGGCAATCTACGACCACAAGGCGCGGTTTTCAGAACTCCTGAACGAGTCGTCCTGCGGCCAGGAGCATGCAGGCCGTTTGGGGCAGGGCCTGGACGACGAAGCCGCACCGGCCGCAGCGCAGGGCGCGGC